>SVSB01000036.1 GCA_015064505.1 Oscillospiraceae bacterium
TGCCGATGTTGACACCGACGACGCCTACACTCCCGATACCAAGGTGGTTTCCGACGGATATTTCCACGAGTCCGAGAAGCGCTCTGCTCCTTACTTCGATCTCAAGATCGACGGAATCAAGCTTCTTAACGAGAAGTATTAATTGTTTTTGCGGACCTGTCGTTTTTTGCGACAGGTCCGCTAACCCGTTTAATTTGATATTATTGTGCTTTCACAAATGTCCACATGTCCTCGGAGGTGCGTATGAATAACACGGCGATAGAGCTGAAAGGCGTAACAAAGACTTTCGGAAGTCTTGTAGCTAACCGCAACGTTGACCTTTCCGTTATGCGCGGAGAGATCCTTGCCATTCTCGGCGAGAACGGCAGCGGCAAGACAACCCTTATGAATATGATCTCGGGAATTTATTTTCCGGACGAAGGTCATATATACATAAACGGTGAAGAGGTCGTTATCCGCACCCCGAAGGATGCATTTGATCACGGCATCGGCATGATACATCAGCATTTCAAGCTCGTTGACGTTTTCAGTACCGTTGAAAATATCATTCTCGGTCTTAATGACGGCAAGCGTTACGATCTGAACGAGGCAAAGAAAGAGATCGTTGAGATCTCCGAGAAGTACGGCTTCGTCGTTGACCCCGATAAGAAGGTCTACGAGATGTCCGTTTCCGAAAAGCAGACCGTTGAAATCGTTAAGGTGCTTTACAGAGGCGCCGACATTCTTATACTTGACGAGCCCACTGCGGTGCTTACTCCTCAGGAGACCGCAAAGCTCTTTGCCGTGCTTCGCCGTATGCGCGAGGACGGTAAGTCCATAATCATTATCACTCATAAGATGCACGAGGTGCTCTCAATTTCGGACCGCGTTGCAGTCCTGAGAAAGGGCGAGCATATTGCTACCGTTAACACTGCGGAAGCCAACGAGGCATCTCTTACCGAGCTGATGGTCGGTAAAAAAGTAAAGTTGAATATAGATCGCTCCGAGCCTCTCAATTCCTGCGTAAGGCTCAGCGTTTCAAATATATCGTGCAAGGACCGCGAGGGCGTCACGATCCTTGACGACGTAAGCTTCGACGTAATGGCAGGCGAGATATTCGGTATTGCCGGAATCTCGGGAAGCGGCCAGCGCGAGCTCCTTGAATCCATTGCGGGACTTCAACACATAACTACCGGTTCCATTGATTACCTTAACCCCAAGACCGGCGTTATTTCAAATCTACGCGATCACACTCCTCTTGAGATCCGCGAGATGGGCGTCAAACTTTCCTTCGTTCCCGAGGACAGACTCGGAATGGGTCTTGTTGGCAATATGAGCATTATCGATAATATGATGCTCCGCAGCTACAGGAAAGGCAAGTCGGCGTTCATTGACCGCAAGAAGCCCCACGATCTTGCTGATAAGATCATTGCGGAGCTTGAGGTTGTAACCCCCGGTGCCGAGACTCCGGTGAGACGTCTCTCGGGCGGTAACGTGCAGAAGGTGCTCGTAGGGCGCGAGATATCTTCCTCTCCCGCACTGCTGATGGCAGCTTACCCCGTAAGAGGACTTGATATCAACTCATCTTACGTAATTTATAATCTCCTCAACAAGCAGAAGGAGAAGGGAGTTGCCGTAATATTCGTCGGTGAGGATCTTGACGTTCTTGTCGAGCTTTGCGATAGAATTATGGTAATAAGCTCAGGTCACGTTTCCGGCATCGTTGATGCGAGAAGCACCTCAAAAGAAGAGCTTGGTATGTTGATGACCAAGGCTAAAGCTAACTAACGGGAGGAATGTGTAAATGAATAATAACAAGATTGAAAAAACACACGAGCCTTTCGTCCGTATGGTCAAGCGGGACGGTATGTCAAGGAAAATGTCTTGGCTTATTCGCGGAGTGGCAATAGTTGCAGCACTTTTGTTCTGTTCTCTTGTGACCGTAGTTCTCACGGGTCAGAACCCCATTAAGATCTATTCCACCATGATCGCAGGAGCGATCGGCACTCCCCGCAGAGTATGGCTTCTTCTGCAGAATATTGCAATGCTTCTTTGCATCTCTCTTGCCGTAACTCCCGCGTTCAAGATGCGTTTCTGGAATATAGGTGCAGAGGGCCAGGTGCTTATGGGCGGCCTTGCAACCGCTGCCTGTATGCTTCTTATCGGTGATAAGGTGCCTCAGCCTCTTCTTTTCCTTTTTATGTTCCTTGCTTCTATGGCGGCAGGCGCTATCTGGGCGCTTATTCCCGCGCTTTGCAAAGCAAAATGGGGAACTAACGAAACGCTCTTTACTCTTATGATGAATTACGTTGCAATGCAGATCATTCGCTTCTTCATCGTAAAGTGGGAGGTTCCGAAGGGATCGGGAACTATCGGTATTATCAATCAGGATACCCAAACGGGTTGGTTCCCGGCTATCGGTGGTAACCTTTATCTTTTGAACATTATCATCGTTTTCGCTCTTTGCTTATTAATGTACGTGTATCTGACCTACAGTAAGCAGGGATACGAGATCTCCGTAGTAGGTGAAAGCGAAAATACCGCCCGATACGTTGGCATCAGCGTAAAGAGGGTCATTATCCGTACCATGATCCTTTCCGGTGCCGTCTGCGGCATTGCGGGACTTCTGCTGGTCGGCGGTACCAATCACACGATTGCAACTACCACTGCCGACGGACGCGGATTTACCGCTATTATGGTATCCTGGCTTGCGAAGTTCAACCCTATATTTATGATATTTACCTCGTTCCTCCTCGTATTTCTTGAGAGAGGCGCCGGAGAGATCGCAACGGTATTCCGTCTCAATCAGGCGTTTGCCGATATAATTTCCGGTATTATTCTTTTCTTCATCATCGGAAGTGAGTTCTTTATAAACTACAAGCTCATATTCCGTAATTCCCATAAGGAGGTAAAGTGATATGATAGCAACATTCATTCAGCGCGCTGTCATTCAGGGCATACCTCTGCTTTTCGGTTCCACCGGTGAGATAATCACGGAAAAGTCCGGTAATCTTAACCTGGGCATTCCCGGTATTATGTACGTTGGCGGTATCAGCGGCGTTATCGGTTCCTTCCTTTATGAGAATGCAATGGGCATCGGCACTCCTCTTAATCCATTCCTTGCCATTGCTATCCCTATGATCTGCTCGCTTCTGGGTTCTGCATTGATGGGACTTATCTATTGCTTCCTTACCGTTACTCTTCGTGCTAATCAGAACGTAACGGGTCTTGCGCTGACCACCTTCGGCGTCGGCTTCGGAAACTTCTTTGGCGGCTCCCTTGCAAAGCTTACGGGCAGTGAGGTTGCTTCCATTGCCCTCGTCAGAACAAGCGCTTTCTTCAGAAGCCCCATCCCGATCACCAAGGAAGTAAGCTGGTTCACCAGAATATTCCTCTCTTACGGTTTCCTCGCTTATCTTGCGGTGGTTATTGCTTTGCTTACCGCTTTCGTATTCAAAAAGACCCGTATAGGTCTGCATCTCCGTGCAGTTGGTGAAAATCCGGCAACGGCGGATGCTGCAGGTATCAACGTTAACGCGTATAAGTATTTTGCTACCTGCATCGGCAGTGCAATTGCAGGACTCGGCGGACTTTACTACGTAATGGACTACATAAGCGGCGTTTGGTCGAACGACGGCTTCGGAGATCGCGGATGGCTTGCCATTGCCCTTGTAATTTTTGCAATATGGAAGCCTGATTTCGGTATTCTCGGTTCTATTCTCTTTGGCGGTCTGTATATACTTTATTTGTTTATACCCGGACTCAGCCGCAGCTCTCAGGAGCTTTTCAAGATGCTCCCGTATCTTGTTACCATCGTTGTTCTTATCATTTCCAGCGCACGAAATAAGCGCGAGAGTCAGCCTCCCGCAAGCCTTGGACTTTCATATTTCCGCGAGGAGCGATAATCTTTTGCCGCGGTCTCGCAAGAGACCGCGGCTTTTTTGTACGGAGTTAATATGGTTGAAATCAGAGAAGTAATTAACGGCAGAGAAAGAAAGCTATTTGCCGATTTTCCAAACAAGTTTTACAGAAACGTTGAACAGTTCGTCCCGGGTTTTTTATCCGACGACATCAGCGATTGGGATCCCGATAAAAATCCCGCAACTGAATATTGTGAGTTTAAGGCGTTTCTTGCCTACAAAGACGGAAAGCTCGTTGGGCGCATCGGCGCAATTTTGAGCCATAAATCCAACGAAAAGTGGAATTATAACAGAATGCGCTTCTCCTGCGTTGATTTTATTGACGATTATGAAGTAAGCGAAGCTCTGTTCGGCACCGTTGAGAAATACGCGCGTGAAAAAGGGTGTGATGCTGTCCACGGTCCGCTCGGCTTTTCAGATCTTGACCGTGAGGGTATGCTTGTTGAGGGATTCGATTATAAGAGTATGTTTATAACTTACTATAATCACCCTTATTACATAGATCATCTCACTCGCCTTGGTTACGTTAAGGACGTTGATTGGATAGAATATCTTATCGACGTACCGTCAAAAGAGAATATAGCGAGGATAGCCAGACTTTCCGAGCTTGTTTTGAAGCGATTCAAGTTGCATAAGGCGGAGATCACTTCCGTAAAGCAATACCCGCAGTACATAGAAAAGATATTCAGGCTCGTAAATATTGCCTATGCGGATCTTTACGGAACCGTTGATCTTACGGACGAGCAGATAAAAAGATATGCAAAGAAATTCGCCCCTCTTGTCAATCCGAAGCTTATGTGCGTAGTTGAGGATGAGGAAGGTGAGGTCGTTGCCTTTGGCGTTACTGCTCCGTCAGTTGCAGACGCGCTGAAAAAATCAAACGGAAGGCTTTTCCCCTTCGGATTTATCGGCATACTGAAGGCTTTCCACAAGAACGATACGATCGATCTTTTCCTTACCGCGGTTCATCCAAAGCTCAGGGGCAGGGGAATAAACGCCGTGCTTATCAGTCACGTTTGGGACGGTTGCAGTGATCTTGGTATAGTGAGGGCCGAATCCGGTCCGCAGCTTGAGGAAAACTCAAAGATACTTGCCCAGTGGAACGGCTTTGATAAGATACAGCACAAGCGCCGCAGGTGCTTTGTGAAAGATTTGAAAAATTAAGGCGAAATGCAATATTTGTTTTTGTAAAATTCATAAAATGCCAAAAAGTGTATTGACAGCGCTGTATAATTGATATATAATGAAAGAGTCTTTGAAATTATCTTCAAAATTTTATTTAATGAGGTATATAAAATGAGCTACGCAAGTGAAGTCATTGCAGCAACGGAAAAGAAATTCCCCGATCAGCCTGAATTTATTCAGACCGTTAAAGAGGTTATCGAATCTCTTGAGCCCGTAATTGCAAAAAATGAAGAAATGTACAGAAGGGAAGCTCTTCTTGAGCGTCTCGTAGAGCCTGAGCGCCAGGTCATCTTCCGCGTTCCGTGGGTAGACGATAAGGGTCAGATCCGCGTTAACACCGGTTATCGCGTTCAGTTCAACAGTGCAATCGGTCCCTACAAGGGAGGTCTCCGCTTCCATCCCTCCGTTAACCTCAGCATTATCAAGTTCCTCGGCTTTGAGCAGACCTTCAAGAACTCTCTTACCAGCCTTCCCATGGGTGGCGGTAAGGGCGGCTCCGATTTTGATCCCAGCGGTAAGTCCGACCGTGAGGTTATGGCGTTCTGCCAGAGCTTTATGACCGAGCTTCAGAAGCACATCGGCCCCAATACCGACGTTCCCGCGGGTGATATCGGCGTTGGCGCAAGAGAGATCGGCTATCTCTTCGGTCAGTACAAGAGACTTCGTGACGAGTTCACCGGCGTTCTCACCGGTAAGGGAATTCCTTACGGCGGCTCTCTCATCCGTCCCGAGGCTACAGGCTACGGTGCGGTTTACTACGTAGTTGAGATGCTCAAGCACTTCGGCGACGATATTAAGGGCAAGACCTTTGCCGTTTCCGGCTTCGGTAACGTTGCTTGGGGTACCGTTAAGAAGGTTAACGAGCTTGGCGGTAAAGTAGTTACCATTTCCGGTCCCGACGGTTACGTATACGATCCCGATGGAATTGCAACCGAAGAGAAGATCAATTACCTTCTTGAGATGCGCGCAAGCTGCCGCAACAGAGTTCAGGACTATGCCGATAAGTTCGGCGTTCAGTTCTTCCCCGGCGAGAAGCCCTGGGGCGTTAAGGTTGACATTATTATGCCTTGCGCTACTCAGAACGAGGTTGGTATGGCCGAGGCTGAAAAGATCGTTGCTAACGGTATTAAGTACTACGTAGAGGTATCCAATATGCCCACCACCAACGAGGCTGTTGCATATCTCAAGGCAAATAACGTTATCGTTGCTCCTTCCAAGGCTGTTAACGCCGGCGGAGTTTCCGTATCCGGTCTTGAAATGTCTCAGAACTCCATGCGTTACTCCTGGAGTGCTGAAGAGGTCGATGCTAAGCTTAAGACCATTATGAAGAACATTTTCGATAACTCCGTTAAGGCTGCAAACGATTACGGTCTCGGTGATGATCTTGTAGCCGGCGCCAATATCGCCGGATTTATCAAGGTTGCCGATGCAATGATTGCTCAAGGCGCTTGCTGAGCTTATACATATCGTAATTACTGATCTGTTCGCATTTATTTTTTCAATCGTAAATATGGTGTCGAAATGCCGTCCTTCGGGGCGGCATTTCGTTATTTTGGCAGTAACTTGTTGACATAATTGGTTTTGAACTGTAAAATATAGTGGAGGTGATGTTATGAGAGTTTTATACTGCGGAAGGATCTTGACGATTGCAGAGCCCCTTTATGCTGAGTCAATGCTCGTTGAGGACGGATATATAGTTGACGTTGGCAACAGGAATGAGCTTTCCAAGCGGTATCCTGATGCTGATTTGGTGGAATTCAGCGGAGTTATGATGCCCGCATTTATTGATGCTCACAGCCATTTTTCCATGAATGCAGGTTACATGGCACAGTGTGACGTGCGTGGAGCAAAGAGCCTTGCAGAGGTTGTTTGCAGAGTGAGGGCTTATATTGATAAAAAGCACATTATGCCGGGTGAATGGATCGTTGCCAATAACTACGATCATACGGTTTTTGACGATGTTGAGCCACCGAAGCTTTCGGAAATTGACGCGATATGCCCTAACAACCCTCTTGTACTGCGGCACAGAAGCGCCCATATGATCGTTGCCAACTATGCGGCACTGAATATCGGAGCAGTCACGGAAGCCGACGCTGATTCTTCACCGAATTTTGAAATTAAGGACGGTAAGCTGACGGGATGCCTTAAGGAGGGGGCGGCGCAAAGAGTTACAAAATACATACCGCCGCAGTCCGTAAATCAACTGTTTGATGCGGTTACTGAGACTTGCAGATTTTATACTTCAAGAGGGATAACCACCGTTCAGGACGGGGGAATCGGACAGAGAAGTCTTGATCTTTATAAATTGATAAATGGCGTTGGCGAGCTTGACGTTGATATCGTGGCGTATATCAGCGGCTCTGCAAATTATGCGCCGCTAAAAGAGTGTTTTGATTCCTTTAACCGCATGGAGAATTTTTCCGTTGGCGGCATCAAAGCATTCCTTGACGGTTCTCCCCAGCTTCGTACCGCGTGGGTGAGAAAGCCGTATCTTACGGAAGACACCTGCTACAGGCAATCAGTCAGCGATGATAAGCTCATAAACGCCTTTTGCACTGCCGCAAAGCATAATACGCAGATCCTCGTTCACTGTAACGGCGATGCGGCAATAGAGCAGTTTTTGCGCTGTCTGGAGGTAGCGGAAAAGGATCATCCAATCCTCAAAGAACTGAAGCCGGTTATTATCCATGCTCAACTTATGGGGCGCGATCAACTGCCGAAAGCTAAGGAGCTTGGTGCTGTGGTGTCCTTCTTCGTTGCCCATTGTTACCATTGGGGCGACGTGCATCTTGAAAACCTCGGAGAGGAACGGGGAATGAGGATCAGTCCCGTGGGATCTGCCATCGAGCTTGGAGTAGATTATACGTTTCATCAGGATGCGCCCGTAATTTTGCCCGATATGCTTGAGACAGTCTGGTGCGCTGTGAACAGGATCACGAGAAACGGTGTAAAACTTGCGGAGGATGAGCGCATCTCGGTTCTGGATGCGTTGAAAGGTGTGACCGTTAACGCCGCCCGTCAATATTCATGTGAAAAACTAAAGGGAACGGTAGAAAAAGGGAAGTATGCTGACCTTGTGTTGCTTGATAAAGATCCACTGGTTGTTGATCCGATGGATATAAGAAGCATTAAGGTTAAAAAGACGTACAGACGTGGTATCTGTGTGTATTCCGCTGAATAATTAGACAAAAACTAAAAAATATCTGCTTTTGTATGAAAGAGAGAAGAGCATTGAATAAAAAATACAGACTTTCAACGGCGCTTGACGTGGATGATCTGCTGATGGAATGCGTTCCGTATGCGATCCGTCTTGCAAATGAAAAGTATAAATTCGATCCACCGCTCACCGTCAGAGAGGTGGACAGATGGGGAAAGATGGGAACTCGCGCCGACGTTATCTTTGAGTTCTTTAACGATCCGACCTTTTACGAGAATCAGCCCGTAATAGAGGGGGCAAAGGAATTCGTTCGGAAGCTGTCGAGGATGACAGAGGTTTTCGTTTCCACCTCGGTGTACCCTCAGTTTATGAGCATTCGAGCCCTGCGTATTATGAAGGAATTCCCCGAGATACCCTCTGACCATATTTATATGGGCTCCCGCAAGGATAAGATCGACGTTGATATTCTTTTCGACGACGGAATGCATAACGTGCTTGATTCCCACGCCGCTTATCCGATACTTATGCGCCGTCCTTGGAATACCGAGGCTACGGGAGTGCTTGCCGTAAACAATTACGACGAGTTTTTGAAGCTTGTTGAGGTCATCGCCGATAGCTACAGCGTTAAGCTTGACCGTTTTAAGCTAAGCGAACCCGGAGTGGTTTGTCTTGTGGGACCCACGGGAAGCGGCAAAAACGATATCTGCGGTCAGATCGTGGAACGATGCTCCCGATTTGAGCGGCTAATAAGCTATACGACTGCTAAAATGTCGAGCGATAACGACAGATTCAATCACGTCAGCCTCCGCGAATTTCATAAAATGAGCGACAACGGAGAGCTGTTTGAGCTTACTAATTACGCAAATCATTTCTATGGCTCCCGCAAGGCTGACGTTGAGGCGATACTCAGTAAGGGTAAGCACGTTATTACCGTAATGGATATATGCGGTGCAATGGCGATGAAGACCAATTTTCCGAACGTCGTTACCGTTTACGTCGGAGGAGACCGCAAGTCGCTTATAACTTCGATTATTGAGCGCAAAGCAAGCACAGATGAAAAGGTCAAGCGCATTCTTGCCATCGATAATGAAAAGCGCAACGAGCAGATCTGCGATTTTTCCGTTGGCAGTGCTGACGTGGATGCCGCCGTTGATATGATACTTGCAATGGTCGGTGAGGATAAGTAATGGTTGATTTGCATACTCATTCCACGTTTTCGGACGGAACTTATACCCCTGAGGAGCTTGTTTGTGCAGCATTCGAGCGTGGGCTCAGTGCTATTGCGCTGTGCGATCATAACTCCGTTCTCGGGCTTCCGCGTTTTTTGAATGCCGCGAGAGAAAGAGGCGTTACCTCCGTTCCCGGAGTTGAGTTTTCTGTCAATTATCATTCTGTAGAATTGCATCTTCTCGGACTTTTTATCGGCAGTGAGCATTTTGAGGCTATCACGTTGATGATGGACGGCTGGAAGAAAAAGAAAGAAGAATGCAATCTTTTGCTCGGTTACAAGCTTGCGCGCAACGGTGTTCGCGTAGATATCGAGCGAATGATAGATGAGAATCCCGGGGTTGTGCTCAATCGCGCGCATATCGGTGCAGAGCTTGTTCGCCTCGGTTACGTTAAGTCTGTGAGCGAGGCGTTTGATAAATGGCTATCCAAGAAAAGGGGCCTTTACATTGAGCCTGAGCGCCCCGAAGCTTTTGCCATGATAGAATACGTCAGAAGCATAGGCGCGGTACCCGTGCTTGCTCATCCGTTATTGAATCTCACACCTGAAGAGCTTGCGGTCTTTTTGCCGAAGGCACGTGAATGCGGACTCGTTGGCATGGAGACCTATTACCCATTATTTTCTGAGGCGGAGACTGCCCTTGCCTGTCGCCTTGCTGAGGAAAACGGTCTGCTGTTTTCGGGCGGCAGTGATTTCCACGGCGATAACAAGCCCGATATCGAGCTGGGCGTCGGCAGAGGCTCTCTTTGTGTTGAAGACCGTGTTTACGGCGCCTTGCTTGCGCATTTTAATCGTCGTTGATCATAGTAATTATTGTCTGTAAATAGGGAATTTTATCACATAAATTTCAAAAACATATGGATTTTTGTAATTATTTATGATATACTTGTATCGTCTGTAATTATGTTCGTTTTTGGAGGTGATACCTGTGGATATAAGCTTGCACAAACCCGGCGTATGGAAGCGATTCGCCGCCTGGTTGCTTGATGCTATTCTGCTTTGTGTCCTTGCAACAGGTATCGCCTTCGTTTTTTCTGCCGCTTTCGGATACGATAGCTACAGCGATAAGCTTAACGCGGCTTATGCGGAATACGAGGAGCGCTACGGTATATCCCTTGGCATTACTGAGGACGAATATAATGCTCTTTCTGAAGAAAAGAAACAGCTGTATATGGAGGCCTCGTCTGCTCTTTCCGCCGATGAGGAGGCAAATTACAATTACAACATGGTCGTAAATCTTTCCGTGCTTATAGTTACCCTTTCTCTGCTTTGCTCTTATCTCGTCCTCGAGCTTCTTGTGCCCGTTCTTCTTAAGAACGGTCAAACGGTAGGAAAAAAGGTGTTATCCATTGCACTTTGCCGTGTAGATCTGGTGCGAATAACCAATCTTCAGCTTGCGGTGCGTACGGTGCTTGGAAAATTTACCGTAGAGACTATGATTCCTGTTTACCTCGTTATTATGCTGCTGTTCGGCGGTATCGGTGTTTTCGGCACCGTGTTGCTTCTTGCATTCGCCGTTGCTCAGCTTGTGATAATGTCCGTAACTCATACTAATTCTCTTATTCACGATCTTATAGCGGGCACCGTGGCTGTTGATCTGACCACTCAAAAGCTATTCGGAAGCTCTGAGGAGCTTTTGGAATATAAAAAACGGCTTCACGCAGCGCGTGTTGCCGAGCAAGCTTATTAATTTTATTACATAAAGGAAAGGGTAAAAATGAAAGTAGTACTGCAAAATCTTACAAAGGTGTTTCCAAGCCGCGATAAGAAAAACGGTACGGACGTTGTTGCTGTCAATGACTTCACTCTGGAGATACCCGACGGCAAGCTTATCGGACTTCTCGGTCCTTCCGGTTGCGGAAAGAGTACGACTCTTTACATGATCAGCGGTCTTCAGAAGCCCACCGGCGGAAAGATATTTTTCGGTGACGACGACGTTACCGAGCTTTCCACCGAAAACCGCGGTATCGGTCTTGTTTTCCAGAATTATGCGCTTTATCCCCATATGACCGTTCTGCAGAACATTCTGTTCCCCCTGCAGAATCTTAAGGGTGCTGACAAGATGACGAAGGATCAGATGCTGGAGCGCGCTCATCAGGCCGCAAAACTCGTTCAGATCGACGAGCTTATGGACCGTAAGCCAAGCGAGCTTTCCGGCGGTCAGCAGCAGAGAGTTGCAATTGCACGCGCACTTGTAAAGATGCCCCGCGTTCTTCTTCTGGACGAGCCCTTAAGTAACCTTGATGCACGTCTCCGCCTTCAGACCCGTGAGGAGATACGCCGTATTCAGAAGGAGACCGGAATTACCACCGTTTTCGTAACGCACGACCAGGAAGAGGCAATGAGCATCTCCGATATGATCGTTGTTATGAAGCTTGGCGTTGTTCAGCAGGTGGGTAAGCCTCAGGACGTTTACGACGATCCCATAAATCTCTTCGTTGCAAAGTTCCTCGGCACTCCCCCCATTAACGTGCTTTCCGGCCGTGTAGAGAACGGCGTCGTATATATCGGTGACGATGCGGTTCTTAACGTCAGCGGCGTTGACGACAGGGAGGTCATCATCGGTATCCGCCCCGAGGGCTTCGAGCTTGATGAAAACGGACCTCTTTGCTGTGAGCTTTCCAACGTTGAGGTAATGGGAAGAGACGTAAGCGTCGTTTCCAGGCACTCCGCTTCTCTCAATCCTCTTATCCGCTCCATCATCGATGCTGATAACAAGGTGGATCTTGGTTCCGCAGTTGTTCGCTACCGTGTTAAGCCCCACAAGTTCTTCCTCTTCGACAAAGAGACCGAGGAAAGAATTCTTTACGAGGTGAAGTAATATGGTAGACAGTAAACAACAGTGGAAGGCTTGGCTTTATCTGCTTCCCGCCATCGTTTTACTGCTCGTATTCACCGTTTGGCCAATTATCAATACGGTAAGAATGGCATTTATGGAGGGCTATAACGGTCTTGCGATCGTTGGCGGAGCTACCTTCAAATTCGGCATCGGAAACTTTGCCAAGGTAATCAGCTTTACCTCCTTTAAGACAAGCCTTTATAACACGATGCTCCTTTGCGTACTCACGGTTCCGATCTCAACTTTTCTTGCTCTTCTTATTGCCGTTGCGCTTAATTCTATCAGGCCCCTTCAGAAGACTCTTCAGACCATATTCTTTTTACCCTACGTTACCAACTCCATCGCGATCGGTATGGTATTTGCCGCGATGTTCAATATAGTCGGTAACATGGGCACGGATGGTCACGATATAATCATAACCGCGGGCATTATCAACAACTGCATTGAGTTTTTCGGCGGCGAGCCCATAAACTGGATAAACGCAGGCTCAAGCTATTGGGCAAATATCACGGTTATGGTCGTGTATATAGTATGGAATGCGCTTCCTTTCAAGATCCTCGTTCTTCTCGGCGGTCTGCAGAGCGTTAACAAGCAGTATTACGATGCTGCAAAGGTTGACGGCACTCCAAGAGCCCGCGTGTTCACAAGGATCACGGTTCCGCTTCTTTCTCCCATGCTTGCGTACGTTATAATTACCGGCTTTATCGGCGGCTTTAAGGAGTATTCCAGCATCGTCGGTATATTCGGCGAGGATATGGGACCTGCGGGAGCCCCCCGAAGACTGAACACCATCGTAGGTTACATTTACGATGCCCTTCCCAAGATGAATTACGGTCAGGCAAGCGCTGCTGCGCTTATTCTGTTTGCTATTATCTTCGTGGTAACGATGATAAACCTGCAGGTAAGCAAAAAGCGAGTCCATTATTGAGAGGTGCAGCATGACGAGTACTAAAAGAACAATAATGAATGAGCGCAATATTCAGAGTGTTTCCGTAAAGCAGGTCATTTTTCTGGTTCTGTTCAAGATCCTTGTATACGCATTTCTGATTCTTATGGCGGTCATAGTTATATTCCCGTTCTATTGGATGGTGATATCATCCCTTAAGACACTTGCAGAGTACCGCCTCTCCATTCCTACCTTCTGGCCCAAGCAAATAATGCTCAGTAACTATGCGGATGCGTTTACCACCGCAAGCCTTGGCAGACTGTTTTTGAATACCGCGTACGTAGGAATAGTTTCAACTCTTCTTTCTCTGGTTATCACCGTGCTTTCCGCCTTTGCTTTTGCCCGTCTTGAATTCAAGGGCAAGGATGCAATGTTCGGAGCTCTTCTTGCAACGATGATGATCCCCGGTGAGCTTTTCACCATCACGAATTACGCTACTATCAATACCTTTGGTTGGATGCATACCTTTAAGGTACTTATTTTCCCGTTCCTTGTCAGCGTGTTCTACATTTATCTTCTCCGTCAGAATTTTATGCAGATACCGAACGAGCTTTATCTTGCCGCTAAGGTTGACGGCACAAGCGATCTTAAGTATCTCTGGAAGGTCATGATCCCCATGTCCCTCCCAACGCTCATATCCATCACCATTCTTAAGATGATGGGTGCCTGGAACTCGTACGTTTGGCCGAACCTGGTTGCAAACGACGATGCGCACAGGATGATCACAAACGGTCTCCGCAATGCGTTTACCGACGCAACGGGAGACGTAAACTTCCCCGTGCAGATGGCAGCCGTTGCCATCGTATCCGCTCCGCTGTTCCTCGTATTTATCTTCTTGCGTAAATACATTATGTCCGGCGTAAGCCGCAGCGGTATCAAGGGTTAATAGACCGATCGGTCATTAACATAAAAAGAAAAATTTTTCAGGAAGGAAAAGACAATGAAAAAGAGAATTGCAGCAATACTCCTTACCCTTACCATGCTTCTCGGCATGGTGGCGATGACGGGCTGCGGTCAGACTGCTAAGGTGAACTTTGTTGTTCCCGAGGGCGGTTATGACGGAAGCGCCGTTACCATTTACTTCGACCACACCATGGGTTCGAACCTCAGAGACGTGCTTGATCTCTACATCAAAGAGTTCAACAAGCTCTATCCTAACATCACCGTAGTTCACGAGCAGGTCGGTAACTATGATGACGTACGCGACAACATTGCAGTAGAGCTTACCGTTGGCAATCAGCCCGATATTGCTTACTGCTATCCGGACCACGTTGCTCTTTACAACATCTCCGGCCGCGTAATCACTCTCGATGCTCTTATTGACAGCACTGTAGAGGTAACCCGTGCAGACGGCACCACCGAGATCCTCGGCCTTACCGATGCTCAGAAGGCTGACTTCATCGAAGGCTACTACAACGAGGGTAAACAGTTCGGCGACGGACTTATGTACACTCTCCCTCTTTCCAAGTCCACCGAGGTTCTTTACTACAACAAGACCTTCTTTGAGGCAAACAACCTCTCCGTTCCCAACACCTGGGACGAGCTTGAGGCTCTTTGCAAGAAGATAAAGGAAATCGATCCCAACTCCATTCCTCTCGGCTACGACTCCGAGTCCAACTGGTTCATCACCATGTGCGAGCAGCAGGGTTCCGCTTACACCAGCGCAACCGGCGAGCACTTCCTCTTTGATAACGAGGAGAATCGCGCATTCGTTAAGAGGTTCCGTGAGTGGTACAAGCTCGGTTACATCACTACTCAGGAGATCCTCGGTTCTTATACCTCCGAGCTCTTCAAGACTGCTGACGGCACCAGAAGCTATATGTCCATCGGTTCCTCCGCAGGTGCTACTCACCAGCGTCCTACCAAGGGTGCTGACGGCAAGTATCCCTTCGACGTGGGCATAGCTACCATTCCTCAGGTAAGCGCAGATAACAAGAAGGTTATCTCTCAGGGACCCAGCATCTGCCTCTTCCAGAGCGAGAATCCTCAGGAGACCGTTGCGGCTTGGCTCTTTATGAAGTTCCTCACCACCAACGTTGAGTTCCAGGCTGAGTTCTCCATGGCATCCGGTTACGTTCCCGTTCTTAAGAGCGTTAAGGACAACGCGGTTTACGCTGATTTTATCTCCAAGGCTGACGGCGGCGATTACATCTCCGCACTTTCCGCTAAGGTATGTCTTGACCAGGAGAGCGCTTACTACACTTCTCCCGCATTTATGGGCTCCTCCGATGCCCGCAGCGCAGTTGGTCTTCTTATGCAGACCTGTCTCGTTGATCCCGGCACCGACGTTGACGCTATCCTCGATAAGGCGTTCAAGGAAGCTATCACCACCTGCAGAGAAGGTAACTGATCCGATCTATGAAAACGCTTTTTAAGCACTTAACTTCGCTTCTGTCGTTGCTTTTGGTTTTCGCTTTCGTTTCCTGCGGAGGGGGAAATACCTCCGAGGTTACCGACGAGATCGATATTCCCGTTGTGGATTTTGCTTCCGAGTTGAAGCTTAATATCGGCTCCTTTACTTTGAAGCAGGAGGTTACCGTAAAGAACTTTGTCGATGGAGACACAGTGCATTTTAACGTGCCCGTTTCTGTGATGCCCGAGGGTGTTCTCAAGGCAAGGTTCATCGGCATCAATACCCCCGAGTCCACGGGAAAGATAGAGCAATACGGCAAGGCGGCTTCCGCTTTTACCAAGGAGAAGCTGAAGGATGCGGTCTCGATCATTATTGAATCCGATACTGCCACCTGGAACGCTGACTCCACAGGTAACAGATATCTGGTATGGGTCTGGTATAAGACCGCAGATATGGAGGATTACAGAAACCTTAACGTTGAGATCCTTCAGAACGGTCTTGCCATTGCATCCAATTCCAATAACAATATCTACGGAAGTATTTGTACCTCTGCTATAGATCAGGCGCGCAGACAGAAGCTTAACGTATATTCAGGCGTTAAGGATCCCGATTTTTACGACGGAGCCGCCGTTGAGCTTACGCTCCGAGAGCTTCGTACGAATATTGAATCCTATAAGGATATTCTCGTTGCATTTGAATGCATCGTTGCCGCCAACGCAAGCGATACCGTTTACGTTGAGCAGTACGATGAGGAGACGGGAATATACTACGGCATTTCCGTTTATTACGGAAACAGCGGAGTTGGCGGTGACGGTCTCAAGATACTTGATATCGGCAACAAGATCCGCATAGTCGGCAAGGTTCAGTATTATGAAACGGGCGAGACGTGGCAGATCTCGGGCCTCAAATATCGGGCAATGAAGCCCGATGACCCTGAGAATATTCAGCTTATCAGCTCAGGTCACAGCGGAGCCTTCGTGCTGACGGATCCCGATACCTTCAAAAACGGCAAGCTCACCGTTTCCGTAAAGGATTACGAAAGCGGAGAAGAGAAGGACGTAACCTTTGATTACGCCGCTCTCGTTATGAGCACCTCCGTTGAAATGAAGGGGCTTAAGGTCAAAAGCGTTTATACCACTCAAAACGAGGGTAGCTCTTCAAACGGCGCAATGACACTTACGTGTCAGGCAGGAGAAACCGAGATCTTCGTGCGCACAGCCGTTTTACGTGATGCAAGCGGTAATCTTATTACCGAGGATGCATTTGCAGGAAAGACGATCGACGTAAAGGGAATCGTTGATTATTTTGACGGCGCATATCAGATCAAGGTATTTACAATCGATAACATTATCATAAAATAATTTTTAAGGAGAATAAAATGAAAAGATCAATTTCCATTGTTCTTTTGCTTGCTCTTTGCATCTCCGTTTTTGCCGCATGCGGCACTCCTACCGAAACGGTAGATCCCCTGGAGTCTGCTAAGGACTATATCTACAACACCTATAAGAACGCTTCCGAGGTTTACATTGCCGATTATAAGGTTATCGGTCAGATCCTCGTTGGCGACAAGACCTTCTCCGTTGATTGGGCAACCGATGCTTCCGAGGAGAACGTTAAGCTCGTTAAGGGTGCAGATAATATGTACACCGTTGACATTAACGAGAAGAACCCCGAGGAGGTTACTTACACTCTTACCGCAACCGTTAAGGACGAGAACGGCAAGACAGTTTCCGTTTCCTTTACCCGCCGCACTCCCGCCGCTATCATCATCGATGAGGGTATGAGCTACGAGCAGATCGTTGAGGCTGCTTATAAGCTTGAGGCAGGTATTACCATGGACGGTGAGTACAGACTTTACGGTAAGATCGTAAAGATCGACACTCCCTGGAGCGATCAGTATAAGAACATCACCGTAACCATTCAGGTTGGTGAGCTTGCCGATAAGCCTATGATGTGCTACCGCCTTGCAGGCGAGGGCGCTGATAAGCTTGCAGTTGGTGATATGATCACCGTCGAGGGCAAGATCAAGAACTATAACGGCACCATCGAGTTTGATGCAGGTTGCCAGCTTCTTTCCGTTGGCTACGAGAAGAAGGATCAGTCCGCTATTCTTGAGGCTGCTTATAAGCTTGAGGACGGTCTTTCCATGACCGAGCCCACCACCCTTACCGGCGTTATCAATAAGATCGATACTCCCTGGAGCGATCAGTATAAGAACATCACCGTTACCATCATCTGCGATGGCGACGAGGCTCATCCCATGATGTGCTACCGCCTTGCAGGCGAGGGCGCTGATAAGCTTGCTATCGGCGATACCATCACCGTAACCGGTACCATCAAGAACTACAAGGGCACCATCGAGTTTGATGCAGGCTGTACTCTTGATAACGTTATCAAGAATGAGGCACCCGCCCCCGTAGCTCCCGAGGATCCTGCTGAGATCGTTAAGGCAGCTTTCGAGCTTGCCGAGGGCGCTTCTCTTCCTTACACCTGTGAGCTCACCGGTACCGTTGCTTCTATCGATACTCCCTATAGCGAGCAGTACGGCAACATCACCGTTACGATCGCAGTTAACGATAAGGCGATCCAGTGCTACCGTCTTAAGGGTGACGCTGCCGCTACTCTTGCGGTTGGCGATCAGATCATCGTTAAGGGTAACATCACCAACTACAAGGGTGCCGTTCAGTTCGGCGCAGGCTGTGAGATCGTTGCTAAGATCTCCTTACTTCCCGAGGATATCGTAAAGGCGGCTTTCGAGCTTGCTGAAGGCGCTTCCATGTCTTACTCCGTTGAGCTTAAGGGCGAGGTCGTTTCTATCGACACTCCCTATAGCGAGCAGTACAAGAACGTTACCGTAACCATCAAGGTTGCCGACAAGAATATTCAGTGCTACCGTCTCAAGGGCGAGGGCGCTGATAAGCTTGCTGTTGGCGCTATGATCACCGTTAAGGGTACTCTTACCAACTATAAGGGCACCGTTCAGTTCGGTTCCGGTTGCGAGATCGTTGTTGAAGGTTAATCTTTAATAAAAAAGCCGTCTATCGCGTGCGATAGACGGCTTTTTTCACTTATTAAGGCTCTTTAACGTGTCGTAGACTCTGTAATTGGTTCTGTCAAAGGTGATTGGTGTGATGGAAATATACCCGCTGAACACCGCGTCGGTATCAAGGGATATATCATCCGAGCTTTGGTAAACGCATGTACCCGTTGGCCTGTACATATTGTTGCCGATATGGGGAAAATCGTCGGAATAATAGGGTCCGCCTTGCCGGGTTATAAGTATGCCTTTGGGTGAAGCGGGGAGGTTAACGTTGTAAATTGGGTTCTTATCAAAAAGCACGTTTTCGAAAATAAAGGTGAACGCTTTATCAAGGTGCGCAGTGGCGTTTGGGTAATCATCGGGGGATACCGAAATCGCCATTGCGTTAACACCAAGGGCGTTTGCTTCACAAGCTGCGCCAACGGTACCCGAATAGATCATATCAGTGCCGATATTCAGCCCTTTGTTTATTCCCGATATTACAAGATCGAATTTCTCGTGAAGACCGAGAATTGCAAACCGAACGCAATCTGCGGGCGTGGAATCAACGTACCAGGCGGTTACGTCGGGGCAGAGATCAAAACGCTTTGCTTCAAAGGCGCTGTGCAGCTCGATGCCGTGGCTTTTTCCGCTCTGTTCGTTTTTGGGAACCACGCAGAACACTTCGCCGTACTTCTTGCAGCACTCTATAAGCGGAATAAGCTGGGGGGCGTGCATTCCGTCGTCGTTGGTAACAAGTATCCTCATAGCCATTCCTCGTGGGTGGCCTTGTATTCGGCAACGGTGGCGTCCGCTTCGGAAAGCAGCGCGTCTACCTCCTCGCGGCTGTATACGGTTGCGCCGCTTGCGCAGGCGTGGCCGCCGCCGTTATGGTTTTCGGCAATGTGATTGATGTGCACGAAGCGGGAGCGAAGTCTTACTCTGATGGTGTTTTTCTCGTCGCCCGTCTCAATAAACGCGATCCAACAGATGCATCCGCGTATGGAATCAAGATTTCCGATGCAGGCGCTTGCCTGCTCAAGAGTTAGGTTAAATTCCTCCTGCATTGCGCGGTCAATGTAAATATATGCAACGCCGTTTTCGGTGACCTCCATTCTGTTGTATATATGAGCCTTGAACTTAAGGTACTCAAAAGCTTCAAGATACAGCCTTGCAAACAGAATGTCCGTCTTAACGCCAACGTCAAGGAGCGTTGCGGCACAGCGAAGGGTTTCGCCCGTAACTCCGTCGTATTTGAATCTGCCGCTGTCGGTCACCATACCGGTATATAGGTGCGCCGCGGCGTCCTTATTAAGAATCAGCTCATCAGAAAACGTTTGGTAGAAATCAACCACCATCTCACAACAGGAGGATCGCTCCTCCTCAACCCACGCAAGATCACCGTAATTTTCCAGCGGAATATGGTGGTCGATCTTAATAAGCTCCTTGCAAAGCTTGTAGTTGGGGTTCGAGATCCTTGCTTCGGATGCGGTGTCAAGGACTATACCAAGGGCGCCTTCGTAGGCGCTTTCTTCAACGGGCTCGTCCTCGGGACCCATAAATTCAAGATTCTTTGCAAGCTCCGTGTCGATAATGTATACTTCCTTATCGGGCCAGGTTGCCTTAATTATCTCCTTAAGTCCCTTTGTAGCACCAACGCAGTCGCCGTCGTTTCTTATATGTCGGAAAAGGAAGATGCGGTCATATTCCTTGATCTTATCAAGTATTGCCTTTTTCACTTCGTAATTCATGATCTTTCTCCAATCAGATTATTGAGATCCTCAAGCATCATCATTGCTTCTGCCTTGCTTTTCAGTGTTGCGCCGCTTGCCTTGGCGTGTCCACCTCCGCCGTATTTTACGGCAATGGGATTTATGTTGTAAACGGAAGAGCGGAGCTCGCTGATAACTCCGTCATCACATTCTGTAAAATTCACCCAGATGTCAACGCCCTTGATATCAGCCATTGTGTTTACCATGCCTCTTGATACCGTAAAGATATCAAGACCAAGAGCATCAAGCTCTGCTTTATCTGTATAAATGAATGCAACGTTTTTTTCGGTGAACTTGACCTTCAGCATAAATTGAGCCTTAAGCTTTTTGTTTTCGTAGGTGTCAGAATACAGCTCACGGAAAACGGAGGTGAAATCAACGTTCTCTTCAAGGAGGCGGGCGGCAAGTCGCATCGTTCTTGGGGAGGTACAATCATAGCGGAATCTGCCGGAGTCGGTAACCATTCCCGTATAAAGGGCAGTTGCGGCTTCAGCCGATATCCTCAGACCGCATTTAACTGCAAGATCACATATAATTCCGCAGCAGCTTTCGTAGCTTGTGTCTATAAATTCCGTATCGCAAAATTTATCCCCAAAAATATGATGGTCAACCCTTACGCGGTAGTCGGCAAGCGCGTATCGCTTGTCGCTAACAAGGTTTGGTGAGCCGCAATCAAGAATAACGGAAAGGGCTCCTTTAAAAGCATCGTCGGGAATATCGTCAAAGCCTTCTGCACACATAAATGCAAAGTTTTTAGGGCTGTCACCAACGGCGAAAACCGTCTTTTCGGGGAAGTTATCGTTTATAAGATGCTTAAGTCCCATCTGACTGCCAAGGGCGTCACCGTCAGGTCTTTCGTGTCGATGGATGATAATGGTATCGTATTTTTTTATGGCGTTAAAAGTATCGGTGAACATATAACCTCTCAGGCTTGAAAAGCCACCAAAATTTTGATATAATTAAACGGAGGTGAAGATATGAAAAAGATATTGCTCGTGGACGGAAGTAATTTGCTGTTTCAGATGTTTTACGGTATGCCTTCCGTGATAATAGGGAAGAAGGGAAGGCCAATACAGGGCACTCTTGGTTTTGTGGGCGGACTCTTAAGGATGATTAGAATGGTGCATCCCTCCCACGTTGCCGTATTTTTCGACGGAGAGCATCATAATGACAGAACCGACCTTTCTCCCGAATATAAGGCAAACAGACCCGATTACGCAAATATTCCTGAGGAGGACACTCCGTTTTCACAACTAATGGACATATACGCCGCTCTTGACTTAATGGGTATCGTACATAAGGAAACCGAAGTGTGCGAAGCTGACGATTGGCTTGCGGGTTATTCTTATATATGCCCCGATGACGGGGAGCTGGTGATATCGTCGGGGGATAGCGATCTGTTTCAGCTTATAAACGACAGAGTGAAGATACTGCGTTATCGCGGAGATAATTCCGTTATATGTGATAGGGAATACGTCATAAATAAGCTTGGGGTGCCGCCCGAAAGATACGCCGAATATAAGGCTCTTACGGGGGATAGCTCCGATAATATCCGCGGATGCGATAAGGTTGGACCAAAGACAGCCGCGGCACTGGTATCACAGTTCGCTTCTCTTGACGAGATGATAGATGATGCGGATAAAATAGCAAAGCCGTCCGTAAGAGCATCTGTAAAGGCATGTGCCGAAAGAATAAGACTTAATTATAATCTTATAAAGCTTGATTATAATTTCGAGCTGCCATTCTCGTTTGACGAAATGAAATACTCCGAAAAGGATCTCACTACGCGCAAGGTTTTGGACGAAATAGGGGTTTAATGCTTTGTAATATCCCTTGCAACGAAAACGCCGCTTGCGGATGCGTGGGAAAGGGAATGGGTGATTCCGCTTCCGTCTCCTATAATGTAAAGACCCTTCATGCAGCTCTCAAGGCGGTCGTTCACTTCGACCTCCATATTGTAGAACTTAACTTCCACGCCGTAAAGGAGTGTGTCCTCGTTTGCGGTACCGGGAGCGATCTTATCCAGCGCGTAGATCATTTCAATGATGCCGTCAAGTATTCTCTTGGGGAGAACGAGGCTAAGGTCTCCGGGTGTTGCATTAAGAGTGGGCGTCGTAAAAGACTCTGCAATTCTTTGGGGCGTGCTTCTGTGTCCCTGAATAAGATCTCCGAAGCGCTGAACCATAACTCCGCCGCCAAGCATATTACTGAGGCGGGCGATGGATTCGCCGTAGCCGTTGGAGTCGCGGAAGGGCTCGGAGAAGTGCTTTGCAACAAGCAGTGCAAAGTTCGTGTTCTTCGTCTGCTTTGCGGGATCCTCGTAGCTGTGTCCGTTTACGGTTACGATGCCGTTTGTATTTTCGCTTACCACTGCGCCCTTGGGATTCATACAGAAGGTGCGCACCTTGTCGGCATACTTTTGTGTTCTGTATACGATCTTGCTCTCGTAGAGCTCGTCCGTAAGATGGGAGAAAATCTCTGCGGGAAGCTCAACGCGAACACCAATATCAACTCGGTTGGAGTGTGTCGGAATGCCAAGGGTCTTGCAGGTTTCCTCCATCCATTTACTGCCGCTTCTGCCGACGGAAACGATACATTTATCACAGCCGTAGCTGTCATTTGCAGTATGAATAACGTAACCGCTCTCGGCCTGTTCAATTCTCTCAACGGGGCAATTAAAGAAGAAATCGACCTTGTTTTTGAGATGCGCGTAGATATTCTCGAGTACCACGTAGTTTATGTCGGTGCCAAGGTGGCGGACTGATGCGTCAAGAAGGTGAAGCCCGTTTTGCATACAGATCTTGCGGAATTTGGTGCCGCTTGTTGAGTAAAGCTTTGTTCCTTCGCCGCCGAACTTCATGTTGATGGCGTCCACGTACTGCATAAGGGCCGTGGCTTCCTTTTTGCCGATGTACTCGTAAAGCGTGCCGCCAAAATCGTTCGTAATATTGTATTTACCGTCGGAAAAGGCTCCCGCACCGCCAAAGCCGCTCATTATAGAACAGCTTTTGCAATGTATGCAGGATTTGATCTTATCGCCGTCTATGGGGCATTTTCTTTTGTTTAACGGATGTCCTGATTCAAATACGGCTATTTTAAGCGATGGATCAAGGCTTGTGAGCTCATATGCGGCAAATATTCCTCCGGGGCCTGCTCCGATAATAATAACGTCGTACTTCATAATTCCTCCGAGAATTCAAAATAAATAACGGTCGCCAACCTTTCGGTAGACGACCGTTAGTGTTTTATCCTGGTCTGGCACAGTGTGCCTTTTAGCTACCATATCAGTATACCACGTGTTGCCGAAATAATCAATATATTTAATAAATTTTATTCAGGATGCGGTGGTTTAGCAGGATTGACTTCGTCGTACGCGCATGTTATACTGTATGTACAGAATTGAAGTAGGGGTACTGTGATAATGAGAAAATCATATATTTTTATCTTTATTATGGCTTTTCTGTCCGTAACTTTCTTTTCTTGCGGTTCATATAACGCTCCTCCGGTTGATCTCAATACTGATCCCACGCACTCTGATGCGCCCGTTACAGAGCCTGCAGTTGAGTCTGACAGCGATCCCGTAACCGAAGCGGCGACAACAACGGAAAATGCGGAAATTACACCGACAGAAGATTGGAAGGCAGACGGCGTGCTTAGAATTCTTACAATAGGAAACAGCTTTTCCGACGATACTATGCAGTACGTTTACGATATTGCAAAGGATCTTGGTATTGAAAATATATCTCTCGGAAATCTTTACATAGGCGGATGCTCTCTAAATACTCACGCAACAAATGCGCGCGAAGATAAGGCGGCATATGAATACCGCACTAACACAAGCGGTGCTTGGTCTACTGTAAAGAATTATAAAATGAGCGATGCAATAAGATCGCAGGAGTGGGATTTCATTTCTATGCAGCAGGCAAGCGGTTCAAGCGGGATTGAAAGCACTTATTCCACACTTACTTATCTTATCAAGTACGTTCAAGATCTCGCTCCAAACGCAAAGCTTGTTTGGAATATGACGTGGGCATATCAGCAGAATTCAACTCATAAAGATTTTACAAACTACGGCAATGATCAGATGACGATGTATAACGCAATCGTTAAAGCAGTAGGAAACAAGATCAAGACTAATGAAAACATCAAGCTTATAGTACCTAACGGTACTGCAATTCAAAACGCGCGCACTTCCTTTGTAGGTGACCGCATCACCCGTGACGGATATCATCTTTCATACGATCTCGGTCGTTATATAGCAGGGCTTACTTTTACATCCAGGCTTACGGGCCTTTCCGTTGAAAACGTTCGTTTTGCGCCGCCCGGTGTAGAGGGCGATAAGCAGAAGCTTGCTGTTGAAGCTGCGATGAATGCAATAGCAAATCCCGATGCCGTAACCGCTTCCACATACGTTAACGCACCCACTTTTAACCCGGATGATTATGAAATCCTCGATATTAAGTGGACACCACTCGGATATTGGAACGCAACAAGCTCTGCAAATCATCATAAGATTATCAAAACGGCATCCAACAGTAAACAGTTCTACGCATCTCCGATGTTTACCAAAGAGGAGCTGCCCGTGGGCAGCGTAATCGTTCTTGCGGACGGTTGGCGTTATCGTCCCGAAGCGTGGAGTTCCGCGGGCGTACAAGCCTCCCGCCCGCCAATAACTACCGAGAGCATGGTTTTTGTTACCGAAGCCTGGTGGGGAAGTTACACACATCGCGCCTTTAACCTTGCAAAGGTTGGCGCACCGACACTTAAGGGAGATATGAAGGAGATCGAGAACGCGTTCACAATCTATATACCCAAAAAATAGAATAACAGTTGATTGCGAGAATGTTATGGACTTCTTACTGTTTTTTTACAAGATCAATCTTGCCTCCGAAGGGCGCAAGACGTTTTTTGATATTCATAAGCGTGCCGGCGATTCCGTTTTTGCTAACGAAGTCAGGGCTGCCCGCGAAGCATTTGATAAGAGTGATGATGCGTTTGCTGAAGAGATTGCCGCATTTGCAGAGCGGGAAAATCTTCAGGTTGAATATCTCAATCTTTACTTATACGTTGTATTTGCGGAAGAAGCCTTTGCTGTTTTTAAAAGGCGCAATATCTCTGAGGAAATATTCTATTCTACTTTCTTTGATATTACTATCGTGTGCAGAGTGTGCGAGCAGAAGTGCGGCGTTTACGGCATTCCTCAGGATATTTACCGCGATTGGCTCAGACTTCCGCTTATGGGCAAGCTGTATCGCTTGGGAAGACTGCAGTTTGAGCTTATAGAGAGTGAGTACGATCTGCCCGAATACGGTCTCCGCCGTGGCGATACTTGTCTTTCAACTCACATACCGCGATACGAGCCTCTTGATAACTCCCTGTGCGAAGAATCGTACGCCGCCGCAAGGGTATTCTTTAAAGAAAAATTTGGAATCGAGCGTTGCGTTTTCTTCTGCGATTCCTGGCTGCTTCATCCATGGCTAAGGGAGGATCTTCCCGCCGATTCAAGGATCCGAGTCTTTTCCGAAAAATTCAGTCTGCTGAAGGTAACGGAAAGCAGGGAAGAGGTTCTCAATTGGATATTCCCCTTTATGGACGGAACCGACGTTTCGTCTCTTCCGGGAGATACCTTCCTTCGCTGCGCCGCAATCGCAAGAATGCTTGAAAACCGCCCCCTCGGCTCAGCTATCGGCGTAAGGGAGTAGCTATAATTTAAAATTTTATAAAATATATTAAATAACGGTGGATATTCTTGAAACACAGGAAGGATATTCTTCATGGCTAAATTTATTCAGTATAGGACGCAGGGCTCTCTCTACAACGGTGAATTTGGAGGCAAAGCAGGGTGGCCTGCCGCGGGTATGGGAGACGTCATCATAACCGAAAGCGGAAAGCTGATCGTCGTTGATGGCGGCTATGAATGCGATGCTGATGGGATCGTTTCTTTCTTGGAGAGTAGATCCGATACCATCAAACCTATCGTTGACTTATGGATCATTACACATCCTCATGAGGACCATTACGGTGCGCTAAAAAAGATCAGCGAATCGCATTCTCTTTGTGCCCGTATTGAAGTCAAGAAGATCATATTTGATTTTCCTATGGAATTCAAGGATGCGAATGGTCGTATCGGCGCATTGGAAATATTCAATAACGAGATGAAAACCATCTGCGATAATTTGAGTGCAATTGCATATTCACCATCTCGGGGAGAAAAAATTGGTATCGACGACGTTGAGATAGAGTTTCTTTACGTCCCGGACGATTGCTCGATATTCAATTCATTCGGTAGCAATTTTAACCTTTGTTCGCTTTTATTTACCGTTAGCGGCAAAAGCAAACGCATAATGATTACCGGTGATGCCTACAGACCCTCTATGCAAATAACCGCTTTCCGATACGGCAATAGATTGAGATGTGATGCTCTCCAAATGCCTCATCACGCTCTTTGCGACAGTTATTGCGTTGATTTTTACAACTACGTAGCACCTGATATCATTTTTATGCCGATATCCGAGGCGGGGTATCGTGCTATGCACGACGGCGCAAGGTCCGGAAACGGTATAGAAGCCAATTTAGCGATCGAATCCAAAGCGCAGACGGTTTATCGAGCTTTTGACGGAACTTTTGAGATCGATATATAAGACGATACGAAAACTCGGGCACATCATAGGTAAAACCATATGACGCGCCCGAGTGTTCTTTTGGAATTGATAATTTGCATCGATGAGTTCATCGTCTTCTTTAGTAAAATAATAACGGCATATCGGATAAACCGATATGCCGTTATCTATTAAAGTTTTTGCAGAGCTTTTTTCAAAAAGCGACAGTATCTTACTTGCTTGCCTCTTCGATAGCAACTGCAACGGCAACAGTCATACCAACCATAGGGTTGTTACCTGCGCCGATGAGACCCATCATTTCAACATGTGCGGGAACGGAGGAAGAACCTGCGAACTGCGCATCGCTGTGCATACGACCCATGGTATCGGTCATACCGTAGGAAGCGGGGCCTGCTGCCATGTTATCGGGATGGAGGGTACGGCCGGTACCGCCGCCGGAAGCAACGGAGAAGTAGTTAACGCCGTTCTCGTTGCACCACTTCTTGTAAGTGCCTGCAACGGGGTGCTGGAAGCGGGTGGGGTTGGTGGAGTTACCGGTGATGGAAACGCCAACGTTCTCTTTTCTCATGATAGCAACGCCCTCGGGAACGTTGTCGGAGCCGTAGCACTTAACCTTAGCGCGGGGACCGTCGGAGAATGCAACCTCTCTTACAACGGAAACCTCCTCGGTGTAAGGATCAAACTTGGTTTCAACGTAGGTGAAGCCGTTGATACGGGAGATAATGTAAGCGGCATCCTTGCCGAGACCGTTAAGGATTACACGGAGATCCTTGGAGCGGACCTTGTTAGCGTTAAGAGCGATCTTGATAGCGCCCTCTGCAGCGGCGAAGGACTCGTGACCTGCAAGGAAGCAGAAGCACTCGGTCTCCTCGGAGAGGAGCATCTTGCCGAGATTACCGTGGCCAAGACCAACCTTGCGGTTCTCAGCAACGGAGCCGGGGATGCAGAAGCTCTGAAGACCGATACCGATAGCGGCAGCGGCGTCAGCAGCCTTGGTGCAGCCCATCTTGATTGCAATAGCGGCACCTACGGTGTAAGCCCACTTTGCGTTCTCAAATGCGATAGGCTGAGTCTCTTCAACGATCTTGTAGGGGTCGATGCCCTTTGCGGCACAAATTTCCTTACATTCATCAATGGAGGAAATGCCGTATTCTTTAAGAGTAGCGAGAATTTTCGCCTCGCGTCTTTCATAACCTTCAAACTTTGCCATTACGTCTTCCTCCTTAATTATTCGTGTCTGGGGTCAATGTACTTAACCGCATCAGCGAAGCGGCCGTAGGTACCCATGGACTGCTTGTATGCCTCATTGGGCTCAACGCCCTTCTTGATGAGGTCGGTCATCTTGCCGAGAGAAACGAACTCGTAGCCGATAACCTCGTTGTTTGCGTCAAGTGCCATTCTGGTGCAGTAGCCTTCGGTCATCTCCAGGTA
>SVSB01000037.1 GCA_015064505.1 Oscillospiraceae bacterium
GGTGTTGCCGCCTGCGTAAAGCATTTCGTTGCAAACGAGAGGGAATGGGCGCGCTCGTCCATGACCTCCAATATGACGGAGCGTGCGTTGCGCGAGATATATCTCGTGCCCTTCAGAATGGCTGTCGATGCGGGGGTAAGCTTCGTTATGACCTCCTATAACAAGCTGAACGGCAAGGAAACTGCAGAAAACCCCGAGCTTCTCCGCGGAATACTTCGCGGCGAATGGGGCTTTGAGGGTGTGGTGACCACGGACTGGTCAAACGATTCCACCCTTGTAAACGAGATCATCGCGGGCAATAACGTGCGTTCCTCCATGGTTATTACCAAGCTTTCCACCGAAGAACTTAATAAGGCGGTAAGCAGCGGAAAAGTCAGCCGTTCGCTTCTTTTGGAGAACGGTACGTACCTTATGAATATGCTCCGTGAGCTTCCCGCGGCAAAGAGACTTCAAACGGAAGCCAAAAACGTGCGCGAAAAGGGCAGAACGGTGATACAGGCGGAGGACTATTCCGTAAAGCACGCCTACGCCCGCTTTGAAAAGAGCGGAACGACCACAATGATGTCCTATCTCCAGTCCACGGATAATTATACTCCGTGGCTTGAATATACCGTAAACGTGAAAAAGGCGGGCAGCTATATTCTCTCCGTAAATAACGCAAATAGCTCCTCTTCCCAAACGGGCGACAGCATCCGCGTTTTCGTAAACGGCAAGGAGCAGACCGTTGCATTTGTGGGCGGCTCAACGGGCGGCTGGACGGTGCTGAAGCAGATGGAGATCGGCAGAATTGAGCTTGATAAAGGCATTTCCACCGTAAAGCTCAAGTGCGCCGAAGGTAAAGGCTGCGGTAATTTCGATTACCTCACCTTAACTCCCATAGACGAGGCGTACACCGCCATTTCAACAGCGGAGGAGCTTTCGGCGCTGATGAAGGACAGCTCGGGCTGGGCGGGTAAATACTATCTTACCGCCGATATAGATATGAGCGGTATCTCCGATCAGAGCCCCATCGGCACTTACGCAAAGAACTTCACGGGAGTGTTTGACGGCTGCGGCCACAGCATAAAGGGTATAAATATTGAAAGCGGCACGGAAAGAGATCTGGGACTTTTCGGTAAAACCAAGAACGCCGTTATCCGTTCTCTTGCTGTGTACGGAAGCGTTGTTTCCACCTACAGCGGCGCGGTTGCGGGAGGTATCGTGGGTACTGCAGACCCGGGCACCATCGTTGCGGATTGCGTTAATAACTGCACCGTAACCTATAGAGGAAAAACTGACGCCAAGGGCGTTGGCGGCGTTGCGGGTTATCTTTACAGCGGCGCATCAAAGCTCGTTACCGTGGTGAGGGACTGCGTAAACAACGGCGCGGTGCTTTGTGATAACGGCAAGGCAAAGGCGAATATCGGCGGCATCGCGGGGTATATGAACAACGGCGGCGCGGGGGCAAACGAAATACTGCGCTGCGTTAATAACGGCACCGTAACGGCAGAGGGTGCAAACAAGGGCGCGATCGTGGGCGCAATGTATCAGGTGGCATCGGGCGGCGGCAACCTCGTTGGATATTGCGAGAACCGAAGCGGCGACGTATCGGGCGTTGAGGGCGCAAACGTTACCTTAAGCACGGATAGTGCCAAAAAGTCAAAAATAATAAGCTGCCTCGACGGTGGTAACGCCGTATATTCAGCGGATAAGAGCGATTACGTAAATACCCCCGATGGCTTGGCTATCGCCTCCGTTGCCCGTCTTGATCGGGGAGATGCGGACGGAAACGGCGCGGTAGACCTTGCGGACGTTGTACGTACCGCCATTGCCGCAACGGACAAGAGCGTGGACATAAATAAAGCACTTGCCGATATCAACGGAAACGGCAAGGCGGATATTGAGGACGCAAGGGCCATCTGGTTTTGGGTGATTCTTGAGCAAATTCACTGATTTAAGAAAAAGGTGCCGACGGCTGTCGACACCTTTTTTTCTATTCTTATATCTACAGTTTTTATTACAGATGTATCTCGTCTATCTGCAGGAACTTTTCCGCCTCGCGGACGGAGTCGATGGGGTAATTCTTGAAGCGGCCGCATTTTTTGCAGAACACCTTCACCTTATCCCCAAGGCACACGGCGTCGTATTCTCCGTGTCCGTCCTCACAGCCGCAGGTGATCATGCCGTCCTCCTCCAGCTCCATAAGGATGAACTTGATAATATCGTAAATATCCGCATCGTTAAGGTTTTTGGCAATATCGGCAACGGAGGAGTCGGGCTCGGCGTCAACCTCTGCCTCGGGCTCTTCATCCATGCCCACCATCTCGCGCAGAATATTCTCCTGCTCTGCAAGAGCCTTCTGGACCTTATCCTGATGGCCGAAGAAGCAGATATCAAGACCTGAAACGGAGCAGGGCATAGAGAACAGCTCTCTTGAGAAGAACACCTGGGTGCTTACGGTGAAGGAATGCTCCGTGCCGCAGGCAAGGCATGGGGTGCTTATTCTTATCTTATCGTCCTTGAGCTTTGAGATGTCCATCGCGGTCTTTTTGCAGATGCAGTTCAGCTTCATTCTGTCCGCCGTAAGGGAGAAAACTCCCACGGGCGCCATAACTCCGCATCCGCAAATGGGACAGCGGTAAGCAACTGTTGTTTTCTTGGGATCTATCAGCATAGTAACTCCTTAGTTTGGCAGCTCTGTCGAGTCGGCGCGGATGGCGGCCTGATGCTCGGCAAGTGTTTTGGAAAATACGGTGCGCTTGTCTTGCTTGGTGTAGAAATAATAATAATCGGTCTTTGCGGGGTACATGGCGGTAACTATTGCATCGTATCCGGGGCTTGAGATGGCTCCGGGAGGCAGACCGTCGTTAAGATAGGTGTTATATGGGGATTCTACCTGCAGATCGTCGGGAACGATCTTTTCGGGTCTTTTGCCCGTCAGCACGTGAATGGCGTAGGCGGCTGTAGCGTCACTTTCAAGACGGGGGAATGCAGAGGGATTGTTGAGACGGTTGTGGAACACGGATGCAACGTTCTCAAACTCCTCAAGATAATAAGCCTCCTCCTGAATGAAGCTGGCGATGGTCACCACCTCGTCTACGGTAAGGCCGATCTCCTCGCATCTGTCGTAGTATACGTCCTTGAACTTGCGGTTAAAGTTGTTCAGCAGCTTGTAAACGATCTGAGCAGGGGTGGCGTCTGTGTAAAAATCGTAGGTGTCGGGGTAGAGATAACCCTCAAGGCGGTAGTAGCGGTCGGAAAGATCGCCCTCCTCCAGCTCCCGCACGAAGCGGAACTCGCTGTAGTCCACCTCGTTTATCGCCCGAATGAAGCCTTCTCTGTCTCCGATACCCTGTGATACGAACAGCTCGATTATATCCTCAACGCAATATCCCTCGGGGATGGTAATGCGCACTATCTCACGCACGAAGCGGTATCTGAAGGCGGAAAGGAGCTGATCGTAGTTAAGCTTTGGAGATACCTCGTATTCTCCCGCAATAAACTCGCCCTCGTCTTCATGCTTCAGCTCTGCGTAAAACTTGAATATCTTGGGATATTTGATTATGCCGCCCTCGTAGAGAACGTTTCCGATGTCCTCCACGGTGGCGTTCTCGGGAACCGTGATGGTTACGGGCTCCTCGGACTTAACGAAGGCAAATACGTCGTTTCCAACGGATATGAGGAAAAATCCCGCAAAAACGGAAACGACGAGAACGAACACCAGATAAACCGCGCTTTTTACAAGGGCGGAGACCACTCCGCTGTTCACTCTCTTCTTTTTTCTTCTTCTTGGCGGGCGCTGGGCAAGAGCCCGTTGCTTTTCCCTTGTGAAGGTGCGCTCCGGAGGGGCGCTTTGCCGGAGAATGCCGGACTTCTTTTCGCTATCGGTTTTTTTCATATACTACCTCAGAGTTAAATGAGAAGTGCTGTAATAAATATTATAATGCAAATAGCAGAGGCGGGTGAGAACAAGGCGATAAAAAAGCTTCCCTTGCCGCCCTTTGCTCCCTGAGGGGAGCGTGCGTTCTGCTCGGAATACGCGGAATAGGTGCGCTGACATTCCCCAAATATAAGGATAAGGCAGATAAGAAGCACCATCGTAAGCACAACGCAGACAAGTGCCACGTTGTCCGTAATGGCGAAGAAGGCGTTGATCTTCTCCGCTCCCAGAATGACCGCGAGATTATAAAGCAGATGTACGGTGCAGGATGCAAGCACGGAGCGGGTAACGTAAGCGCACAGCGCAAGCATTATGCCGCTGAAGAGATATACGGGCAGCCCCTTAAGACTGAAATGGAACATGGCAAAAAGCAACGCGGAGAGGGTCACTGCGGTAAATGAGCCGTATTCCTCCAGCTCAGTCATTACGATGCCGCGGAAGAACAGCTCCTCCGCAAGGGCGGGAAGAATGGCAAGACAGATCAGAGCAACTGCGCGGGGCTCACTGCTTACGGCGTCAGAGGCGGCGGCGCCGTTTCCCATCAGCAGGGAGATAAGCACCGAGCCGCAGAATATGGCAAGGGTGAAAAGCAGCAGAAAAACTGTCTTTGCGGGGCTGAAGCCGTTCATGCGCATTTTTTTGGTAAGCCTGTCGCCTCTTGCGGCACAGTAGAGCACCGCGGGCAAAAGAAGGGAGGCAAATTGCATAATAAGGCCGTAGCTGTATATACGCCCTCCCGGCGGAAGCAGATAGGAAAGCCCCAGCGTGAGCAGGTACACGGCACCCGTCAGAAAAATAACCGAGTTATTTCTCTTTTCCGCATTAGTATTTCTTATTCCTCGCATATTATTTTGCGCAAACGGCAGAGGAAATTTTATCCGCCGTTTCTCTGTCCTTCAAAGCGCTGATAAGCTCAAGTCCGAAGTCAAAGGCGGCACCCATGCCTGCGGCGGTAATAAAGCGTCCGTCGCGCACCACGTTGGTGTCTGCAAGGATAGCACCATCAAGATACTTCCTGAACTCGGGGAATGCGGTTGCCTTTTTGCCCTTCAGCATTCCTCTCTTGCCGTATATCATGGGAGCGGCGCAAATGGCGGCAAAAAAACCGCCGCTTTTTTCGGTCATTTCGATGAGCTTGTCGGTCTCGGGTGCTTCGTCAAGATTCGTTGCACCGGGAAGCCCCCCGGGAAGCACCAGCATATCTATTTTCTCGCCGCTTGCAATAAGCTCTGCGGCGGTCATGGCGCATTCAACGGTAACTCCGCAGCTGCCGCTGACGTTTTTTTCTTTGAGACCCACGAATCGGACGTCAAGTCCCGCGCGTCTCAGCAGATTAAAGGGGCATATAGCCTCCACACATTCATAGCCCTCGGCTGTCAGAATAGCTATCATATTATCTCCTTGTTAATTCCCGTTGGAATTTTTGATCTCTTCAAGCTGTTCTCTCGTGATATATACCGCACGGGGCTTCGGGCCCTCGTATTTTCCCACGTAGCCTGCGGCCTCCATCTCCTCGGTCAGCCTTGCCGCCTTTGCGTAGCTGATGCCGAAGCGGCGCTGTAAAAGCGCGGTGGTAACGCCGCCCGTTTCAATGGCAAGCTCCAGCGCCCTGTAAAGCATTTTTTTCTCGTCGGTTCTTCCCTTGGGAATTATGCGCTCGGGGGCGGGGAGCTTTTTTGCGTTCTCCGTGATCTCCCTTGCCGCCTCATCGGACACGGGCTCAAATTTCAGCACGGCAGGCTTTGCCGCTATGGGACTGTAGATAAGCTCGTTTTCTTCGAGTGTTTCCGCTCCGTAAGCATCAAGAATGACTCGGCTCTCGGTTTTCGTGGCGGTCTTAAGGGCTATGCGGGTGGGAATATTTGCCTTAATCAGACCGCACACGGTCTTTGCATCTGCCTTTTCCGATGCCACCGCAAGATAAATACCCGCCGCTCTTGCCTTTGCGGCTGTTATGGCGGCTTTTTCCTTTGCGGAGGGGGGAAGCTCCTCAAGCTTGCCCGCAACGCAAACGATATAGGGAAGCTTTTCTTCGGAGCTGCGGTTATATTCGTCGATATTGCGTACTCCCGCCTCCGTAAGCCGAGCGTAGCGGCGATCCACTTCCTCCGTCACCCAGCCGAATACGTTTACGGCACCCGCTCCGTCCCTTGCGGGGTCTGCAAGGAGATGGGGAATATCGGCGCATAGCTCGGGCATATGGGTCACGAGCAAGCGCAGTACCTCGGGGGAGTTATCCTTAATCAGGGAAAGGAGTATGCCGTAAAGATAGCGGCGGGCTTCGCCCTTTTTCCCGCCCGCAACGAGCAGATGGGGCATTCTTTTAAGATTTGCGGTAACGGCCTCTCCGTTATCCGTGCCTATGGGGCATATAAGCTCTGCATAAGCTTCCATACGGTACCTCCGTAATTTTATTCGCTGTCGGTCTTAACGCCGAGCCTGTCGTTTACAACAAGCTCGCGGAACTGCTGAACGGTAATAAGCACCTCGCGCGGCTTGGTTCCGTCGGGAGGGCCGACGTAGCCGAGGCGCTCCATCTGGTCGATTATCTTTGCGGCTCTGCCGTAGCCGATGCTCAGATTGCGCTGAAGCAGGGAGGTGGCAACCTTGTTGTTGTTCACCGCAAGCTCCACTGCCTGGCGGAACTTGGGATCAAGCTCTCCGCCGTCGTCTCCGTCCATATCGTCACTTGCAGAGGACTTGGAGGATGCGGAGCAGCGCTGTGCCTCTCTCTCGATATCCGCCATGATCTCCTCGCTGTATTCGTTTTCGCCTGCGTGAGAGCGCACGAAGGCGGTAACCCGCTCAACCTCCTCGGTGGATACGAAGGAGCCCTGAACGCGCATGGGCTTCATCATTCCAACGGGGGCGTAAAGCATATCTCCGCGTCCGTTCAGGCGCTCTGCCCCGCCCACGTCGATAATGGTACGGCTGTCCACCTGAGATGCAACTGTAAATGCGATACGGCTGGGAATATTTGCCTTGATAAGACCCGTAATAACGTCAACGGAGGGGCGCTGAGTACCGATAACAAGGTGTATACCCGCGGCTCTTGCCTTTGCGGCAAGGCGGTTGATGGAGTTTTCCACCGTGTCTCTTGCAACGAGCATAAGGTCCGCAAGCTCGTCGATGATAATAACGATATAGGGAAGCTTCTCATATCCGGGAACGCCGTTTACGGTGCCGTTGTAGTCGCCTATATTACGGGCACCAACCTCCTCGATAAGACCGAAGCGGCGCTCCATCTCGTTTACCGCCCAGCTGAGGGCACCTGCCGCCTTCTGGGGCTCCGTAACTACGGGAACGAGCAGATGGGGAATACCGTTGTAGGTACCAAGCTCAACTCGCTTGGGGTCCACCAGAATAAGACGCAGATCCTCGGGGGAGGTGCGGTAGAGAAGGCTTATAAGCAGGCTGTTGATGCAAACGGACTTACCCATACCCGTTGCACCCGCAACCAGCATATGGGGCATCTTGGAAATATCGCAGAAAACGGGCACGCCCGCAACGTCAACGCCAAGGGCTGCCATAAGCTTTCGCTTTTTGTTCTCCTCGCAGGTGAACTGCTTGCTCTGGATAAGCTCGCGCAGATATACCGTTGCGGCGGTTTCGTTGGGAACTTCAATTCCCACCGCCGCCTTGCCGGGAATGGGAGCCTCGATGCGCACGCCCGTTGCCGCAAGGCTGAGGGCAATATCGTCAACGCGGTTGGCAATGGCGCGCACGCTGGTGCCTGCCTCCGGCTGCAGCTCGTATCTGGTTACGGTAGGACCAACGGAAACGCTGGTTATTTTGGTGTAAACGCGGAAGGAGGAGAGAGTGTCCACAAGGCGCTGTGCCTTCTGCTGCATCTCCGCAGTCATATTCTCCGCCTTGGGCTTTTCGGGAACCGCAAGCAGGGAGATGGGCGGCTCGCGGTAAGGCTTCGGCTTTGGCTTTTCCTCCTTGGGGGCTTCCTCCGCCTCAAGGATGGCGTTCTGCTTCGATTCCGTAATGTCCTCGGGCAGCTCCTCGGGGTCCTCAAGACCCGAAAGATCGTTTACCTTGTCGGGATCGCCGAGGCCGAAGATGTCCTCAAGGTCGGGGAGTATCATCTTGCCCTCAAGGGGAGACTGCTCTGCAGGCTCCTCGGGCTTTTCTTCCTTTTTGGGTTCTTCCTTCTTTGCTTCTTCTGTGGGATCTTCCTCAACGGGGGGAACGGTGGGCTCGTCCTCCTCCTCGTCTGCATAATCAACGTATTCCTCGTTTCCCGCGGCTATGTTTATAACGGGCAGGGGGGCGGGATCGGTATGAGCCTCCGGGGGGGTCTCCGTGCGCGGAGCACCGATGGCGGGCTTTATTTCCTCGCCGTCAGCCTCAGCCTCCAGCTCTGCTTTTTTCAGCATTGCGGCGGCGCGGCGCGCCTCTTCTCTTTCTATGCGCAGTCTTTCAAGGCGCTCCTCCTCTGCGGCTCTTTCCGCATCGTGGCGTTCCTTGCGCTCTGCGCGTCTTTCGGCCGCCACCTTAAGGGAGTAGCGGAGGTATATCCATATATCCTTTGGCGTGATGGAAAGGAAGAACATGGCGAAAACAACGCTGAAGCAAACGGTCAGCAAAAAGGTGCAGAATCTGCCGATGCTCTTGGAGAGGGCAAAGGCGATCATTCCGCCAACGATACCGCCGCCCTTGCCAAGGGAGAAAAGACCCTTGATCTGGGGCTCGCTTGTGTAGCAGGCGTGAATAAATGCGGAAAGAGTTGCCATCAGCAGCAGGGAGGAGATGAAGCTGCCAAGGCGGAAATCGTCCTCCACTATTTTTCTCCAGCGCAGACCGAAAAGACCCATCAGCACGGGAATCAGCCACGCACCGTAGCCGAAAAGCCCGAAAAGAAGGGAGCTTGCCGTTTTCCCCACGAAGCCGGAGTTTATCCCCGGAATGAGGAATACAAGCACGAGAACTGCGCATAATACGAAAACGTAGGGCAGTATTTTATTCAGGGTGCTGTTTGGGTTTGGAGGAATGCGCATACGGACCTGCTCTGCGGGAGCTTCCGCCTGCTCCTTCTTTGATTTTCTGCTCTTGGGCGCGGTCTCCTCCTTTTGAACTCTTTCTTTGGGGGAGGATGCGCGCTTGGTTTTATTTTTATCGGAGGTCTGCTTGCTCGTCTTTTCTGTTGCCATTGCTTCTCCTTTGATATTGGTCAAAACTGTTAATAGCGATACATAATAAATTCTACCACAACTGATTTTTAATTACAATGATATTTTAATATTGTAACGATTTTTTAACATTTGGTGAAATATGAGAAAATTCAAGGAGCTTGCGGCGGGGCATAACGTGCCTCTTTTGTGTATCGGAGGTCTTTTGGGAGGCGCGGTGAACGGCCTTCTCGGATCGGGGGCGGGCATCGTGCTTATTTATCTGCTTTCATATCTGTATCCCAAAAAGGAGAAGAGAGATATATTTGCCCTCTCTCTTTGCACCGTGTTCTTTCTTACTCTTTGCTCGGCGGTGTTTTACGGCGCAGGAGGCAGATACTCCCTCGGAGATTTCCTGCCCTACGCTCTGCCCGCACTTGTGGGCGGAGTTGCGGGATCGCTGTTGCTTGCAAAAATAAACGGCAGGAGATTAAAGCTGCTTTTCTCCGTTTTGCTGATAATCTCGGGAATATTGATGTTGAGGTAAATATGGTAGATATCATAGCTGCACTTATCTGCGGCGTGCTGACGGGAATGGGCGTTGGCAGCGGCGGACTTTTTATGATATATCTGCTCCTTGTGCAGGATCTTCCCCAGCTTACCGCCCAGGGGCTTAATCTGCTTTTCTTTCTCTTTTCCGCAGGTGCGTCCCTGCCCGTGAATATCAAGGCGCGACGTCCTTCCTTCTTTCCCCTTTTGTGCCTGTGCCTTTTCGGCGCCGTGGGATCCCTTATCGGCACGTCCCTCGGTGCGCTTATTGACGGTGCGGTGTTAAAGAAGCTGTTTGGCGCACTTATTGCCTTTTCGGGAGCGGTGGGGCTGTTTTCCCGCAAACGGGGGTAAAACCCACGGGACGTCGGGGCGCCGTTCGTGCGGGACGTCGAGGCGCCATTCACACGGGACGTCGAGGCGCCATTCACACGGGACGTCGAGGCGCCGTCCCCTACAGGCAAAGAGAAAACCCGTAAAAATCTTTAAAAAACGGGTAAAAAAATGTTATTTTGCTATTTACAATTGAAAAAATATGTGGAAATTGGTAGGGGAGGGGCTTGCTCCTCCCGCATATTGCGGCAATGAAATACACGGACGTCGGGGCGCCGTTCGTGCGGGACGTCGAGGCGCCATTCACACGGGACGTCGAGGCGCCGTCCCCTACCGGTAAAGAGAAAACCCGTAAAAATCTTAAAAAACGGGTAAAAAAATTATATTTTGCTATTTACAATTGAAAAAATATGTGGTAGAATGTCAGCTGTGAACCTTTGCCACGGACTGCGGCTAAAAATCCCTTCCCTTGAAGGGTAATCACCTGCCCGCCCTCTGTGACATAGGAAATAATAAAAAGAGGTGAAAAACTATGGCACTCCAGAAGGACATCAAGCAAGAGATCATCAGCACTTATGCGACTCACGAGGGTGATACCGGATCCCCCGAGGTTCAGGTAGCTATCCTTACCAACCGCATCAACTCTCTTAACGAGCATCTTAAGGCTAACCCCAAGGACCACCACAGCCGTCGCGGTCTGCTTAAGATGGTTGGTCATCGCCGCAATCTTCTTGCATACCTTCAGAAGAAGGATATCGAGCGTTACCGCGCTATTATCGCTAAGCTCGGCATCCGTAAGTAATCCGGAATATTCTACGGAGGCGGCGCTCTGCCGCCTCCGCGGACTATACGGATTTTTTTCCGCCCGAAGGCGCATTTCCAAGCAAAAAAGAAATCAAAAAGTCCCTTCCGTTTAGCAGTTAAATATGTTGCGGAATTTCCGCACCGTATTTAAGTGCTAAACCTATGTGGGGACAAAATTACGGAGGAATTTAAAAGTGTTTGAAAATTACAAGGTTTACAATTACACCCTTGCAGGCAGACCTCTTTCCGTTGAAGTAGGAAAGATGGCAGGTCTTGCAAACGGCTCCTGCCTCGTTCGCTACGGCGACACCGCAGTTCTTGCATGCGCAACCGCAAGCGCAAGACCCCGCGACGGTATTGATTTTCTTCCCCTCAGCGTTGATTTTGAGGAGAGACTTTACGCAGTAGGCCGCATCCCCGGCAGCTACTTCAAGCGTGAGGGCAAGCCCACCGAGAAGGCTATCCTTGCTTCCCGCGTTATCGACCGTCCCATCCGTCCCCTTTTCCCCAAGGATCTTCGCAACGACGTTAACCTTTCTCTTACCGTGCTTTCCGTTGACCTTGACTGCTCTCCCGAGATCACCGCAATGATCGGTGCATCCATTGCTCTTTCCATCTCCGATATTCCGTGGAACGGACCTATCGGCGGCGTGTTCATGGGTCTCGTAGACGGCGAGCTTATCGTTAACCCCACCCTTGAGCAGCGCAAGCACAGCGATCTTGAGCTTACCGTTGCAGGCTCTGCAAAGAAGGTAGTTATGATCGAGGCGGGCGCAAATCAGGTTGAGGACGATAAGATGTTCGAGGCCATTATGACCGCTCACGAGGTTATCAAGGAGCTGCTTGTGTTCATCGACGGCATCATCGCCGCAGAGGGCAAGCCCAAGTTTGAGTACGAGCATCACGAGGTTGACGAGGAGCTTTACAACAAGATCTCCGATTTCTGCATCGACGACGTTCGCGTTGCTCTTGATACGGACGATAAGAACGTTCGTGACGACCGCATGAAGGTCATCACCGATAACGTATACGCAAAGTTCGACGAGGAGTATCCCGACAGCCATCCCATGATGGACGAGATCCTCTACAAGATCCAGAAGTTCGTCGTACGCCGCTGGCTTCTTGACGAGCACAAGCGCGTAGACGGCCGTGCTCTTGATCAGATCCGTCCCCTTGCCGCAGAGGTTGGCCTTTTCAACCGCGTTCACGGCTCCGGACTTTTCACCCGCGGTCAGACCCAGGTACTTACCATGGCTACCCTCGGCACCATCAGCGAGGCACAGCTTCTTGACGGTATCGACGAAGAGGTTGAGAAGCGCTATATGCATCACTACAATATGCCCGGTTATTCCGTTGGCGAGGCTAAGGCTACCCGCAGCCCCGGCCGCCGCGAGATCGGTCACGGTGCTCTTGCAGAGCGTTCTCTCGTTCCCGTTCTCCCCTCCGTTGAGGACTTCCCCTATTCCATCCGCCTCGTTTCCGAGGTAATCAGCTCCAACGGCTCCACCTCTCAGGCTTCCGTTTGCGGATCCACCCTTGCACTTATGGATGCGGGCGTTCCGATCTCCGCTCCCGTTGCAGGTATCTCCTGCGGTCTTATCACCGAGGGCGAGCGCTGGATGACCATGATCGATATTCAGGGTCTTGAGGACTTCTACGGCGATATGGACTTTAAGGTAGCAGGTACTCACAAGGGTATCACCTCCATCCAGATGGACCTTAAGATCGACGGTCTTACCCCCGAGATCATCCGCGAGGCTCTTGCCGTTACCCACAAGGGTCGCGATTATATCATTGACGATATCATTCTCAAGGCTATTGATCAGCCTCGTGACGACGTTTCCGAGTTCGCTCCCAAGATGATCTCCATGAAGGTTCATCCCGATAAGATCCGCGAGATCATCGGTACCGGCGGTAAGGTAATCCAGAAGATCTGCGCTGATACCGGCGCTAAGGTTGATATCGAGGACGACGGCTCCGTATTTATCTCCGCTATCAGCCGTGATGCGGCTTACAAGGCAAAGGAGATCATCGACGGTATCGTATTCGTTCCCGAGGCAGGCGTTACCTATAACGGAACCGTTACCAGAATCATCCCCATCGGAGCCTTCGTTGAGATCGCTCCCGGCAAGGAGGGCATGGTACACATCTCCAAGCTCGCTCCCACCCGTACCGAGAAGGTTGAGGACGTAGTTAACGTTGGCGACAAGGTAAGAGTTAAGTGCCTTGGCTTCGACGAGAAGAACCGTCTTAACTTCTCCATGAAGGATGCAGACAAGTAAGAAACCGCAATAAAGGCGGAGTACACGGCGCCGCCGTGTACTCCGTTGTTTTTTTGGAGGTAAATAATGCATAATTACAACGATTATAATTACGGTCAACCCAAAAGACAGAATAACACGGTTATGATACTGCTTATCGTGCTTATTTCTCTCGTGCTTATCGTTGCCGTTATGGGCATCGTATATATGGTAAAGAACCCCGTGGTCACTCCCCCCGTACAGGGAGATACCACTCCCGCAGTTACGGACGGTAATACGGACGAGCCTGCGGATACAACGAACCCCGTTACCACGGAGCCCCCCGTTACCGAGCCCGTACCCGACGAGAGGGGAATAACCTTCGTTGGTGAGAAGATGGAAAGCAAGCTTATCCACACGGGCGACCTCGTGCTCGTAAACAAGGATTATGCGTACGATTTTGAGGTAAACGCCAAGAAGGACGGCGGAATCGGCGATCTTTATTCCTTCTGGAAGCCCTGGCCCAAGTACAGCTACAAGCTGACGGGTACCAAGGTAAAGATGCCCACCCGCACCGCAGAGCTGATGAGCGTGATGTTCGACGCGTTCCTTGACGAAACGGGCGAAAACGACTATCTCATCACCAGCGGCTACCGCGATTATCAGCTTCAGCAGGAGACCCTTGACGAGATGATAGTGGACTACGGCAGCGAGAGCGCCGCCCTCCGTTATTGCGCTCTTCCCGGTCACAGCGAGCATCATACGGGTCTTGCCTTTGATTGCTACGTTTTCACCGATGAGAACAAGACCTATAAGCTTGGGGAGGAGAAAATGCCCGAGCTGTATAATTGGATCTACGATAACTGCGCAAGATTCGGATTTATCCACCGTTATCAGGCGGGCAAGGAGAGCATCACGGGCTTTGCGGCAGAAAGCTGGCACTTCAGATACGTCGGCATCCCCCACGCGGAGCTTATAGAGGAAAAGAACTTCTGCTATGAGGAGTACGTAAACTTCCTTCGCGATTATTCTTACGAGAACTATCTGGTATACGAGGCAAGCAACGGCAAGACCTACGGTATTTACTTTGCCGAGGTTGAGCCCGAGACCGTCGTAATAGAAGAGGTAAGGGACGAGAACGGTAATATCATTACCCCCGCAAGCGTAAGCGAGCAGCTTCCCGATATCGCCTCCATCCCCGTGCCCACGGGCAACGTTCCCTATGAAATAAGCGGCAACAACGTGGACGGATTTATTATTACTATAAGCCTTGACTAAATTCGGACGGAGAGTAAAAGGGTGTACAAAGAACTGCGGTTCTTTGTACACCCTTTTTAAAAACTGTCAAGTGGGTAGGGAATATCAGTCCAGCTTCTGGGAGAAGAGCCAATCAAAGAGTCCTGCGGTGTCTGCGGTCTTTGCCCAGATTCCGTGGCCCGCGCCCTCAAAGGTGGTGAACTTCACGTCCGTTCTGCCTGCGGCGGTCAGGGCTTCGTGCATATTGATCGCGCTCTGATAGGGAACAGCTTCGTCTGCCGTACCGTGGAATATCCATATTGCGGTCTTGCCCATGGTGGAAGCAGTGGTGGGGTCGCCCGCTGCCGCAACGGGGATGGCGGCGGCGAACACGCCGGGATTGCGCGCAAGCAGATCCCAGACGGCAAATCCGCCCATGCTCATTCCGTAGGTGTAAAGGCGGTTATCGTCTATTGCAAGCTTTTCGCGGTAATCGGCAAAAAGCTCAAGGGTCGCCGTCATATAGTCGGCGGTCTTGGTGTTCACAAAATCGTACTTAAGCTCCTTCCAGGTGTTGACCGTAACCCATTTGTGGGTGGTGGGACAGCAGGGAGCAATAATAATACACTCGTTTGCGTATTTTCCGCTTTCAAAATTGCGGAGGAATTTTGCTTCGCCCGTGTTTATGTGGCTGTTATCGTCGCATCTTACGCCTGCGCTGTGCATATAGAGTATGCAGGGGTATTCCTTGTCGGCGTTATAGTTTGCGGGCATCCATATCTGATATTTAAGATCGATATTATTGGATGCCTCAAATACGAGGTCGTTCCAGCCGCTGTCAAGATCCGTTGCCATTTTCATATCTATCTCTCCCGTTATATCAAGATTTTCGGGAAGCTTTATTACGCCTCCGTCAACTTCAAAGTAGTTTTTAAGCAAAAGCTTTGCTCCTTCAACCACCGCGCCTCGGCTTCCGCCCGCAACAACGAGCTTGGTGCCCACAAAGCAAACGCGGTACTGATTTTCCTTAAGTCCCTCCGCTATCTGTGCAGATTCGGGGCGGTTGGTGGTGCCGATAAGTATCTCGTTTTCGGCGGGATCCTCGCTTCCGTCGCGGCTTATCCAGAGCTGATGGCCCGTTTTATCGTAGCAGGTTGCCTTAAGATCGTTTGCAACGTCGGAGATGGTGGTTGCACAGCCCGACTGCACGATGGTGCGGTAATAGCACTTTTCTCCGTCGGATATAATAATATCCTTTGCGGGGGCTTCCGTTACCGCATCGGTCACGGGGTCAGTTACGGGATCCGTTGCGGGGGTCTCCGTGCCGCCTCCGCAAGAGGCAAGCAGAAGAACGGTGGTGAGTAAGAGTGCCGTGATAATGATTCTTGCGTATTTAGTCATAGCCTTATCCTTTCTATTCTCCGAATCGGAAATTGCGTTTTACCTCGCCGTATTCAAGCATATTGCAAAACTGCTTTCCGTCGTATATCGTAAATTCGCCGATTTTTCCGCCGCTGTCCACAACCTCGCTTCTTCTGCCCTCCGCAACGTGTATCTCTGCGGGCGCGGGGTTGAACAAAAGAATGTATCCAACGTCGGTGCCCGCATTTTTGGGCAGCTTCGGCTTCGGGTAGATGCGGAATTTTTCGTCCAGATTCATATAGTCCTGGCTTGCGGTGCCAACACGCATGGCGCGCTTGGAGCCCACCATCAGAATGGGCGCTTTCTTCATATGGGTGCAGTAGTAAGGTCCCGCAAAGTAGAAGTGGCGGCGGCTCCAGGAGGAAACGATGCGCACGTAATAATCCTTTTTGGGGGTCTTTATGTAGATATCGGGATCCTCCGAGGTGCGAAAGAAGGATGCAAAGGGAGAGCGGACGCACCTGAATTGATACCGCATCCTCTCGCAGGAGCGACGTATTTTTCCGATACATCTGGGGCGGGCAATGAATACCTTAACGGTGCGCAGAACTGCGATGGCAACGAGCAGCCAGAAAATAACGTTGATTATAAGAAGCATACGGTCCCTCCTTAATCGCAGGTGATGCTGTGGATGCGCAGAAACGTAAGCCCCCTTCTGAGGGAAACGTAACCGCCCACGGCGTCTGCAAGTATCGCGGGAATAATAACGGGCATAAGGACGGGCAGCTTTATCAATGCCATCAGATTTATAATAACGGAAAGAGCGGCAATAAGCACGCGGTCAAGCACGCCGTAATTTTCATTGAACCACCTTACCCCTTCCTTGTAGCCTATCATACCGAAGGTCTCCGCAAAAAAGTGCTTGCGTATCTTTTTGCGGAAGCGGTAGTTAAAGCCCGCGCAGGCAAAGGAGGAGGCCAAAAAGGAAATAACCACGGCGGCAAGCCATACGGTTGGCTTTATCATCTCGTATCCCTCGTACAGCATATCCCCAAGGCGGGTGGAATACAGGGAGAGGGAGGGGATTATCAGAAGGGTGCAAAGGGCATACAGCGCCATAAAGGCTATCCATTTAAAAACGTAATATAAAATGGCGGAAATCACGGAGGTGCCGACGGTACCTCTTGCTCCAAGCAGCTTCGTTTTCATAAGCTCTCCGTAACGTGTTTTTATTGTTAATAGTTTAGCACAAACGGGTAGACATGTCAACTTAATACAATCTTAATTTTTATCCCCGTTGTTTCTTAATCCGTAACGGTCTTATAATTTTGTCGGAACGGAGGAATTTATGGAGATAAAAGAGATATGCGCCGCCGTTTCGGCGTTTTTTGGTTTTTTGATGTCGTATTTTGCGCTGTACTATTTCGTTGGCACGCTGTGCAGGCGAAAGAAATATCCGGAGGCAACGGTAATGCGGCGCTTTGCCGTGATCATAGCGGCGCGAAACGAGGAGAGGGTACTCGGAGCTTTGCTTGAAAGTCTGCGCCTGCAGGATTATCCCAAGGAGCTTTTTGACGTGTTTTGCGTTGCGGATAATTGCAGTGACGGCACGGCATGCATCGCTTGGGAAGGGGGTGCGGCGGTATACGAGCGCTTTGAGCCCGCAAGGGCGCGTAAGGGATATGCGCTGGAATTTCTTTTCCGTAAGATAGACGACTGCTTCGGTATATCCTCCTACGACGCATACGTGTTTTTCGATGCGGATAACACGGCGGAAAGGGACTTCCTTACCCAAATGAACCGCGCTCTGGACGGCGGCGCCGATATCGTAACGGGTTACAGAATGGCAAGCAATTTCGGGGATAATTACGTTTCCGCCGCGTACGGCATCCATTTTTTAAGGAGCAGTGCGTTTTCTCACCGCCCACGCTCTCTTTTGGGACTTTCCACCCACGTTGCGGGCACGGGCTTTGGGGTAAAAAGCGAGCTGCTTGCGGAGGGCTGGCAATGGTTTTCGCTTACCGAGGATACGGAGCTTACCGCGTGGGCGGTAAGCCGCGGCAAAAGGATCGAATATTGTGAGGACGCGCGGTTTTACGATGAACAGCCCACGTCTTTCCGCATTTCCGTCCGTCAGCGCATCAGATGGCAAAAGGGCAGACTTTTTTGCTTTTTCCGTTACGCGCCTGCCCTCGTTGCGGGAATATTTACGAAAAGGGGAAAACGCGCCCTTTCCTGCTACGATATGTTCTTTTATTTGTTTCCAAAGTCGCTTTTTAATTTTCTGCTTGCCGTTGCGGCGTTTTTTTCGGCGTTGCCGTCCTTTGATTCAAGAGGCTTTATATCCTCTTGCGTTACCGCTTGCCTGTCCTTTGCCGCTATCGGTGCCCTTGCGGTGATAAGAGAGCGCAAAAGCTTGCCCCGCTGTGGAGCGATGCTTGCCGTTTATATATTGCTTTTCCCGTGGTTTGATCTGATCGCGCTGCCCCTTTCCTTAATATCGCTTTTTATGCGCGTGAAATGGAAGCCGATACCTCACACGGGAGGAATGGAGAAAAAATCCGTATTCACTTGTAAAACGCGGTAAAACGTGGTACAATCAAAGCAATATTATTAAAAAATGCTTCAGGAGGACATAGAAATGGCAAAGATACGCGAAAACGTACCCGAAAATCTTAAATGGAGAACCGAGGACATATTTGAAACCCAGGCGGAGTGGGACGCCCTTTACGCCGAGGTGGAGGCAAAGCTTGATTTCTCTCAGTACGAGGGCAAGCTTGCCGATGCGGATATGCTCCTTGAATGCTACGAAAAGGTAAACGCAGTGGAGCTTGATTTCTCCAAGCTGAGCGTTTACGCTTTTATGAAGCGCGATGAGGACACCAGAAAGAGCGAGTATAACGCACTTCAGAGCCGCGTTGATATGCTGGGAATGAAGTTTTCCGGCGCCGTTGCTTTCATAACCCCCGAGCTTACCTCTCTCCCCGTAAAGACTCTGGAGGCTTTTGCGGCTGACGAGCGCTTCAAGGATTACGATTACACGCTCCGCTCCCTCATCAAGCGCAAGCCCCACGTGCTTTCAAAGGAGATGGAGGCGCTTCTTTCCCAGGGCGGCAGAGTATTCGGCGGCTTCCAGAGAATCTTCGGTATGATAGATAACGCAGACTTCCCCTATCCCGAAATCAAGGTTGGAGGCGAAAAGGTAAAGCTTACCCACGGCACTTACGGCCTTATGCTCCATCACCCCGACCGCGACGTTCGCCGCAAGGCGTTCAAGGCGTATTACGGCGCCTATATGGGTCTTATCAACACCATCACCGCTACCTATACGGGTAACGTGGATAAGGACGTTTTCATCTCCCGTGCAAGAAAGTACGATAGCTGCCTTGATATGGCGCTTTCAAACGAGGACGTTGACGTTAAGGTCTACAAAAATCTTCTCTCCAGCGTAAATAAGGGTCTGCCTTTGCTTCACAGATATTTCCGTGACCGCAAGAAGATAATGGGCTACACCAAGCTCCATATGTACGACGTATACGCATCCATCGTTGAGGGTGCGGAGATGGAGCTTGATTACGAGGACGCGTTCAAGCTCGTTCGGGAGGGCCTTGCTCCCCTTGGTGAAAAGTATCAGGCGCTTTTGCAGGAGGCACACGATAACCGCTGGATCGACGTTGAGGAGACCGAGGGCAAGAGAAGCGGTGCGTACAGCACCAGCGTATTCGGTCTGAAGCATCCCTACGTGCTTCTTAACTATCAGAAGACCACCAATAATATCTTCACCATCGCTCACGAGCTGGGTCACGCAATGCACTCCTATTTCAGTGAGAGAAATCAGCCCCAGGAAAAGGCGGGCTACCGCATCTTCGTTGCAGAGGTTGCAAGCACCGTAAACGAGATCCTTCTCTTAAAGCACCTGCTCAAGACCACCGAGGACGTTAAGCTCAAGAAGTATCTCCTTTCCTACTATATGGATACCCTTAAGGGCACTCTCTTCCGTCAGACCCAGTTTGCGGAGTTCGAGTATATTGCTCACGATATGGCGGAGAAGGGTCAGCCTCTTACCAAGGACGCTCTTAACGATGTATACCTTAACCTTAACAAGAAGTATTACGGCAGAAGCGTGGTATCCGACCCCGAGATCGCATACGAGTGGTCCCGTATTCCTCACTTCTACCGCAGCTTCTACGTATATAAGTACGCAACGGGTATCATCTCCGCCGTTTCCATTGCGGAGCGCATCTATACGGAGGGTCAGCCTGCCGTGGACGATTACTTCAAGTTCCTTTCCTCCGGCGGAAGCGACAGCCCCGTGGAGCTGCTTAAGCTTGCGGGCGTAGACCTCACCAAGAAGGACGCCTTCAATTCCGCAATGCAGTCCTTCAAGAACGCCCTCACGGAGTTCGAGGCACTTTAATTTCAGCCTTTAATATTTAAAATGGGATGCAAAGGAGCTTAAGCTTCTTTGCATCCCATTTTTTATTTTGCTATATCGTTCATAATATGTGCGGCTATAAAAAGACCTGCGGCGGCGGGAACGGGGGCGACGGAGCCGGGAACGTTTCTGCCGTTCTCGTTTTCCGTTTTGCCAATGGGCAGCTCCGTGCTCCACAGCACGGGGCATTTTTTTACGCCCGCCTTCTTAAGCGATATTCGCATTGCCCTTGCAAGGGGGCAGGTGTCGGTCTTATAAATATCGGAGATGCGGAGCTTCGTTGGGTCGGTCTTGTTTCCCGTGCCCATGGAGGATATTACCTTGATCCCTCGCTCCGTTGCCGCCTTGATAAGTGCGGTCTTTGCCGCCACGTTGTCGATGCAGTCGGCAATATAGTCCCATTCTCCGTATGCGTCGATAATTGCCGCGGCGTTCTCCGGGGTTACGAATTCCTTTATCTTCACTATCTCCGTTTGCGGGGAGATGCTTTTTGCGCGTTTTTCGGCGGCGTCGCATTTATGCATACCCACGGTATCCAGCGTAGCGAGTATCTGGCGGTTCAGGTTCGTTTCGCTTACCACGTCGCAGTCAACGGCGCCGATGACGGCAACGCCAAGACGGCACAGTGCCTCCAGCACGTATCCGCCAACGCCTCCGAGTCCGAAAAGCAGTATCCTTGCATTCGCGAGCCTCTCGGTGCTCTCCTCACCGAGCGCTCTTTTCGTGCGGTCATATATAGGTCTGTTTATATCAGGCATTGGTTTGCTCCGATCAAGGTTTATTTAGTTATTCATTCCCATTTCTTTTGTGCCAGTTTTCGAGAACCTTTTCAACCTCTGCAATCAACTGTTCCTTATTGGGAATGTACAAAACGTATTTTGATGCGAAAAGATTATTTGAAAGCCCACCTAAAGCGTACTCTGCATCTATGCTGTTCTTTTCTGTACAAAGGATAATACCGATAGGTGGATTATCGTCGCTGTCGTTGACTTCCGTTGCGTAGTAATTCAGATACATATTAAGCTGGCCGACAGCTTCAGGCATAAGCTTTGTGGTTTTAAGTTCAATAAGGACGTATGAGCGTAATATCTTGTTGTAAAAAACCATATCAACGTAGTAATGATTGTTGCCCAGAGTTACTCTCTGTTGAGTGCCAACGAACATAAAGCCCCTGCCCAGTTCCAGAAGGAATTTTTCGATCTGTTCAACAAGCGCTTTTTCAAGGTCGCTTTCCAAAAAAGGCTTGTCTTCCGGCAGACCTAAAAATTCAAAAACGTATGGATCGCGGATAATATCCTCCGGCTTCGTTATTTCGTTGCCTTTTAAGGCAAGCGACAAAGCTTTTTCTTTATTTACTTCGCCGTTGGATAAAAGTAATCTTTCAAAAAGAGAGCTTTCTATTTGCCTTCTCAATTCGCGAACTGACCATCGGGAATTGATACATTCCTTCTCATAAAAGCTTCTTTTTTGTTCGTCCGCAATAGAATGAAGCTCACAATAATGGGACCACGATAACTGTCCAGACGCTGTCCGGACATCTTTGTGAGTTAAATAAAACTGGCGCATATTGGACAGATTGGATCGGGAAAAGCCTTTTCCGAATTCTGTGGTTAAAGCTTTGGAGAGCTGACGCAAAGATTGTTTTTCGTATTCAGCGTCGCCTGAATGCAGAGTTTCATCCTCAACGATCATTCTTCCGATTTGCCAATACGTATGAAGCAGGGTAGTATTAACCGTGGCGGCTATCTGCTTGCGGGATGCTTCAAGCAGAGTTTTGATTTGTTCAACAAGAGCGTTGTTGATCAGTTGGTTCATAGCGAGCTCCAAAAATATATTATTACTTATTATCATTTTATCAGCCAAGGGAACATGTGTCAAGTATTCCCATAATGCAATAACTTTAACTTGCTTCTGTACTCCGTGGCGGTAAGTCCCGTTTCAGCTTTGAAAACGCGCATAAAATGCACGTCGCTTTCATATCCGCAGGCGCGTGACACGGAGGTAACGGTCATATTGCTTGAGGAAAGGAGGTATTTTGCTCTCTCTATGCGCCCGCGCTTAATATCCTCCGTAATGCTCCTTTCAAAAAACAGCTTATAAAGATGCTGGATGTAAGAGCGGCTCAGCATCATTTTTTTGCATATTATATCAATGCTCCAATCCTCCTGCGGATCGAGACGGATATGGTTCCTCAAATTCACGAATTGACTGTAGTGAGGGTGCTCCTGCTGGGGGGAGACACCGTTCAGCTGTTCCGCAAGCTTCAGAAGTATAAGCTCAAAATACAGCTTCATCGTTGCGTCTTTGTGCATATTGCGCGAATGCTTTTCAAAAGCTACGTTCTTGATAAAAGATGAAAGCTCGGCAGCATCCCCGAGGGGGATGACCGTGTCAAAGGGGATCCCAAGATGGGAAAATATCTCTTCTTCTCCTGCCTCAAGGGCAAAATGTACCCAATCGTTTATAAAACTCTCTCCCACCGCGCCGTAAAGCTGGGGAGTTCCTTTTTTATATATCAAAGCGCTGTTTGGGTTTATAAGCTTTTTTTCTCCGTTTATTGCCGCAAAAGCATCCGAGCGTATTATCAGAAGCAAATAATCCCCCGAGCCTGAAGGTCTGTTTATCTTGAACTCTGCTCCATGGCGGTAATTATAGCCTGTCCTTATTATTTTCATAAGCTCTCCAAAGCACAAAACATCAGTACTATTGCATTATACTCTATTGTTCTCCTTTTTTCAAGATGATATATTAAGATCGGAGAATATCCGAAGGGAGAAACGATATGAAAGCAAAAATTACCGCAAATAAAAGATTTATTATAGGCGATATCGACCGCCGCATCTACGGCTCCTTTATCGAGCAGCTGGGACGTGCCGTATACGAGGGAATTTACGAGCCCGACCATCCCACGGCGGATGACTGCGGCTTTCGCGGCGACGTGCTGGAGCTTGTGAAAAAGCTGAACGTACCGATAGTTCGCTATCCCGGCGGAAACTTCGTTTCCGGCTATAATTGGGAGGACGGCATCGGTGACAAATCAAAGCGCCCCAAGAGAATGGACCTTGCATGGGGTGCAGTGGACTCCAATCAGGTGGGCATAGACGAATTTCAGGAGTGGGCAAAGCGCGCGGGAAGCGAGGTAATGATGGCAGTTAACCTCGGCACCAGGGGAATGGACGATGCCCGCAACTGCGTGGAATACTGCAACTCGAGGGCGGACAGCTATTACGCTAATCTGCGCCGTGCAAACGGCTTTGAGGAGCCCTTCGGCATCAAGGTGTGGTGCCTTGGTAACGAGATGGACGGCCCTTGGCAGCTTGGCCACAAAACAGCCGAGGAATACGCACGCCTTGCCGCCGAGACCGCAAAGGTCATGAAAAGGGCCGATAATACCATACAGCTGGTTGCCTGCGGAAGCACGGGCTACGGCAGGATCGGCGATTGGGAATATAGGGTGCTTGACGAGACGTATCCCTTCGTTGATTACGTTTCTCTCCACACTTATTTCGATAACAAGGAAAACAACACCCCAAAGTTCCTCGCCCGCACCGAGGAGATGCACGAATACATAAACGGAGTCGTTGCTTATTGCGACGCCCTGAAGGCGAAAAAGAAGGCAAAAAAGACCATAAATCTGTCCTACGACGAGTGGAACGTATGGTTCCACAGTCAGCAGGAGGATGCCCTGAACAGGGATAGGGACAGATGGAAGGAGGCAAGGCATCAGCTGGAGGACGTCTATAACTTTGAGGATGCTCTCGTTGTCGGAAGTATGCTTATGACGCTCCAGAACCATTCCGACCGCGTTAAGATGGCGTGTCTTGCACAGCTTGTAAACGTTATTGCCCCCATTATGACGGAAAAGGGCGGCAAGGCTTGGGCGCAGACCATATTCTATCCCTTCTATTACGGCTCCAACTACGGCAACGGTTCTACCCTCCGCACGATGATAGAGAGCGATACCTACGACGTTGCGGGGTATAGAAAGGAAGTTCCGTATCTCGTTTCCAGCGTTATTTACAATGCTGAGGCGGGTGAGCTTGTGGTTTACGCAGTAAACCGCTCCCTTGAGGAGGATATGGAGCTGGAGCTTGATATGGAGGGCTTTGCATCCTGCGAGCTTTTCGAGCATATAGAGCTTTATAACGACGATCTCAAGGCGATAAACGATAAGGACGTGGAGCGCGTGGCTCCCGCAAAGGTGGGGATAAACGCCGAAGGTAAGATCCTGCTCAAAAAGCATTCCTGGAATATGCTCAGATTTAAGGTAAACGATCGATAAAACTGCGTAGCGAACCAAAAGAAAATTCAAATTGGAGAGTATAAAATGAATAGCATAATAGCAAAAAGATCTATTCTGCAAATAATTGCTTCGGCAGTACTCTTTCTTATGATGTCGGCTGCTTTGTTCGCCTGTTCTGCGCAGGGCGATCCCGTGACGGAGCCCGACAGCACAACAGACAGCGCAACAGACAGCGCAACAGACAGCACAACGGACAGCACAACAGACAGCACAACAGACGAGACGACCGAGGCAATAGAGGAGGAGCTGCCGATGGTAGTGATAGACGAGCCCGTTGACGGACTTCGGGTACATTACAAATTCGACGAAACGAGCGGCACAGTCGCAAAGGATTCGTCAGGCAACGGCTTTGACGCAACGGTCTGCGGCGGTGCGGAGTGGATAACCACCAAGGACGGCGCAGGTGTTGCTCTTGCGCTCGATAACACGAAAAAAACAGGGAAATACGTGGAGGTGCCCACGGAGGTAATGAATAACGTTACGGGAGACTTCACCGTCAGTCTTTGGGTGAAGGTAAAGGATGCTCCCGGCGTTTCCCGCGTTTTTGATTACGGAACCGATAAGTCCAACGTAATGTTTTTAACGGCGGGTAAATACATCTTTAAGATGGATAACAGCGCAAATAACAGACTTGTACCACCGCCAAACCGCTATAAGGCGGATCAGGAGGGATTTCCCTCCGGATACCTCTATCCCGAGGAATTCTCCGTGCCCAGATGGCAGCATATAACCGTTACGCGCAAGGGAGATCTGACCTCCCTGTGGATAAACGGCTACAAGTGGGCAAGCGGTGAGTTCAGCACGGTAAAGCCGCGCACGGGAGAGGATTACAAGTTCTATATAGGAAGATCAAACTGGGCGGTGGATCCGTATTCCAGCTTGGAAATAAAGGATTTCCGTATATACGACCGCTCCCTTTCCATTGAGGAGATAAACGCCGTAATGTATTACGGCGAGTGGACCGATGAGGTGCAGGTGCATTACGCTATTGACAGCATCAAGCTCCCCGAGCTTGCAAAGGTTACCGAAAATCTTTATCTGCCCACGCTTGTAAACGATAAGGTAAAGGTTGAATGGTCTTCAAGCGATGCCACGGTAGTGGAAACGAGCGGATACGTAGGGGTTGTCCACCGCCCTGTGGCAGATAAGGCAAGTGCCGAAGTAAAGCTGACGGCAAGGTTCAGTTACGGAAGCTATTCCGAAACCGTTACCTACGATGCCGTGGTCCTTCCGAGAGAAAAGAACGAGGTTAAATATACGCTGACGGTGGATACGGGGAAAGTTTTGCATCAAATGAGCCCCACTATGTACGGCGTGTTCTTTGAGGATATAAGCCTTGCGGGAGACGGCGGACTTTACCCCGAGTTATTAAGGAATACCTGCTTCCACGATGCGGCAGCCTCAATTCCTTATTGGCATTTGCACACCTCCGAGGGTGCAAAAGCAAGGATGAGCCTGAACAGAACGAACACTCTTAACTCTGCCCAGTATCAGCATCTCAGGCTTACGATCTCGGATCTGCAGGGAGATGGCTTTGCGGGCATTCGCAACGAGGGCTACAACGGTATGAAGCTTGAGAAGGGGGAAAATTACCTTCTCACCTTCTACGCACGCGCAGAGGATTTTGCGGGCTCCGTTTCCGCAAAGCTTCTCAGCGCCACGGGGGAGGATATTTCAAAGCCCGTGAAGGTGGCGGCGCTTTCTTCGGAATGGGCTCGGTATGCCCTGACGTTGACTCCCGAGGAATACGCGGCGCAGGGACAGCTTGTGCTGTATTGCGAGGGAGATACGGGCAACGTGTACTTTGACGTGGTCTCCCTTTTCCCCGAAAAGGTCTTCGGAGAATCGGGCTTAAGGATCGAGATGGCAGAAACGCTGAAGGCGCTTAACCCAACCTTCCTGCGCTTCCCCGGCGGCTGTTACATAGAGGGAAAGACGCTGGATCAGGCATTCCGTTGGAAGAACACCCTTTACGGCAAAGAGGACAGGGCGGGACACGATAACGTTTGGGGCTACCGCGTAACTGACGGTCTCGGATATTACGAATTTCTGCTTCTTTGCGAGGATCTCGGCTGTGAGCCGCTGTACGTTTGCGGTATCGGTATCGCCCATAACCAGAACGAGGACTGGGCATTCTGGGTTCAGGACACGCTGGATGCCATTGAATTTGCAAACGGCGGTATTGATACGGAATGGGGCAAGGTGCGCGCGGAGATGGGACATCCCGAGCCGTTCGATCTGAAGTATGTGGAGATAGGCAACGAGGCAAACTTCCAGCTTGAGCGGTACAGAGAGCGGTATCAGGATTTTTATGACGCAATAAAAGCCAAATATCCCGAAATGAACCTTATTGCAGACTGTGCAATGGAGGGAAAGACAATAGACGCCGTGGATCTGCATTACTACGATAAGCCTCAGTGGTTCATTGACAATGCGTATCTGTTTGACGGGTTCCGAAGTGTGCCGTACAAGGTATATGTCGGCGAATACGCGGCGGCAAAATTCCAGGGACTGCAGAATCTGTACGCCGCAATCGGAGAAGCCGCGTTTGCGCTCGGTATGGAGCGTAATTCCGATGTTGTGACCATGACCTCCTACGCACCGCTGTTTACCAACATAAACCATCAAAGCTGGGGAATGTCCGCCGTATACTTTGACAGCTCAAGGATCTATTACTCCCCCTCCTATTACGTGCAGAAGATGTTTGCGGAGCGCGTGGGCGACGAGCTTCTTGATGCCGAGCTGAGTGCAAGCGACGGTTCGTATGACGGTATGAATAAGATCACGGGCGGTGTCGGACTTGCGACGTGGAACACAAGCGCAACCTTCAGCGATATAAAGGTAACCTCCAATAAGGACGGCACGGTTCTGTTTGACGGCGCCTCCTCTACCCTGCGCGACTGGAGAAGCAGTAAGGGTCAGTGGACCGTCAGAAACGGAAAGGTAGTGCAAACGCAGATCGCCACGGATTGCCGTATATGGATAGACGGAAAGGATTGGACGGACTATACCTATGAGGTGACCGCCAGAAAGAACAGCGGAAAGGAAGCCTTCATTATCCTTGTGGGCGAAAAGGATACCAATAACGTGTTCTTTATAAATCTCGGCGGCTGGAATAATACCAAGAGCACCATACAGCACATTGAAAACGGCGTAAAAGCATCCGTTACAAACGCGGTAAGCGGCGCTTTTGAGGCAAACCGCGATTATAAGATAAAGATAGTCGTATCCCAAAACAGGATAAGCGTGTACGTGGACGGAGAGCTTTTCCTTGAATACAACAAGAATTATATACCCGATTGCCCGTTGCATTATGCTGTACAGCGTGATAACGAGACGGGGAATATTATCATCAAGGCCGTTAACGTTTCGGATAAGGATTTCACCGTAAACCTCAGGCTTCTCGGTGCGGAAGTTAACGGAGAAGCGGAGGCCACGGTAATGACCGCCGAAAACAAATATGAGGAGAACTCGTTCGATAACCCCGAAAACGTCGCTCCCATTTCCGTTCCCATAACAAATGCGAGTGAGGATTTTGAGTATACCTTTATGCGCAATTCGGTTACGGTTATTGTGATCCCGACGGGGAACGCAGTCGCGGATACGGAATGATAAAGTCTATGTGAGAGCATTAAAAAAAGGGCATCGCTAAGGGCGTGCAAAATCAGAGGTAAAATTAAATAGCCTTCCCCGGTGGGGGAAGGTGGCAGCCGAAGGCTGACGGATGAGGTGTTCTAAACTCAAAACAACTCCTCATCCACCGCTTCGCGGTCCCCCTTCTCCCACAGGAGAAGGCTTTTTATACGCAGAAAGCAAAGATTAACCCCAACAGATTTTCAAGATCTGTCAGGGTTAGTTTATTTAGATAAATTGGAATTTGGTTATTCGTTTTAGTCTAAGATAAAAAACTTAAATTTGGTTTTGGTTGTTTCTTTCTAACAGAGGAATTAATTCGGTCAAGTATTTATATTCAAGCATATCATTTGGTGTAAATGAATCTACTTTATCTTTTATTTCTTCAAACAATTCAAAATAAACTTTTACTAAACCAAAATATATTTTATGTCCTTTAATAATTTGCTTTAAGCATAATTTTAATT
>SVSB01000038.1 GCA_015064505.1 Oscillospiraceae bacterium
TCTACGAACAAAATCCACACTCGACGTATAATATACGCCTATCGTGTGGATATTTGCCCGTTCCAGCCATTTTTTCCTATCCCCTTGGCTGTTTAAGGGGGTGTAAAGAAACTGCGTTTCTTTACACCCCCTTTATTGCTTGTATTTGAGTTAACGGTTTTTAAAGCATCTTTTGTCTATCTCCATGGAAGACGGCATTTCGGGCTTATTCCCCGTTTAATACTTATCCTCGGAGTTTACCGTCTCATCCTTGGTTACGCGGATAACGTCCTCTCCAAGCTTTTTGACCATAGTGCGGAGCACGTAGAAATCGCACTTTACGTCGTTTATGCTGTAATAGGTGCGGCGGTCGCTGTAGTTGTTGCAATCATACTCCAGCACCGTTCCGTTGCGCATCTTTACGGTCATAGTAAGCTGGCGGCTTGACTCATCCGCAAGAAGTGCCTTAAGCTCATCGTCCGTCATATTATGGGTGCTTTCCTTGTTTACGGAAAGGATCATCTTATAAAGCTGACGGAAATTCTTTACCATGGGCTTAAAGCCCGTTTCCTTGACGGTTACAACCAGATCCTGTCCGAGACCGTCCAGAAGGAAGGTTACGGTCTGATTATCGGGAAGAACGAACTTGATCTCCTCCACCGTGTCTATCTGCAGCTGATAGATGGTATCGTTTACCCACATCTTAAGATCCCACTGCAGGAAGGACGCGGTATAATCGTTTACCTTTGCTATTATGTTGAATCTGGGTGAGAAGCAATAGTAATAGGGATTGCCCTCCTTATCCTCGTGAAGCTCCGAGAATAAGAGCATATTCTCCACGGGGGTATAGCCCTTCGTGTAGTCGCTCGTGTCCTTTGGGATATTGTTCACGATGTACACGGTGTAGGGATAGCCATCGGGGAAATAGCGGGAGAGGTCCTCGTCCTTTGGTGCAAGCTTGACTACCTCCGAGCCCTCAAAGTTTACGAAGGCCTGAAGGGCGGAATCAAGATATCCGGAGGGGCAATAGGTTCCCTCGCCGGGGTAAAGCATTGCAAAGGCGGAATAGGTGTGGATGGGATTGCGCTCGTCCTCCTCAAGGTATGTGAAGGAGGCAAACACTTCCTCCCCGTGGAACACCGTGAAATTCTCGATAAGGAAATAGGTGTTCATGGAGGTGGGGTAGGAAAGGAGAGGGGTAACGTAATTTTCTATGGGGCGGAGCACCGTTGCCGCAAGAGTGGTGTCCAGCACGTAAACGGAATCTCTGCCGTCGTAGCGGGCGTAATATCCGCCGCCCGTGGTGATGCGGTTACCGACGAACACCTTATGGGTCTTGCCCGTGAGCGTGGTTACCGTAAAGGATGCGGGGCTTGAAGCCTCGTCAAGACCGTATTTGTACAGATCTTCGGTGATGTTGTTGCCTATCTTGGTTTTTGCAAGGGTGTAGCCGCAGTCCACGACGAGCTGAGAAAACAGCTCTGCGCTGTAGAGGGTATCCTCTGCTCCCTCGATAACGAAGGAGTCGTCCTCTGAGCGAACGAACTTGAAGGTGCCGTGCTCGTTTGTGACTTCAATACTCTTCATATCGGCGCGTGCCACCTGCTCAAAGAGCTGATAGCGGCCGTTTGCTCCCGCGATCTCACCCTCCACGGTCTCAAGGGGCTCGGTGGTTACTTCATCCACCTTGTTTACCATGGGCTTGACTACCGCAAAGTAAGCCACGGCCAATGCGGCTATCAGTGCGGCAATAACTATAATAAGCGTTTTCTGCGCTTTTATCATTTGAATCTTCTCCTTACGCAGATGACCGCGCCCGTCAACAGGATAACGGTGGGCAGGACGGTTACGAGAACCGCGGTCCACGCATTTGCCTGCTTCGTGGTCATATCCTCGATCTCGTAGCTTTCAAGCACCTTGAAGGTAATGTCTGCAGGAATGAAATCTCTGCCCATCAGCTTGAATGCGGAGTAAAGGATATCCTTATTTGCGTATACGTTGGAATTGATGTACTTTTCGTTGGTGAAGTCTGCGGTGGCGGTGCAGAGCACGTAGGAGGTGTACTCCTCGTTGTTTATCATGCGGCGCTCGCTTGATACCACCATCAGATTGTAATTACCCTTGCTGTCCACGACGTTGCCGTCCTTAAGGGCAAGAGCGTCTGCGCTTGAGCGGAGAGCAGCGGAGATCTCGCGGTTTGCGTTATTTCCGTAATATGCGTAGCTGCCCGTGGGGGTGGGGGTAGTCTCCTCCGCGTTCAGAACGGGAGTGTACAGATCGGAGTAATAAATGGGAGCGGCGTACTCAAAGATGGTCTTGGGGGGATGATCGGTATTTGCAATGTCTTTTACCAGAGAAGCACCGAGCACCGGCTCGTAATTATAAGCACCGACAACGCTGTAGCCGTTGGAGGTGATGGAGTTCATCTTATCCTGAACCACCGTGTCGCTGACTACTATTCCCCACTCGCTGAGATACTCGCGGAGATGCGTCAGACCGTCAATCTTAAGAGGATCGAGAAATACCATGAGAGAGCCGTACTTGGATGCAAGGAAGCGGTCGATGGCTTCAAGCTCGGAGTTGGTTCCCTCCGCGGCGTTTTCGGGAGAAAAGTCGTATACGGGATTGTTGATAATAACGAGACGTGCGTCACTCTCGATCTCTTCCTTGGTAAGGTCGATATATTTTACCTCGTAGCCTGCGTTCTGCACGATCTCCTCAAGATAAGTGTTGCGGGTTTCGCCGTGCTGGGTGGTGAAGTACGCAACGGGCAGATCGGTTGCGGTTACGGAGAGTATTGCGGCGGCGAACTTTTCCTCTGCGTTGTACGCCCAGATGGACCCGTCCTCGTTTGCAACGTAGAAGTTATTTGCGCTCATAATGCGGAACTCGCTTCCCGACTCTATGATAACGGAGCTGGTGGAAACGGAGCCGCTTGCGGAGCTGAGGGCGTACTTTGAAAACAGCGTGGGCTCCTTATTGGAGTCAACGGCGTCCACGGTTACCCAATCAAACTCCTCCGCTATCTGAAGTGCGGTGTGGTACACGTATTTGGTAAGGGTGTTTGCCTCCAGATAGTCGGGCTCGTGGCAGAAGTGGATCTGCACGGGGGTATTTACGTCGGCAAGTGCGTTTTTGAACGCGTCGGAGAGGGTGAATACCAGCTCCGTGGTCATATCGGTGAAGATATTGAATTTATACGCAAGTGCCGTAAAGATAACGTTTACAAGTATAACGGAGGCAATAAGCAGAACGCTGAGTATCACGGTGATGGTGCCGTGCTGCAGCTTGCGTCCGTTTGTGTGCTTTGCGTTGTTCATCGGTTTTTCCTTTCGTGTGGAAAATGTTGGAAGCGTTGTAGGGGCGACCATTGGTCGTCTGCCGTAGGGGAGGGGCTTGCTCCTCCCGTTGTAGGGGACGGCGCCTTCGACGTCCCGCGTTGTCACGCCCAGCGTCTCTTCTCGTATACTCTGACGGTAAGGAACAGAAATACGAAGCAGATGGAGGCGTAATACAGAAGGGCGTTGTAATCAAAGATGCCCTGAGTGAAGTTCTGATAACGGGCGTAGATGGAAAGCCAGTCGATCACGTAGCGGAAGACGTAAAGATCAATAAAGCTGTTTGCAAAGTTCATAATAAGCAGGAACAGCAATGCGCCGATGGTGGCAACTGCCGCCGCAAGCTGGTTTTCCGTAAGAGAGGACATAAAAATTCCGATGGCGATAAAGCTGCTTCCAACCAGGAAGAAGGCAACGTAGTTACCTACTATCTGGGCGGTATAGGGCTCTGCGTAAATATAAAGGGGAACCACGTTGAAGGCGGAAAGCAGGAGTGCCGCGCCGAACACGGTCTCAGCCGCAAAGAACTTTGCCGCAACCATGCTCGTAATGGATACGGGCGCGGTCATAAGCAGCTGCTCGGTGCGCATCTTCTTTTCCTCCGCAAAAAGGCGCATGGTAAGGAGCGCGCAGACGATTATAAGCAAAAACAGCGAGAAGGTGAAATAGCTGCCGATATCGGTGGTCTGGGACTGCAGTGTTGTAAGGGAGAACAAAAAGCCCGAGGCGGCAAGGAAGATTGCCAGACAAACGTAGCCGATTGGCGTTACGAAATACGCGCGAAGCTCGCGCTTATAGATTGCAAGCATTGTAAACTACCTCCTCAGCCTCTGGAGATCCGCTTTGCGGACTCCGCTTTTTTGTCTATGAGCTTGATGAACACGTCCTCAAGACTCATTCCGATGGGCTCAAGACCCATAATGGGCCAGCCCTTTTCCGCAAGGGCGTAGAAGATGCTCTTGCGCATATCCGTATTGGGTGCGCTCTCGCAGAGATATGCGTAAGCATCGCCCTCTCTTTCGGGCAACGCCTCCACGTAGGTAATTCCCTGCCTGCTTCTGAGAAGGTTCAGCACCTCCGTCTGGGGGCCCGCGATCTTTACCTTGAAGCGGCGAACGTCCTCAAGAGTACGGGTGATCTCCTCGGTCTTTTCGTTGGCAATTATCTTACCGCGATTGATGATGATAATGCGGTTGCAGGTTGCCTGCACCTCGGAGAGTATGTGAGTGCTGACGATTACCGTATGCTCCTTGCCAAGGGTGCGGATAAGGTTTCTTATCTCTATTACCTGCTTGGGGTCAACGCCGACGGTGGGCTCGTCAAAAATTATTACCTCGGGGTTTCCGATAAGAGCCTGGGCGATTCCCACGCGCTGACGGTAGCCCTTGGAAAGATTGCGGATAACGCGCTTGTATACGTCGGTGATGCGCACCACCTCGCAGATCTCGCGGAGATGCTTTTTGCGGTTGAAGGTGCATTTTTTCAGGTCATAAACAAAGTTGAGATATTCCTCGACGGTCATCTCAAGATAAAGAGGCGGCTGCTCGGGCAGATAGCCAACAAGCTTTTTTGCCTCCTGAGGATGCTCCAGAATGTCGATACCGTTTATCTCCGCGGTACCGGAATTGGAGGAGAGAAATCCCGTAAGGATGTTCATTGTTGTGGATTTGCCGGCGCCGTTAGGTCCGAGCAGACCCACGACCTCGCCCTTTTCCACGGTAAAGCTAACGTCGTCCAGAGCAAGATTCTGGCCGTAGCTTTTCACAAGATGCTCGATTTTTACCATTTTTCGATACGCCTTCCAAATATTTAGTGAATAGTGAAGAGTGAATAATGAATAATTAAGGTTGAAAACCGCAAGGCGGTTTTCTTCCTTTGATTAGTGAAGAGTGAAGAGTGAAGAGTGAAGAGGTAATAGGTAAGGTGGAAAACCGCGGGCGGTTTTCTTCCTTTGATTAGTGAAGAGTGAAGAGTGAAGAGGTAAAAGGTAATAGGTAAGGCGGAAAACCGACTCGTCGGTTTTCTTCCTTTTCTTTTATCTTTTATCTATTATCTATTATCTTTTATCTTTTATTTTTTATCTTTTACTCGGGATACACCATCATGCCGTTCTCAAATTCGCCGGTGTAGCTTCTGCCGGAGGGCCAGGTATAGGTGCCGTGACCGGTTATGTTGTTTTCCTTGAAGTCGCCCTCGTATTTTTCACGGTTTGCCCAAACGTAGGTGCCCTTTCCGTGGCGCATATCGTTCTTGAACTCGCCCGTGTAGGTATCGCCGTTTGCGTAGGTGGCAGTTCCCTCGCCTTCCTTGATACCCATATTGTAATCGCCCGTGTAGCCGCTTCCGTCGGCGGAAGTGAAGCTTCCCTTTCCGTGGCGCAGATCGCTTTGAAAGCCGCCGGTGTAAACGGAGCCGTCAGCCCAGGTATAGGTGCCCGTGCCCGTCTTTTTGCCGTCCACGAAATCACCAACGTAGCTGTCGCCGTTTGCGTACTTAAGGGTGGCACTTCCCGTCATTGCGTCGCTTCTGAAGCTTCCCTCGTAGATATTGCCGGAAGCAAAGGTAAGAGCGCCCGTTCCGTTTTTGCGGAAGTCGGTGCCAAGGCCTCCCAGATATCTGCTTCCGTTTGAGTAGGTAATAACGCCCGATTCGTCGTCGATAACGCCGACGAGGCCGTTTGAATAGGTTATTCTTCCCTTTACTGGCTTATCATCCTTGATAACGCCGAGAAACGTAATGCTTTCTCCGTTTTCAAGCTCTGCTCTTTGATAGCGCCATCCGCTTGCGTACATTCCGATGATTATTGCGGCAAACAGGAGTACGGCACAAACGCAGGCCGCGACGATGCGCTTTTTCTTGGAGGGGCGGCGACGCACGGGTCGGTTCGGTGCAAGGTCCATATCGGGATGCTCGTTTATAAGTCCCTTGTTCATATTAACCTCCTGTCATTGTCAGAAAATTGTCGAGCATACGCAGGATGACGGGCAAGAAAAAGTAAGTTGCCACCGTAAGCACCAGCATTACGGCAATGGAAAACAGCACCGTAAGCAGGGTGGTTTTTTTGGCGGAATAGCGGCGCATGGCGGTCTCGCGCTTTTCTTCGGGTATGTAGTAGCGCATTGCCGCAAGCCCTGCAAGAACGTCCTTTTTTGTGGGGGCACTTCCCTTTTTTACTTCTTCGGGCTCCTCTGCCCCTGTACAGCGGACGGTCTTGCGGAGCATAGAGCCCTTTTCAAGACGGATAAGAACGTGGGGAGCGGCAAATCCGCCCTCCTTGGGGCTTATTGCCGTCTGCTCGTCCGTTGCGTGGCGGTCAAGGATCGGGTCGATGATAGCTCCTGCCTTCTTTTTTGCCACGTAGGCGGCGATTACTGCCCAAATTCCTGCAACACCCATGGCAAAGACCAGAGACAGAAGCGCGATAGGGTCAACGTCCAGGTTGTAAAACACAAGGTCGCTGTAATACGATACTATCAGCTTCCAAAGCTCCATATTTCCTCCGGAAAAGGGTTATTTCTTGGGGTAGATCATGTCGATACCGCCCATGTAGGGACGGAGCGCCTCGGGGATCTTAACGGTGAAGTCCTCGGTGAGATTGTTTTCAAGGAACGCAATAAGCATTCTGGGGGGAGCAACCACGGTGTTGTTGAGGGTGTGGGCAAAATACTTGCCGTTTTCGCCGTTTACGCGGATCTTGAGTCTGCGTGCCTGTGCATCACCCAGATTGGAGCAGCTTCCAACCTCGAAATACTTCTTCTGACGGGGAGACCACGCCTCTACGTCAACGCTCTTTACCTTGAGGTCTGCAAGGTCGCCGGAGCAGCACTCAAGGGTGCGTACGGGAATGTCCAATGTGCGGAAGAAATCAACGGTGTTCTGCCAGAGCTTGTCGAACCACGCCATGCTGTCCTCGGGCTTGCAGATAACGATCATTTCCTGCTTTTCAAACTGGTGGATGCGGTAAACGCCGCGCTCTTCTATGCCGTGAGCACCTTTTTCCTTGCGGAAGCAGGGGCTGTAGCTTGTGAGAGTGTAAGGAAGCTCCTTCTCGTCGATAAGCTGATCGATGAACTTGCCGATCATGGAGTGCTCGGAGGTACCGATAAGGAACAGATCCTCGCCCTCGATCTTGTACATCATTGCGCTCATCTCGTCAAAGCTCATAACGCCGGTTACAACGTCGGAGCGGATCATAAAGGGAGGAACGCAGTAGGTGAATCCTCTGCCGATCATAAAATCGCGGGCATAGGAAAGAATGGCGCTGTGCAGGCGGGCAATATCACCCATCAGATAGTAGAAGCCGTTGCCCGCAACGCGGCGCGCCGCATCAAGATCGATGCCGATGAAGCGCTCCATGATATCGGTGTGATAGGGGATCTCAAAATCCGGTACCACGGGCTCGCCAAAGCGCTCTACCTCAACGTTTTCGCTGTCGTCCTTACCTACGGGAACGCTTGCGTCGATGATATTGGGGATGGTCATCATTATGGTCTTGATCTTCTCGTTCAGCTCTGTGGTGCGTGCCTCAAGCTCCGCAAGACCCTTGGTGGCCTCCTGAACGGCAGCCTTTGCCTTCTCGGCCTCCTCCTTCATGCCCTTTGCCATATACATACCGATCTCCTTGGAGGCACGGTTCTTCTCGGCGCGAAGGGTGTTGCCCTTGGTCTCCGCTTCCCTTCTCTCGGTATCAAGAGCGATTACCTCGTCAACCAGGGGAAGCTTTCTGTCCTGAAATTTTTTGCGGATGTTTTCCTTTACAAGCTCGGGGTTTTCCTTAAGAAATTTAATGTCGATCATCGTTTTATCCTTCTTTTTATGTTGAAAATTGGTAAAAAATGGAAATTCTTGTATTAAAGCGTAATGGGAGTGCCGCCGCTAAGTAAGGTGAGCAGCTCGTCAAGATCCTCGTTATCCTCAAAATAGATCTTGATGCTCTTCTCCTTGCCCTTGACGCTTATCTTTACTTTGCGCCCAAGGGTGCGGCGAACCTTGTTTTCAAGCTCTTTTGCGTAGTTTATTGGCTCCGTTTCGGGAGGCGTCAGAGTTTCCTTTGCGGGTTCAAGAGCCTTTTTTACGGCGGCTTCTATCTCACGGACGGTCATTCCTCCGTCTTTTGCCGCTTCGGCGATAGCAGTCTGCACTTCCCTGTCCTCGATAGCCAGCAACGCGCGGCAATGTCCCGCGGAAAGAGCGCCGCTGCGGAGCATTTCCATGATATTTTCGGGCAGCTCCGTGAGGCGAATGGCATTTGCCACCGCACTGCGGCTTTTGCCGATCTTTTCGGCGATCTCCTCCTGGGTCATATTCCAGACGCTGCTGAGTTCCCTGTAAGCGAACGCTTCTTCTGCAGGGTTCAGATCCTCGCGCTGTACGTTTTCTACTATTGCAAGCTGTGCGGTGGTAATATCGTCTGCTATTACGGTAACAACGGGTACTTCCGTAAGTCCCGCAAGCTTTGCGGCACGGTAGCGGCGCTCGCCTGCTATGATCTGATAAAATCCGCCGCCCACTTCCCTTACGACAAGGGGCTGGAGTACGCCGTGAAGCTTTATGGATGAAGCAAGAGCCTCAAGCGCTTCTGATTCAAAATCCTTTCGCGGCTGTTCTGCCCGTGCCTCAAGCCGCGATAAGGACACGACGGTAACACCGCCGTTATCGGTAAAATTGTCCGAAAGGATGGAGTTAAAACCCCTTCCGAGTCCGGATTGCTTCTGTTTTGCCATTACGTTCCCCTTTTCAGGATGAAAACCGCAGGTTTTTGAGCGGAAATCTTCCTTTATATTATATATACTATATTCTGGTGATTAGCTCCTTGGCTATTTCCATGTACTCTCTTGCGCCCTTGCAGTATTTATCGTGATAGTATACTGGCATACCGAAGCCGGGTGCTTCCGAAAGCTTTATGTTTCTTGATATGGGAGTTGCAAAAAGCTTGTCCGCATAGTACTTCTTCAGCTCAGCAACTACCTGCATGGAGAGGACGAGTCTGCCGTTGAACATGGTAAGCACGATTCCCGTGATCTGCAGATCGGGATTATAGAGCTTTTTTATCTTGGACGTGGTGTTCATAAGCATTCCAAGACCTTCAAGAGCGTAATATTCGCATTGCATGGGGATGATCACTCCGTCTGCGGCGGCAAGCGAGTTGACGGTAAGCATTCCAAGAGAAGGCGGACAGTCAATGATTATGTAGTCGTAACCGTCTTTTACGGATTCCAGTGCGTTTTTGAGCCTGTATTCCCTGTTTTCCATTTCGTAAAGGTCAAATTCCGCACCCGCAAGATTGATATTTGACGGCATCACCCAAATATTTTGAAAATTAGTGGACATTATGGCGTTTTCGGCACCCGTAAAGCCAATAAGCACCTCGTAGCTTGAGTTTCTGATCTGCTTTTTGTTTATGCCGAAGCCGCTGGTGGAGTTGCCTTGGGGGTCAAGATCACATATCAGAACCTTTTTGCCGAGAATTCCGAGGGATGCGGCAATGTTAACTGCGCTCGTGGTCTTCCCTACTCCGCCTTTTTGGTTAGCGAAAGCTATTATGCGAGCCATTTTCTCTCCTTTTGCGCATAATTCGAGATATGTGGTTATTATACAACATAAAGGTGCCGATGTCAACGAGTTTGGCTTATTTTCGGAAAGTTTACCTTTAGTTAATAATTGTTTCACGTGAAACAATTACGTTTGGCTTGCTTATTGAAAGCAAATAAGCTCGGATTGTTTCACGTGAAACAATCCTTTCCTACGTTTCAAGCATTTACCTTCGTCATTCACGGTTTGTTTACGGTTTATTATTGGCCATTCAACATTTTTGCTGTAAAATTTAAGTCGGTTTGTATTGTTTTGAATAATTTGCGGATATTCGGGCAATAATCAGGCAAACCGAAAGGAGGAAATTCAAATAATGAGAAAAATCGTAAAATTGGTTGGATCGGGTTTGTTCGTTGCGTTGTTCGCGTTGCTTTTGCCCGCGTTTGCCGTTAGTGCCGTTGAATACGAGGACGTACCGGTATCAATGGAATTTTCGGTCAGCCGTAGCGTTGATTACGGGCGGCTTGTGGGTGATACAACATATTTCCATATCAGACCTTTTTCCGATGCTAACGGCGCCGTTGAGGTGGAATGGGATGCCAAAACCGCTACTGCGAGGGTGTTTTGCCCCGAGCTGACCGTTGAGGCGACCGTTGGAAAGCCTTATATCGTTGCAAACGGCAGAGTTCTGTACACAGGGAGAGAAAACTTCACCGATGACGGTAAGCTCTTCGTGCCTGCGAGGAGCATATGCAAGGCCTTTGGCTTTGAACTGATCTGGAATGAGGAGACCAGAAGCGTTCACGTGAATAATTACGGAGTACCTATCGAGGATGCAGAAAGCTACTACGATGAAAACGATTTGTATTGGCTGTCCCGTATTATAAGCTGTGAAGCGGGTGGGACTGAGCCGCTTTTGGGTCAAATTGCCGTGGGAAACGTGGTTTTGAACCGTGTTGAGGATGAAAGCTCGCCCGACACGGTGTACGACGTTATCTTCGATAAACGTTTTGGCGTGCAGTTCACGCCTGCGTACACGCCGAGTATTTATAAGGAACCTTACGAAATCTCGGTAATAGCAGCTAAAATCTGTCTTGAAGGCTATTCCGTTTCGGAGGACGCGCTGTTTTTCTATGCGCCGAAGTACGTGTATGCCGCGTGGATCGAGGATAACAGGGAATACCTGTTTACCATTGGCGGTCATAAATTTTTTGCTTGACTAAAGCCGACGGATCGCGACGTGCGATCCGTCGGCTTTCCCTCGTATTTTCGAGATTTTTTCCGTTCTTTTTTGTAATAACAATTATAAAAAATGTATTGAAATGTTCATAATATTGTAGTATAATAATACTCTGCAGTATTGTGGGAGTACTGTCGAAACCCGACGGAGTCCGCTGCTGCGTGCGTCTTTTACAATGTGAAAGATGCTTCATATAGAAAGAAGGTATAAAATGTCTACCGAAAATAAAAAGGGAGGTATCTCCGTTGAGGCGGAGCATATTTTTCCCATAATCAAAAAGTGGCTTTATTCAGATAAGGAAATATTCCTCCGCGAGATCGTATCAAACGCCGTTGATGCGGAAACCAAGCTGAAAAGACTCGTTTCTCTCGGCGAGATCCGCGATATTTCCGTAGCCGATCTTTCCGTTACCGTTGCTCTTGATAAGGAGCTCGGCACCGTTACCGTAACCGATAACGGCATCGGTATGACCGCCGAGGAGGTGGAAAAATACATCTGCTCCATCGCTCTTTCCGGTGCTCTTGATTTTATCAAGGAGTACGAAGGGGAGGGAAGTGACGGCAAGAACGGCATTATCGGTCACTTCGGTCTTGGATTTTACAGCGCCTTTATGGTTGCCGATAAGGTTGAGGTGTTCACCAAGTCCTATAAGGACGCTCCCGCCGTTTATTGGGTTTGCGACTCAAACGGCAGCTACGAGATGAGCGAGGGCGAAAGGGAAGAGCGCGGCACCGAGATAGTTATGCACATCGGCGACGAGGGCAAGGAATATCTTGATGAAAACGTGCTTCGCGGCATACTCGTTAAGTATTGCTCCTTTTTGCCCGTTCCCGTATTCTTTGAGGGAGGATGCGAGTGCGACCACCATCATCACGATGGGGATTGCGATTGCGGCCACGATCACGGCGAAGAGCATGAATGTGAGTGCAAAAAGCCTATAAACGATACTTCCCCCCTGTGGCAGAAGGCGGCAAACGATTGCACCGAGGAGGAATATACGGAGTTCTACCGCAAGGTATTTTCCGATTGGCGCGAGCCTCTTCTCACCGTGCATATCAACGCGGATTATCCCCTTAATTTCAAGGGAATCCTGTTCTTCCCCAGAAGGGAAAACGAGTTTGAAAACACCGAGGGACAGATAAAGCTCTATTATAATCAGATGTTCGTTGCGGACAATATCCGCGAGGTGATCCCCGAGCATCTTCTGATGCTCCGCGGAGTGCTTGATTGCCCCGAGCTTCCTCTTAACGTAAGCCGCAGCTATCTGCAGAATAACGCCTACGTAAAGAAAATTGCCGCTCATATTACCAAAAAAGTAGCGGATAAGCTGGTTTATATGAAGGAAAACCGGCGTGAAAAGTACGAGAGCATCTGGCAGGATATCAAGGCATTTGCCGAGTACAGCTGTATGTGCGACCCCAAGTTTATGGATCGCGCGGGGGATGCTATGCTCCTGCCTCTTTGCGGCGGCGGCTTCAAGACTCTTGATGAGTATCTGGAAAGTGCCAAGGAAAAGCACGAAAACACCGTGTATTACGCGGGGGACGAGCAGATCCAGGCGCAGTATATCTCCATGTACCGCAAGCAGGGAATTGAGGTTGCGCTTCTTGACCGATTCGTGGATACGCAGTATATCCAGCTTCTTGAGCAGAAGAAGGGCGATATCAAGTTCGTTCGCGTGGATGCGGACGTAGCGGGCGCTCTTAAGGCCGAGGGAGAAAACAAGCAGGCAAGCGAGGCGCTTACCAAGCTTTTCTGCGAGGAAAGCGGAAACGAAAAGCTCAAGCTCCGCCTTGAAAATCTTATGGACGGATCCGTTCCCGCGGTACTTACCGTATCCGAGGAAAGCCGCAGAATGGACGATATGATGCGTATGTACGCAACCATAAACGGCGGCGAGGCGCGCCCCTCCTTTACGGAGGAGATCCTTTGCCTCAACGTTTCAAACGGTCTTGCAAAAGCACTTGCGGATAAGGAAGAGTATACCGATACGGACAGGCTGGTTGCCCGTCAGCTATACGCTCTTGCGGCTCTCTCCCAGCGCAGACCAGACGCCAAGGCTCTTGAGAGCTTCCTTGCGGACAGCTACGAGCTGCTTAACAGGATTACGGAAAAATAAACATAAATAAGCCGAAAGGCTTTTGGAGGAAAATATGCATAAGACGTATCAGACGAGCGGCGTTTGCTCCCGCCAGATAGACATCGAGCTTGACGAGAACAACGTTATCACCGAATGCCGCTACACCGGCGGCTGCCACGGTAACACTCAGGGCGTTGCGGCTCTCGTTATCGGTATGACCGCGGAGGAAGCCATCAAGCGCCTCTCCGGTATCCGTTGCGGAATGAGAAGCACCTCCTGCCCCGATCAGCTTGCAAGAGCGCTTAAGGAAGCAATCGGCGCGTGAATGAAAATGTGAATATCGTTTCACATAGCTTTTAATTCATAACGAACGGCTCTAATACTTTTTTACATCAATTTTTCAACGGAGTAAGGAATATGGATCAGCAGAAGGCTCATCAGAGCTTTGAAAAATGGCTTGCCTATGAAAAGCTTGACGCGGATGCGAGAAGCGAGCTTGAAGCCATAAAGAACGACGAAACGGAGATCGTCAGCCGTTTTTACGGCAATCTCACCTTCGGTACTGCGGGACTGCGCGGCGTTATGGCTGCGGGCACCGCAAGAATGAACGTTTATACCGTTATGCAGGCAACTCAGGGACTTTGCCACCTTATAATCGGAGAAAACGCCTGCGAGCGCGGCGTTGCCATTGCATACGATACGAGAAACAACTCCCGCCTTTTTGCGGAATGCTCCGCAAGGGTCCTTGCGGCAAACGGCATCAAGGCTTATCTCTTTGACGGACCCCGCCCCACCCCCGAGCTTTCCTTTGCGTTGCGCCATCTTGGTTGTATCGCGGGCATAAATATCACCGCAAGCCACAACACCAAGGAGTATAACGGCTACAAGGCTTATTGGGAGGACGGCGCACAGCTTCCCCCCGACCATGCGGAGACCGTTTCAAACGCTATCGAGAAGGTGGATATCTTCACGGGCGTTAAGACCGCCGACCTTTCGGAGGCAATAGCCGACGGCAGAGTTATAATGATGGGCAAGGAGATCGACGACGTGTACCTTGATAACGTGTACGCGGTTCGTATGGATCCCAAAGGCTTCAAGGAAGCGGCAAAGGACATGAGCATAGTCTATACGCCTCTTCACGGCGCAGGCTGGAAGCTTGTGCCCGAGATGTTTGACCGTATGGGCTTTGAGAATATCAGCATCGTTGAGAGTCAGGCTACTCCCGACGGGGAATTTCCCACGGTTAAGAAGCCCAATCCCGAGCTTGCGGACGTGTTTATCCCCGGTATCGAGCTTGCGGAGAAGGTTGGCGCGGATCTGGTCATAGCAACGGACCCCGATTGCGACCGCGTCGGCGTTATGAGCCGCGGCAAGGACGGCAAATTCGGCAGAATAAGCGGCAACGCCATGGGCGCGCTGTGCCTTGATTACATTCTTACGGTAATGAAGGAGCAGGGAGGTATCCCCAAGGACGCTTACGCCGTAAAGACCATCGTAAGCACCGAGCTTTACAGCCGTATCTGCGAAGCAAACGGCGTTAAGCTTTATAACGTGCTTACGGGCTTTAAGTTCATCGGCGAGGTCATAAAGAAGCACGAACTGATAAACTACGGCACCTATATCTTCGGCTTTGAAGAAAGCTACGGCTATCTTAAGGGCACCTACGCAAGAGATAAGGACGCCGTTTGCGGCTCCATGGTCATTGCGGAGATGGCAACCTATTACCGTATGAAGAATATGACCCTCTCCGATGCCCTTGACGAGCTCTTTGAAAGATACGGCTATTACGCGGAATCCACCCAGAGCATTGATATAACGGGCCACGACGCGGCGCAGAAGATGGCAAGAGTGACTGCCGACCTGCGTGATACTCCTCCCGCGGAGATCTGCGGAAGCAAGGTGGTTGGCGTGGGCGACTATCGCGAGGGCTTTATCCGCGATCTTATAACGGGCAGGGAAAAGCCAACCGGTCTGCCCTCTTCGGACGTACTTCGCTATCAGCTGGAAAACGGCGACGTAGTCCTCGTCCGTCCCTCGGGCACGGAGCCCAAGGTAAAGGTGTATTTCCTTACCTCCGCGGAAAACAAGGCCGCCCTTGCGGAAAAAATGGCGGTCTGCGAATCCGAGGCAAGAAGACTTACCCAGCAGGACTGATGGGTTCTGCCAACGTCATATTATAACACGGGAGGGGAGACCCCTCCCCTACGGTTGACCGTTTTTTGCCGTAGGGGAGGCGTTCCGCCTCCTGTTCGTTATGTAGGGGAGGCGTTTCGCCTCCCGTTTGTTGTTTTAAATCAAGTCGGTGCTTGTAAAAAGGACGAAGAATTCCAAGAATTCTTCGTCCTTTTTTTGGCTGTAAGTTCATCTTTTCGTTGCCGTGCTTGCACGATCACAGCAGATTTTTTTAGTTATACAATAGGATTTTTGCACGTTTTTTCAAATTTGCACGTTTTTTCAAGTTATTGGGTGCTGTATTTGCACATTTTTTCAAGTTTTTATGCCGTTCGTTAACACGTTTTTTCAAAAAATGCGGAAACACTAAACCGCAGATTGATACTCTGCGGTTTTTGTGCTATAATGAGACCGTGGTCTTATCCCTGTGTTTTGGTTCGGCAAAGGCAAAGCTTACGATAAGTATGCGCGATAAATAAAAAGACGGAGAGCATCAATATGATGAGAATAATTGATACGTTTTCGCTGATTGAACCCTTGTTTGACAATGGAATTTTCAATATAGAGAAATGGGAATTATATATTGATTCTATTTACGATAGATCCGCAAGTATTTTCAAGAACGATTTAATTGATTGTTTGAAAAACGGAGATCATACATATGAAAAAGACGTGTTGCCGATTCTCAACGCGGTTTTTGATAATCCCCAATTAGAAACTTTACATTCCTCATTTCGTCGCGTTACAGATGGATTGAATAAAAAAATTCTTGACCGTTTCGGACGTGATCTGAACGTTGATATTGTTTTGTATATGGGTCTTTGCAATGCTGCAGGATGGGTAACCGCTATAAATGGGCGAGACGTAATATTGCTTGGGATAGAAAAAATACTTGAACTGAATTGGTGTGATGATTCTTCAATGTATGGACTTGTTTATCACGAATTGGGGCATATATATCACAAGCAATACGGTATGCTTAATCAACGGAGCGATAATAACGCTCGGAATTTTGTATGGCAATTGTTTACCGAGGGAATAGCGATGTATTTTGAACAAGCTCTGGTTAATGACTTCAACTATTACCATCAAAACAAAAACGGTTGGTTGGAATGGTGCGATGATCATTATGAGCAAATATCAGCAGATTTTCATTCCGATCTGCCGACGATGACAAAATCAAATCAGCGCTATTTTGGAGATTGGGTAAGCTATTGCGGAAAAGGAGACGTTGGATACTACCTTGGAGCAAAATTCGTTCGGCAATTACGAGATAGGTATTCGATTGAGCAGTTGATAAATATGAACATTGATGATATATACCAAGAATATTTGATCTTTACTGAATCCAAATAATAACCGACTAACGTTATTTGTGAGACGTATTGAAACGTTAGTGGGCAAAGGCCGCCCTTGCGGAAAAAATGGCGGTCTGCGAATCCGAGGCAAGAAGACTTACCCAACAGGACTGACGGGTTCTGCCAACGTCAAATTATAACACGGGAGGGGAGACCCCTCCCCTACGGTTGAGCGTTTTTTGCCGTAGGGGAGGCGTTCCGCCTCCCGTTTGTTATTTTGAATCAAGTCGGTGCTTGTAAAAAGGACGAAGAATTCCAAGAATTCTTCGTCCTTTTTATTGTTACGTCGGGTTTTAACTGCTCAATGCATCAGCGCGTCGTATTTCGTAACTCCTTCAAGGGATTCTCGGTCTACGGTAATTATCATCATTTGTCCCGCCTGCTGCTTGGATTCCGCGGGCGGGTAATCTGCCCGTGAAACGTTGATCGTAAGCGTTTCTCCGAAATTCATGGAGGATATATTATACCAGCAGGGCTCTTCCGTGGAGCACACGTATATGCAGATAAGAACGTAGTCCTTGAAAAACGCCTTGTCCTTTTGGGCAACGGCGCCGTCAAAGGAAGAAAAGCCGCTGTAGCCGCTGTCAAGATCCAGATGCTCGCCAAGCTTTTCCTTGAAGCCTGCAAGCTCCTCCGTGCTTTCAATAACGTAAACGGGCAGATGGCCGCCTTCGGGGGAGGGGAAAGAGGACTTGTTGTCGGCGTATTCATAGATCTCGTCGGAATTGCTGTAGCTTGCCCATACCACGGTGTAATTCACGTCAACTCTGCGGTTTATTTCCGCGCCCGTAACCTTGCGGATGGTGAAGGGGCGGATTATCTGGGGAGGATAGCTTTCCGCGATTCTTCCGTCATACTCAACGTAGATGTGGTCGCCCCTTTCAAGGTCGGGTGCCGAGGTTCCGTTTTCAAGGGTGCGGTCAAGAACGATAAAATCGTAATTTGCTTCCCAAGTGCCCTCAAAGGGGATTATTTCAAGGCGGCCGACGGTGCTTTGCACCGTTGCGTAAAAATATCTTCCGCCGCCCTCAAGCTTGCCGCCTGCCTCGATCTCTCTCGGTGCGCCCGCAGGCTTGTCGGTCAGAAAATACACGCCAACCAAAAGGAGCAGCACAAGGGCAATGCAGGTAATGATGATGGAAGGCTTTTTGTACTTCAATACCTTTTTCACGCGGTTTTCCACGTCAGTTTCCCCAAAGGCAAGGGGGCAAACGGGACGAAGGCGGGTTTTCGTACTGCAATCCACCAGCGCGCGGCCGTAGCTTTTTCTGCCGTCCGCGTCAAGTGTTGAAATTACTGCGTCGTCGCAGGCAAGCTCCGTATCCCGCGAGTAGAGATAAAACGCCACCCACACCAGAGGATTGAACCAGTAAACGCACAGCAAAAGATACGCGATGGGCTTAAAAATATGGTCAAGGCGCTTTATATGGGTCTTTTCGTGGAGGATAACGTATTCCGCGCCCTTCTCAAGCTGTGTTGGCAGATAGACGCGCGGCTTGAAAAAGCCGAAAACGAAGGGTGCGGAAATGCGGTCGCACACGTAGATATTATCCTCAAGACGGACCGCCTCACGCAGCTTTCGCCAAAGGGAAATGCAGCTTGCCGCCCCGTATATGATCATTACTGCCGCGCCCGCAATCCACAGGCAGGCAAGAATGGGGGTGATTATCTGCAATGGGTTTGCGCTGTCTCCGGGATTAGGGGCAAGGGAGGTGGAAATAACGGGATTGACCGCCTCGTTCAGTGCGGCAAAGCCCGTGTTTATCTGCGGCACGGGGGAGAGAAGTATCCCTTCGGGCAAGGTGTTGATGCCGGGGTTAAGGCTGATTTCCGTGGTGATGGAAAAGGGAAGCAGCAGTCTTAAGGCGGGTAACGCCCACAAAATGGGCAGAAATTGCTTCCGTGCCCGCAAAAACAGCGGGCGCAGAATAAGCACTGCAATCACGGTCCAGCCTGCTGCAACGCTCATATTAACGATCCTTAAAAACAGTTCAGACATATTTACCTCTTTTCTTCGATCAGCGCGCGGAGATAATCCGCTTCTTCCTTGCTTAACGGTCTGCCGTTTGTAAATGCGGCAATAAAGGCGGGAAGGGAGCCCTCAAAGCTCTCATCAACGAAGCGACGGCTTTGTGCGGCGTAAAATTCGTCTCTGGGAATAAGCACGGTAACCATTCCGTCCTCCGTTTTAAAAAGCCCCTTGGCGCAAAGCCTTTTAAGTACGGTATAGCAGGTGGTCTTTTTCCAGCCGAGAAGTGCAAAGCCCTCCCGTGCCAGCTCCGCGGCGGTGATCTTTTCCCTGTCCCAGATGATATCCGCAAAGCGGGATTCTATTGCTCCAAGCTGTAAATCGTTCATTTCTTGCTCCTGAATTGATCTTTTGTGTTCTACACCCTGTAGAACAATTATATTCTACACAATGTAGAACGATTTGTCAAGAGAAAATCGCAAAAATAAATCCGATATCGTAAATTACTTGATTTTTTATGTTGCAGATGATATTATATAATAGGAAAAATATCTTCAAAAGGTGGTATTTCTATGAAAAAACTGTGTGGCATACTGTGTGTTCTGCTTTGCCTTGTTACGGTCGTTTCCGTCCTGCCCGTTTTCGGCGGGGTAGAGGCAGCGGGCAGCGTGGTATACGTAAAGGACGGAGGCACGGGAAGCGGCTCAAGCGCATTATCTCCCCTTGGCTCTCTTTCTGCCGGATATTCTGCTCTCGGCACCTCCGGCGGAACCATAGTCGTGTGCGGACCGCTGACTCTTTCATCGGGTCTTACCGTCAGCGCGCATACGGGCAAGGTATTGGTCACCTCCCTTTATAACGGGGTGGACTACCGTACCACCGCAAACGCCTCCATAACCTTTACTGCAAATATTTCCACCGGAGGCCCTACGGAGTTCAACAACATTCATCTTATTACCTCCGTTAAGAGCAGTGCGACCACCATGTACCCTTATAACGCCATCAGGCTGAACGGCCACGATATCGTTATGGGAGAGGGAATTACAAGCACCCGTATAAACGGCTGTGAGACCTATCTTTCTCTGGTATCCGGAAAGAATAATCAGAAGCTCACCGTAAAGAGCGGCGATTGGCAGAGAGTTCGCGGTATGGATGCAACGGGCACCTCCACCGCTCCCGTCAGCATCAATATGACCGTTACGGGCGGCACCTTCCACGAAAAGCTTATTCTTACGGGTCAGCAGACCTCCTATTACTGCAACGTAAACGCCGATATTAACGGCGGCACCTTCCTTGGCGGTATTTATCTCACTGCCTTCGGCTCGGATGCGAATACCTACGTGGGTAACGCCACCGTTAATCTTAACGGCGGAGAGGTGCACGGCGAGGTATCCGTTGCCCAGAGGCGCTTCGGAGTTTATAACGGCAGCTACACTCTCAACATAAACGGCGGCGATTTTGCCCATATAACCGAGTTCGGCGGCTCCTCCGTCCTTGACGGTGGAATGATAAGCACCGTAAGCTACGGCTTTGGAATCGATCCCAACGCCGAGTATACGGGTACGGACACGTTTACGAACCCTCTGCGCGCTGCCGCAGACCCCTTCATGTTCTATCATGACGGAATGTACTATATGACGAGCACGGGCTCCACCTCCATTGCCATTGCCCGCTCGGCAACCATTGCCGATATCGGCGAAACGGGCAAGACCACCATCTTCACCTGCCCCACGGGCTACAGCAACTGCTGGTCCCCGGAGATCCACTATTTCTCCGATGAGGAGATAGGTAAGGGCAACGGCGGTTGGTATATGTTCGTCGGTCTTACCTACGAGGGCGACGCAACGGACGAATCCACCTCCTCAAGCCTCCAGCGCGAATACGTGCTGAAGTGCCTTGATGGAGATTATCTCCTTGGCAGATGGGGTAACCCCATTACGGGCGAGGTAAATATGCCTCAAGCGGTGGAATTTACCTACTCGAACGAGGATGGCGATAATTATAACGATATTTTCTGCGCAGGTATGTCCATCGTCCGCATTGACGGCGAGGTATATATGACCTTCGTCAGCGAGATCGGCAGAGGTACCTCCGCGTTCCATCAGACCATCAATATAGTAACCTTTGATAACCCCTGGACCGTAACGGGCGAGCCCGTTCTTATCTGCAAGCCCGATTACGATTGGGAGTCTCACGGCTATGCTACCAACGGCACCAAATGGTGGCCGAAGGTGGTTGAGGGCTGCTCCCCCGTATACGGAGACGACGGCTCCATATACCTTATGTACACGGGAAGCGGCTATTGGACCACCTGGTACGCCCTCGGATATATGAAGTACGTGGGCGACGATCCCCTTGATCCCGCAAGCTGGCAGAAGCATCCCAACCCCATCCTTCAGAGAGAAGCCACCCTTACCGCAAATTCCGTAAACGGATGCGGACACGGCTCCTACTTCACGGATGCGGAGGGCAACACCTGGGTATGCTACCACGGATATATCGGCACCAATACCGATAGCGGCAGATTTGCATTCCTTGAGCGCATATACGTAAGCGACTCCGGCGTTTATATCGGCAATAACACGGGTCATCCCGCGCCCCTTACCACCGAATACAGCGTAAGCGTTGATACCCGTCCTCTTTCCGAGAGGCTTACGGGCTTCGATGAGACATCCGATTTCGTTGCCCCCGGCTCTCTCGGCTCCGGCGTTTGCGGAGCGGAGGGCGGCAACCTCACCTGGGTACTGTACGAAAACGGCGAGCTTGTAATAAACGGCACGGGCAAAATGGCAGGCTATCTGTCTAACGACGAGGTTCCGTGGACGGAGCTTAGATCCCAAATCAAGACCGTCACCGTTAACGAAGGCGTTACGTCCATAAGCGCTTTTGCGTTCTATAACTGTACCAATCTTACGGGCGTTACTGTAAACGCAAGCATTACGGAAATGCGAACGTACGCATTCTACAACTGCCGCAAGCTTACGAGCCTTTATCTTGCGGAGGGCGTGACCGTTATCGGCAATTACGCTTTCTACAATTGCTCCTCGCTTGAAAGCGTCTCCGTTCCCTCAAGCGTAACGAGCATAAGCGAGAATGCGTTCGGCGCCTGCACCGCCCTTACCTCGATCGACGTGGCGGCTGATAACGCCGCGTATACGGACGAGGACGGCGTGCTGTTCTCAAAGGATATGAAAACGTTGGTGGTATATCCTGCGGGAAAGACGGCAACAAGCTATAGCATTCCCGTGGGTGTTGAGACAATTGCAAGCTATGCGTTCAGCTACGAGGACTCTCTTAAAAGTGTTACGATACCGGAGGGAGTTACCACCGTTGGAGACCGTTCGTTCTACTACTGCTCCTCTCTTACGGGCATTTCCTTGCCCGCAAGCTTAACGAGCATCACGGGGCGCGCGTTTACCTGCAGCGCACTTGCCTCCGTTGAGGTTGCGGAAGGCAGCACCGTGTATACGGTTGAGAACGGAGTGCTGTTTACCAAGGATATGAAGCGCTTGGTAATATATCCCGCAAAAAAGGCGGAAGCAAGCTACGAGGTTCCCGCAGGCGTAACGGATATCGGAGCTTACGCATTTTTCCGAAGCACCAACCTTGTCAGTGTCACGCTGCCCGACAGCCTGAAGACCTTGGGCTTGGCGGCGTTCGAGATGTGCAGCTCCATTGAGGAGATATCCATACCGAAAAACACGGAAAGCATAGATATCTTTGCCTTCAGCAGCTGTGATTCCCTTGCAAAGGCGGTATTCCTTACGGATACCGTTTCGATAAATTCCACGGCGTTCGTTAACTGCCACGAAGACCTGACGCTTTACGCGGGGGAGGGAAGCACTGCTCAGACTTTTGCAGCCGAGCAAGACTTCGGTTTCGTTGCAATAAATACCGCTTACGGCGAGCTTATCGCGTCCGGAAGCTGCGGAACCGATCTGGAGTGGGCGTATTATTCCGGCGGAATTCTTGATATAACCGGCACGGGGGCTATGGCAAATTACGAGGTAAAGAAGGCTCCCTGGTATACCTATGCAACTAATATAACCACCCTCACCGTAAAGAGCGGCGTTACCTCCATAGGAGATTCCGCGTTCTACGGCTGTACCAAGCTTGCGGAAATCTCCATTGCCGATACGGTAACCTCCATCGGCACGTGGGCTTTCTGGAAATGCAATTTTTCAAGCATAGAGCTCCCCGCAAAGCTCGTAACCATCGGAGAATCTGCATTCAAGATGTGCAGTAACCTGAGCAGCATCAGCATCCCCGCAACCGTTGAGTCCATCGGTAAGCAGGCGTTCTACGGATGCACGAGGCTTACGGCTGTCACCGTTGACGCGGCAAATAAAAACTATACCTCCGCAAACGGCGTTCTCTTCTCTAAGGACGGCACCAAGCTCGTGCTTTATCCTGCCGCAATGCAGTTAAGCTCCTACGAGATACCCGCGGGAGTTACCGAGATCTGCGACAGCGCCTTTGCGGACAGCTACAGGCTTAAGGAGGTAACCATTCCGAGCACCGTTATTACCATCGGGGATCACGCGTTTATGTACGGCGCTCTTGAGAGCGTTGAGATCCCCGAGGGCGTAAAGACCGTCGGAAGCGGTGCGTTCCAGACGTGCACCAAGCTTAAGACCGTCAAGATCCCCTCAACCGTAGCAAGCATCGGCTCAAGCGCCTTTGCCTCCTGCAACAGCCTTGAGGAATTTGACGTTGCCGAGGCAAATACCGCCTACAGGGACGTGGACGGAGTTCTGTTCTCCGGGAATATGAAGACTCTCATCCTCTATCCCCCCAAGCGACCCGACGTAACCTTCGATATCCCCGAGGGGGTAACTACCATCAGCGGCAGAGCTATAATGTTCTGCAATAATCTTGTGAGCATTTCCGTGCCCGCGGGTGTTACCACGGTCGGTGACTACGCAATCCATGAGTGCAGCAAGCTGATGAACGTGGATCTTCCCGATTCCTTGAAGTCTATCGGCAACTACGCATTCAGCAGCTGTGATGCGCTTGTGGGCGTTACCGTTCGTAACACCTCCGCCACCTTCGGCGCGGGCGTATTCAGCGGCAATGCAAGCGGATTTACCATTTACGGCCAAAGCGGCTCCACCGCAGAGACGTACGCCAACGCAAACGGCTACAATTTCTCCAATATCGGCGCCATAACCTTTGGCACCTGCGGCGCAACGGGCAGTAATCTTATCTGGATACTCTATTCCAACGGCGAGCTTAAGATCTACGGCACCGGCGCAATGGCAGATTATTCGGAAAAGGCCGCCCCTTGGTATTCCTATGCGGGCAGCATAACCAAGCTCAATATTGAAAGCGGCGTCACCTCCATCGGCGATTACGCCTTTTTCGGATGCACCGGAGTGGTGGACGTAACCCTCCCCGCAAGCGTCACCTCCATCGGAGATTATGCGTTCGGCTCCCTTTCCAATCTGATAAGAGTCAAGCTTTCCGCCAACGTCGCAACGGTAGAGCCCCACGCCTTCCGCGGCTGTACGGCTCTTCGGGAATACGTGGTTGACGAAAGCAACGCATCCTTCTGCGACGTGGACGGCGTTCTGTATTCCAAGGATAAGACCAAGCTTATCGCATATCCTGCGGCAAAGGGTGATACGGTATTCACCGTGCCCGCCACCGTTACGGATATGGATGCATACGCATTCTATAAGTGCAAAACCATCAACACGTTTGCCGTTGAAGAGGGCAACACCGCGTTCGTTGCTGAGGACGGCGTTCTTTACAGCAAGGATATGAAGAAGCTTATCGCATATCCTCCCGCAAGAAACGCAGCGGAGTACGCCGTATCCACGGAGACCACGGATATCGGCAGATACGCGTTCTACGAGGCGGTAAGACTTGAAATGATCGAGCTTCCCGCAGGCCTTAAGACTATCGGCCAGTATGCATTTGCCCGTTGTGGCATGCTTCAGGGCATCAGCATCCCCGAGGGCGTGACCTCCATCGGCGATAACGCCTTCAATACCTGCCGTTATCTTGCCTCCGTAAAGCTTCCCGCATCTCTTGCGGAGCTTGGCAAAGCGGCGTTCTATTACTGCCCTGCGCTCAGCGTTATAGAGATTCCCGCAGGTGTAACCACCGTGGGCGCCTCCACCTTCGTTCGTTGCGAAGCTCTCGGCCTTGTAACCTTCCTTAATAAGGACGCAGTGATCGCGGACAACGCCTTCGGCGAAAACTCAAGCGAGCTTACCCTCCGCAGCTATGCGGGCGGCACCGTGCAGACCTACGCAGAGGCAAAGGGCTACAAATTCTCCGTTATCATGCCCCTCGGCGAGGTGCTGTATGAAAACGACTTCTCCGATGCTTCCACCATTTCGGAGTTCAGGCAGTTCCGCTCCGATTGGGAGATAAAGGACGGCAAGCTCTGGATCACCGGACCCTCCGATGACACACTGGCGGCTGATACCTTCGGCTTTATCGTTCTCAACAATAACGAAAATTGGAAGAATTACGTGGTAGAGGCGGATATAGAGAACGTTCAGACCTCCTCTGGCATTATGTGCCGCGTTGATAATTCTCTTATAGACGGCTCAACCGGAAACAGCTTTGCGGGATACGTGGGCTTCGTTTCCAACGATACCACTCTCGGCGCCATCGGCCGCTCCAATCCCACGGACTATACTCTGTGGGGCGGAAACTACAGCGGCTCCGTGCTTCCCATGGGCACCAATATCGGCGATTCCGTTCATCTCAAAATGACGGTATCCGATGGCACCGTAACCCTTGAGATCTACGATCTTGAAAGCGGCAATGAGCTGTACAACTTCTCCGTAAAGACCGAGGATTGGGCAAAGGGAACCGTTGGCTTCCGTGCGCGCTTCAGCTATGCGAATACGGGCGCATCCTCCTTTAATAAGGTAGCCTTTGATAATCTTAAGGTAACGGAGCTTGAAACCTCCGAGACCCCCATCGCCTCCGGTACCTGCGGTGCCGAGGGTGATAACCTCACCTGGAAGCTGTACGCAGACGGCGAGCTCGTTATAGACGGCAAGGGCGCAATGGCAGACTTTGCGGAGGTAGAGGACGCTCCTTGGAGCGAGCATCGAGCAAAGATCAATACCGTAGTGCTCCGCGAGGGCGTTACCTCCGTGGGTGCAAGAGCGTTCAACAGCTGTTCAAATATGAAAGCACTTCGCATCGCTTCAACCGTTACCACTATCGGCGAAGAGGCGTTTAAGCTCTGTACCTCGATTAAAAGCATCGTGATCCCCGATACCGTAAAGAATATCGGCAACTTTGCCTTTGCTAACTGCGAAGCCCTCGTTGATCTTCAGCTTCCCGAGAGCGTGGACAGCATGGGCAAGTGCGTATTCGGCGGCTGTAAGTCACTGAAGAGCCTTAAGTTCCCCAAGGGTATGACCGTGATTTCCGAGAACGAGATCGCAGGCTGCAGCTCTCTCACAACTCTGGAGATCCCCGTTGGCGTAACCGTGCTTGATGAATACGCATTCTACGGTTGCTCCGCGCTGAAGACCGTTATCCTTCCCGAGGGACTTCTGGAGATAGGCAACCGTGCCTTCGGCTCCTGCTCCGCTCTTGAAAACATAAATATCCCCAAGACCGTAACAACCATCGGCCATATCGCATTCGAGTATTGCCTTGCGCTTAAGGAGATCGAGATCCCCGAGGGCGTTACCGCCATTCAATCAAACACCTTCTACGGTTGTAAAGCTCTCGTAAGCGTTAAGATCCCCTCCACCGTAACTCATATCGGCAGTTACGCATTCGGCGCCTGCGGCGCTCTTGCAAGCATCAAGCTCCCCGCGGGATTGACCGCGCTTGGCAGCTGCTCATTCCAGTATTGCGGTGCGCTTAAGGAAGTAGAGATCCCCGCAGGAGTAGAGGTTATTCAAAGCGGTTCCTTCTACGGATGCACAGGTCTTACCACCGTCGTGCTTCACGAGGGTCTTGATTCCATCCAGGCAAATGCGTTTACAAGCTGCCGCGCTCTTGAAAATATCAGCATCCCCACAACCGTTACCAAAATTATGGGTGGCGCTTTTGAAGATTGCGGAAAGATCACAAAGCTTGAGCTTCCCAAGGGCTTGACCACCATCGGCACGGATGCCTTCCACGGCTGTAAGGGTATAACCGAGCTCGTAATCCCCGAGGGGCTCACCTCCGTTCAAAGCTGGGCGTTTATGGGTTGCTCGTCTCTTAAGACCGTAACCGTAAATGCAGGCGTGGGCGCTATCTGGGATTACGCATTCTCCGGCTGTACCGCCCTTACCCGCGTTGATATCCTTGCCCCCGCCGTAACCCTCGGCGAAAAGGTATTCGGCGGCATGGCAGAGCCTCTTACCATTTACGGCTACGTTGGCTCAACGGCAGAGACCTATGCCGAGGCGTATGACCACGGCTTCATTCCTCTGGATCTCAAATTTGCCGGCGCATCCCTTTCGTTGCAGCATAATCTGACCATCAACTTTGCAGTGGCAAAGTCCCTTATAGACAACGGAAGCTACGAGAACGTATACGCAACCTTCACCATGAACGGCGTTGAGACGGTAGTGGATACCTATACCGCAAGCGGAAGCTACTATATGTTCAAGTTCAGGAATATCGCACCCCATAAGTTAGGCGATACGGTAGAGGTACAGCTCCACGGCACCGTAAACGGCAAGGAGTACTCAAGCGCGGTAACGGAATACAGCATATTGAATTATTGCAACAATATGCTGAAGAACTATAACGGAGCAAACGCCGATGAGCTCCGTGCCATGCTCGTAGACCTGCTTTACTACGGCGCGGCGTCACAGGTATATATGGAGTATAAGACCGATAACCTCGTCACCTCCGCACTTACGGAAGAGCAAAAGGCCTGGGGTACAAGCGAAGCCCCCACCCTCACAAGCGTGCTCAGCCCCAATTACGCAACGGTAGAGAACCCCGAGGTAAGACTCGTCGGCGCAAGCCTTAATCTTAAGGATGCCGTAAGAGTAAAGCTGGTGTTCTCTGCAGAGAATATTGAGGGCCTCAGCTTCAAGGCGGCAATAGAGGGCAAGGAGTGGATCATAAGCTCCGAAAGCTTCGTTGACGAGGGCAACGGAAATTACAGTATGCTGTTCAGCGGGCTGCACGCAGGGCAGATGTCGGAGA
>SVSB01000039.1 GCA_015064505.1 Oscillospiraceae bacterium
AAGGCGCTGGGTTCCAGCCTCGGGAGCGAAGGTAAGACCGGACGAACGGATTGCGCCGCTTTTTTCCATCAGCTCGCGAGTAAAGGAATCTGCGCGGAGAGAAGGAAGCGAAAGGCTTACGCTCTTATCGTTAGTCCAGTCAAGCAGCGCATCACAGAGCTCGTCAACGTGAGAATAATCGGAGACGGAAAGACAGCTGAGAGAGATCTCGCTGTATCCCGTGTTTTCAAATGTCTTCTTTGCGGCTTCGTTTACGCAATCAACGCTTCTCTCTCTGATGGGTCGGTAAACGTGACCTGCCTGACAGAAGCGGCAGCCGCGTATGCAACCTCGGCTTATCTCAGCGGTAATTCTGTCCTGTACCGTATCGATAAAGGGCATATAGGGCTTTGTGGGTATGAATTTAGGATCGTTGAAATCCGAAATAACGCGTTTTTTTACGATTGCGGGAACGTCTTCATATTTGGGAGCAAAGCTTGCAATAGAGCCATCGCCGTTATAGCTTACGTTATAAAGAGACGGTACGTAGAACCCGCCGAGAGAGGCGGCACGGCGCAGGAAGGCTTCCCTCGTATAGGTGCCGTTATCCTTCATCTCTATCATAAGACGGGAAAGCTCGGGAAGAGCCTCCTCACCTTCTCCGATGGAGAAGATATCAAAGAAATCAGCAATTGGCTCAGGGTTATAGGAGCAGGGACCTCCTCCTATGATGACGGGACAGTCCTCTTCCCTATCCTTTGCAAGAAGCGGAATTCCGGCAAGCTCAAGCATATTGAGAACGTTAGAATAGCAAAGCTCGTACTGCAAAGTAAACGCAACGATATCAAAATCGCCAACGGGATCTCTGCTCTCCAGCGCGAAAAGAGGGATGCGGTTTTTCCGCATCTCTCCTTCCATATCGGTCCAAGGAGCAAATACTCTTTCACACCACACGTCCTTTTCCATATTAAGACAGTGGTAAAGTATCTGCATGCCGAGATTGGACATTCCAATCTCGTAAGAGTCAGGGAAGCAAAAGGCAAAACGCAGCTTAACGGCGTTTTTATCCTTTAAGCAAATGTTATACTCTCCTCCCGAGTAGCGTCCCGGCTTGGACACCAGGGGGAGGATCTTATCAATTTCTACCATGTCGATCCTTATAAAAACAGTTTAGAAACAATCAAAGTGGGAATCATCCAGAAGATCTGGTAAAGTATCAGAAGAGCAGAGAAAATATTGAGATTTGCGGAAACAATTGCAAATATAATAAGCAAAGCAACGCCGACGGCAAGGGAAAGCGCCTTAACGATGTTATTCGTGCGGTAAACGTGAACGACCCTATCGCAAAGCATAGCGGTATGAACAACATCGCTGGGAGTACCGGTACCGATAACTCCGCTTACGAGCTCTTCCTTAACAGCGCCTCTTTCCTCAACGGGATCACGATAAACGATTCGGAGAGAAGCTTTGTTAAGGTTAAGCTTTGCCTGAAGAAGACGCTTATCAATATTGGGATCGGATGTACGGATGGAAACGCAAATGCCTGCACGGTTAAGATCGCGCAGAAGCACCTCAAACTCAACGTCAAGAGTATACTGAACGTAGAATTTAGCGCAGAGCTCGTCTTCAACGGCAACGTACATAATGCTTACGTCACCGGTCTTGAGATACTCACGGTCATCCACGTCGGAATACGGAATAATACCGTAGCTATGGAGAAAATCAGCCTTACCAACAAGCAGACGCTTGCCCTCATAAACCGCTTCAATACCCGCCTCGCAGCTGCGAACGATATCAACGGGAGTATCTTTATTAAGCTCGGAGGTTGCAGTCTCAAGAACGTCGTTAAGAGGTCCGCCGATCTTGCGGAACACGGTTGCGGTCATACGGAGCACGTCAACTATGGCGATGCTTCCGTAAACCTTGAGATTACGGAGCTTTACGCAATAGGAGGGGTATGCATCCTTATCATCAAATGCAACGATAGACGAATCGGCATAATCGTAGGGGGTGTTTTCACCGATAATGCACGACTTCATGCTCTCAGCGTAATTGCAAGCGGTAGCATAAGTAAAGGTGCCTGCGGCAAAAACGGACACGGGAAGAAGGAAGGCGGCAGCGCAGTTAAATACGTAGAGAGCCGTGCCGAAATCCTTGGAGGTCACGTATGCGATAACAAGGGCGATGATCGCAACAACGAATGCAGCGGGCGCAAGTATCTTATCAATAACAGTTGCCTTCTCGGAATTTTGCTGTGCAAAGAATCCGCCGATAAAGGAGGAGTTATCAAAGGAAATTACCTTTGCTTTAGCCGCATCGTCAGCAGGAATCTTATCAAAGAAAGCCGATCTTTCCTTTGCATCGTCCTTGCTCTGAGTGAGAGCACAGCACTTAGTGCCGCTTGCGGAAACCATACGGAAGGCTTTGATCTCCGTAATAAGACGGAGTGCCGTTGTAAGGAGGCAAAGCATTACAGCAAAAATTACGGAAGCGCCTGAGAGCTTTGCATCGAATTTTGCGGTCTCTGTAAAGCAAAGTGCAATATCGTAGATAACGTTTATAAGCAAAGCAACGGCAAGAACGGTACCGACGTTTGCAGACCTTCTGATAAGAGCCTTAACGCCTGCAATAAGCTCGTCTGCGGCAAGAACTGCGGCAACGAGAACAAGCTGAAGGTCGACCATTATGTGAACTACGGGAAAAGCCGCCTGATTCATCCAGCCGCTGTAATCAGTACCGAGAGCAGGCAGATTCTCAAAGAGCAACGCAAGTATGAAAAGGATGGCAGACGCGGCGAGCTTTACCAACGACAGCTTCTTTTCGCGAGTCAAATTCTCGTTAATTTCATCATTCTGCGCCTTGGAGGAATACTCGTATTCCTCTTCGTCCATGTCCTCGTCAGCGACCATTCCCTCGCCCTCAACCATTCCTGCATACTCGGCTGCAGCCTCGGGGCCGTATATCTTTTCAACCTCGGCAACAGGGATACCAAGGGCAATAAGCATATTGAAATCAGGAGCAGGTTTACCATCGGAGGGGGCGTCGGCCTCAGAAGCAGAGTCAGAATCGAAGGAATAATCGGTCTCCTCGGGTTCTTCGACAGTTTCCTCAACAGCTGTAACGGCAACGTCCTCACCAAGTTCTGCGTCAAATGACAACTCACCTTCAACCGCAGAGGAATCGTCAACGGATATCTCCTGCGATTCGTCTTCATTTTCGACCACATCTTCTGCAGCGGGAGCTGTCACGTGGGCTGCCTCTGCAGCATCCTCGAGGGCCTCGGTATCAAAGGATACTTCCTCGAAGGCAAGTCCGGTGCTATCGGAAGCCTCGTCAACGGGCTCATTATCAATGGCTTCTGTGCTTATGCCGCTTCCCGTAAGAAAACTGAGAAAATCAAGATCTTCATGATTTTTATCGGATTCAGCATTATTGACGGTCTCAGAGGAAGTTTCCTCAACTACGGGCTCCTCAACTACGGGCTCCGCAACTTCAACTACGGCAACGTCTACCTCAACGGCTGAGTCGGTATGCTTCTCATCTCCGCCAAACAGATCGGAAATTGAAAATTCAACGGTCTCTCCGTGCTGTGCTTCATCGGTGGCAGTGTCGTTTTCTTCAGCTTCGGCAATTATGATCTCACCCTCAGCTTCAGCCTCAACTTCAACCATAGGCTCATCGGCACTTACTACGTCGGCGGCCTCGTCGTTTTCATCTATATCATCCGTATCAACGATCTCGTATTTCGCAACGGGCGCCTCAACGGGTTCGGATGCTGTTTCATCGTTAGGCTCGGAAGCAGCTTCTTCGGCAACCGCACTATCAACGGCATCGTCAGCTTTGACGGCGATTTCTTCAACTTCAGAAGCCTTAGCAGGCTTTTCTTCTGCACCGTCATCAGAGTTAATATTAAGCTGAGACTTTAGCCTTCTGATAAGCTCTTCCGGTGAAAACTGTGCGGGAGTTCCGTTTCCGTTCTTATCCATCTCTCTCTCTCCTTTACTTTCTGTTTCTTGATGCTTCGGCGGCGTACATAATTACGGCCGCGGCAGCAGACACGTTAAGTGAATTTATCTTTCCGTGCAACGGAATACTGATTATCTTATCGCAATTATCGCGAACAAGCCTTGAAATACCGCGTCCCTCACTTCCGAGGACGAAAGCAACCGGACCGGAAAGGTCGACGTTACCGAAATACTCTCCGTCTGCATCGGCTCCGTAGATCCAGAGCCCGGCATCCTTAAGCTCTTCAATAGCTCTGGTCAAATTAGTTACTTTTGCAATAGGAATGTATTCAACGGCACCCGCACTTGCCTTGCACGCAGACGGCGAAAGGGGGGCGCAATGATGCTTTGGAAGAATAATTCCGTTAGCTCCTGAGCATTCAGCTGATCTGAGAATAGCACCGAGATTCTGAGGATCCTCGATTCCGTCAAGAATTATATAAAACGGCGTCTGCCCCTCAGCTTCGGTCTTTTCAAGAAGCTCCTTAACGGATAAAAAAGCCATTGGAGCAAGAAAAGCAACCACACCCTGATGTCTCCCTCCTTCAGAATAAGCGTCAAGCTTACGTCCGTCGGCCTCGGAAACCGTGATTCCCCGCTCTCGCGCTTTTGCAACGATCACGGAAATGCTACCGTCGTATTCACCGCGCTTAACGATGATACGGTCAACGGGCTTCCCGTTTTCTATAAGCTCCCTTACGGGGTTTCGCCCGTAAACAATACGAGCTTCGCTCTCAACAGCTTCTGTATCGACAGTGCCGTTTTTTCTATTAAAATCAGACATAGACATACCTATACCTATACATTATTATACAGATAATATAATAACATAAATATTTCGGTTTGTACATAGAAAAACAAAAAATTATATTGAATTTTTTGTTAAAAAACGAAAAAAGAAAGCACACGGCGGACCGTGTGCTTTCTCATCTGCAAATTAAGAGTTATGCGTTCTCGCCCTTCTTAGCGGCATAGCACTCGCTGCAGAATACAGGGCGATCGTTGGAAGGCTGGAAAGGAACCTTAGCCTCCTTGCCGCACTGTGCGCAAGTGGTGGTGAAGAACTCACGGGGACCCTTGCCTGCGTTCTTGCGAGCGTCGCGGCAAGCCTTGCAACGCTGGGGCTCATTCTGGAAGCCCTTCTCTGCGTAAAACTCCTGCTCGCCTGCGGTGAATACGAACTCCTGACCGCAATCCTTGCATACTAACGTCTTGTCCTGAAACATGCTTTTTGTACCTCGTAAATATGGTATATTTTTCGCCCTTAGACGGATTTAAACCGACACCTTTGAATCTCAACGCTCTATTTAAGCTATTCGGGCATGATAACAAAATGATACTTATTGAGTTGTGATATTACTTGTCAAGTAGTAAACATTTCAGTTTGCCGCGAATTCTGAATAACGCATTGGAAACGGAACGTTCGTCCTTGCCGATACGCAAAGCAATCTCGGAAGGTGAAAAACCTGCAATATAGTAATGCAAAACAGTCTTTTCATAGACTGACAGTAATCGGTCGACAGTTGCTTTTAACAAAGCGGCATTCTCTTTGCCGGCAAGCAACTCGTAAGGATCGCAAACGGGGTCATCTGTGCGAGGCTCCAAAGCATCCGGAACTTCACCGTCGCGATACCGTGAAAATTTACGAACGGCTGAAATCAGCCTGTTTTTGATACAGATCTTCGCATACAAACCAAAGCTGACTGATCGATCTGTTCCGGTATAGCTCTTTACAGCTCTGAAAAAAGCAATATACGCTTCCTGCCGTACGTCATCCTCATCAAATCCGCAGTTTTTAAAACCGGAAACCTCTGCGTTAATGAGCGGAGCATAATGCTCAAGAAGCCTTGCGAAAGCCGAATCATCGCCTGAAGCTGCGGATGATATCAAAATCTGTAATTCCTCAAAGGGGATATTAAAACTCATAAGCACCCCGCCAAGGAACGTAAAATAATGAGTTTTTAGTGCAAAAAAACATCAAAATTAACAATAACAAGACTATTATAACACGAAATATTATAATGTCAATACAATTTTTAAAATTGTGAAAAAATATTTTTTCCAAAAAACGAACTAAAAAAGATAGTTTACTTCACAGGCAAGCAGTGCCGAAAGGCCCTTGAAAATCACCTCTGGCCTCTCGTAGAAATTCTCTTTCATTCTGTCTGCGCGTTCTTTGCTGTCAACCAGAATAGAGGCGCTCATAAGAGTTACCTTCTTCTCCTTAACGTAGCATTCAACAAGATATCTTCCATCCTGTTCGGTAACAGTACAAGACATTTCCGCTTCCCTTTTCTTAAAAGAAAGGATTCGAAGTGCGGAACGGAAGGCACGCTCTCGTATGGGGGCAACGAGCATATCCTGAAGAGAGGCCGCAACCTCTCTACCGACAGGAGAGACCGAGAAAACCTCGGTCTCTCCCTCGACAGATTGAATTAAATGGTCTCTTTCCACGAGCTCAGCAAAGCAATCGGCAAAATCGAAGCTGCTGACGAAATTATCGGTTACACAGATCTCCTCGAGATCATCGCGGGAAAGGGGGTAGCCGATGCCGTCAAGCAAAAACAGAATGAAGATCTTTATGTCGTTTTTTCCTGTTAGCTTAAGCTCTTCTGCCATAATTACTGTACAACAGAATCAGCTTCTGTTTCCTCAACGTAATTACCGTATTCAGCATCCTTGAGCTGAACGTTGCCGAAGAAATCGTGACTGATATCATCGAGCTCGGAGCTATACATATAGAAGCTCTTATTGAAAAGAAGGGGGATAATGGGCATCTCATCAAGGAGAAGCTTCTCGGCATCGTGAAGCAAAGCAGTTCTCTTTGCGTGATCCTTTTCGGCAAAGGCAGCTTCGATAGCGGCGTTATAAGCCTCGGAATTGAAGCCGGAAACGTGAGCCGTAATTGCCCAATCGTTCTCTACGTCGCACTCATTACCGGTAAAGCCGTGCGCAAACTGAGCAAGAACTGCGAACGCCTCAGGAGAGATCATGGAGAAGTCAACGAGAGCAACCTCGTAATCTCCGCTCTTTACCTTGGTATCAAGAACATCGTTAAAGAACGTGAAATCCTGATCATCGATGTTTCTCTTATAAGACTCGCTCATTACGGGATTAAGCGTAACGGTGAAGCCAACAGCCTCCCACGCACCCTTAAGATACTCGGCAACGGTTCTGAACTCTTCGGTATTCTTATAAGTAAGAGTGAACGCGCCGCTCTTAGCCTTTGCGCCTGCAGCAGCGGTATCGGCGTTAACGTTGATAAGATTACCGCCAACGGAACGGAAGGTGGACTTTGAGGTTGCGTCAAACACCTTGTTGTTAATAAGACCGGTTGCGGGTTCTGCAAATACGATCTTATCTGCAAGAGCCTTACGGTCAATTGCGAGAGAAAGAGCCTGACGAACGTCCTTGGAAGAAAGAAGCTCGTTGCTGCAATTAACGAGAAGAGACATGGTGGAAAGAGTCTCGGTAAGCTCGCCCTTGCTTACGTAAGCTGCGCGCTGAGCAATGGGAAGATCGCCGATGAAAAGGCTCTCACCGTTAAGGAATCTGTCAAGCTGAGCCTGGAGATCCTCGCCCTTTGCCTCGTCGCCCTCAACCTTAGTGAAGTTGATAACGATCTTGTAGGGGTTAACGTAGAGATTGATCGCGTCATCCTCAACGCGGTAGTAATGGTTATTTCTCTGAAGAGTAACGGTATTAGCCACATAATCAAGACCTCTTACGCAGAAGGGGCCGTTAACGGAAAGGGTAGCGTAACGCTTAGCCCAGTTTTCCATGGTAAGCTCGTTTCTTGAAACTACGTTCTCGCGGAGAGGAACGAGCTGAATGGAGGCGCAAGTACGGAGGAAAGCGTCAACGTCGATATCGTGCTCAAAGGTAACCTCAAGAGTATGGGTATCTACGGATGCAATTCCAACGTCATCTATAGAGCATTCTGCATTCTTTGCGGCACGTGCATTCTTGATGTCGTAAAGCAAGGAAGCGGCGGATGCGGAAACGTCGGGAGAAAGAAGTCTTTTCCAGGAGAAAAGCAGGTCGTCAGCGGTAACGGAAGAAGCATCGCTCCACTTTGTCTCCTTCATATAAAGGGTAAGCTTGTACTCGTTGCGAAGCTTATCCTGAGTATACTTATAGTGATCAAGAAGCGCATAACGGAGCTTGCCGTCTTCGTCGATCTTGGTAAGACCCTCAAAAATAAGGGAGAGGTACTGTGCGGAGTTATCGTCTACGGTAGCGTATGTAGGGTCAAAGCAGAAGGTTTCGGAAGCAACGTAGGCCTCGAAAACAGCGCCGTCGCCGACAAGCTCCTTGGAGCAGCCCGCAAACATGGGACAGAGCATAAGTGCACAAAGCACGAGACAGAGAATTCTCTTCATAATATGGTTTCCTCCTGGGACAAAAAATTCGGTTTCCACCGCTTATCTTGACCGTGCGCAAAGGATGGCACGATAAGTCTATTGGTTATTATAACATTTAGCTTTCCGATTATCAATCATCTATTTTTGATTAGAATAACTTTTGGTTATTTGCACAATATTATAACAGTTTTTTTGAGCAAAATACACACAGTTTTTAAGGAGCAAATATGTTTTTCAACGGAAATACCGAAACAGACCTTGCCTGCGAAAACAGCAGAGACGACCGCAAAGGCAAAATGGAAAACACGTACACCGAAATGGGCACGAAAATTATCAAAACAACCTTTGATCCGGCAAAACGTAACGGTCTGCTTCCACGGGATGCGTATTTCGGTCTCGAGTGCGGAGCTCTTTGGGAAATGACGGAAGAAAAAGCATACTGCGCTTCCCTGCTGACTGCATCAAAGATAAGAAAGCTTCTTGAAAACGCAATGCGCATGAAGGAGGCAAAATCGGTTCTCGTTATCGGGATCGGAAACAGACATATTACGGCAGATTCCATGGGCCCTCTATGCGCAGACAGGACAACCGTTCGACAAAAAGCTACTGCATCAGCGCCACAAGTATGCGTGCTTTCGCCGGGAGTGTGCGGTCAAACGGGCATCAACACATCAGACCTTGTCAGTTCAGCCGTTTGTGCCACGGGCGCGGATCTGGTAATTGCCATAGACAGTCTTAAAGCAAGCAAAGCAGACCGTCTTGGAGCATATATACAAATAGGTAATTGCGGAATTGAGCCGGGCTCGGGCACAGATAAGCGGGGCAAGGGTATAAATCTCGCTACCGTTGGGGTACCCGTAATATCAGTCGGTATCCCGACAGTCATCGGCTGTACCGTTCTTAACGATGAACGGTACTCGGTATCAGAAATCATCCTGACATCCAAAGAATGCGACGTTATTGCAGATACGGGTGCGTCTATACTTGCAAACGCCATAAACACGGCTCTCGAGACGTTTTAGTAATAATTTACGCATACGGGTAATAAAATGTACAAAAAGCAAAAGGAAGGCCGTAAAATGAACAAAGAAATAATACCCGTATCACCGATAATCGATCATACCGAAGAAGCAGTCCTTACCGGTAATCGAAAAAAGAAAAGCCGCGCAAAAGCAAAACAAGCCTTTGCATACGTTATTTCGGCAATGCTGTCCGCTAACCTCCTGCTTTGCTCATGGGGGTACATCAAAGAAAACATATCATCAGAAAGTTTTGGAGATAAGCTGATATACGAAATTTATTACGGCGGAATGCTAAAAAAACCCACCGCGACAACGCCGCAAAGCCCAGACACAGTTGCAAAGGATACTGCTCCTTCTCTTCCCGTGGCTGCAGAGCCGTATCCTCCGAATGTGGATGAAGCAAATCAAAATCAGACGAATGCAAACGAGGTGGCGGAAGCCTTTGTCAAGCTATACGAATACGATCCTTCACTTGTGCCCGAAGGTACGTATCCGATAATTCCATACGACCTTTCAAGCGAGGCGGACGGAGAGCTGAAGATCTTTAACGATACCGAATTCAGCGTTGATATTAACGCGCTCGCCAAATCGGAGGCGCTTACTTCCGGCACAGAATATACTGAAGAGCCCCTCGTTCTTATTGTTCACACCCACGGTACAGAGGCTTATTCAGAGCCCGGAGTCATGGGTTATTCCGAAACTTTCAACATCCCCAGAAGCTACGACGTATCAAAAAACGTCATACATATTGGAAAAATAATGGCTCGGGTAATGAATGAAAACGGAATAAATACGATACAATGTGACGTGATGCACGACGCGGAGAGCTATCTCGGCGCTTACGAGAGATCGGCAGAAACGGTAAAGGATTATCTACAGCGGTATCCGAGCATAAAATACGTTTTCGATATTCACAGAGACTCCGTTTTACTTGAGGACAAAACGAAGACGCGCCCCATTACGATCGCCGACGGCAAGGTCGCCGCACAGATAATGACAGTTGTAGGAAGCAACGAGCTTGGCACGTATCACCCCGATTGGGAGAACAATTTAAGATTTGCGGCAAAGCTCCAAACGATGCTGAATTCCGACCACCTCGGTCTTGCGAGAGCGATATGTTTGCGAGGCTCTGCATACAATCAGGAGCTTGCTCCGTGCTCACTTCTTTTTGAGGTCGGCTCATGTGGAAATACACTTGAGGAGGCAGAAGTATCGGCACGCATTCTGGCAGAAAAGCTGTGTGAGCTCATAATAAAGGGGTGGTAAAATCAAGGTCTGTGCGCAGTGCGCACAGACCTGAATTTATTTTTCCGAAACGGATGCGGCCTTCTGCTTTCTTTTTTCGGAAGCGGCAAGGATCCACTCGCGCAGCACGATGAAGGTCGGAACGGCAAGCAAAGCACCAACAACGTTAAAGAGCGCATACATAATTATCACGGAAAGTATGCAAAGTCCGACGTCTGCGGTAACGGTTTCTTTGATAAGGTGCGGCTGAAGGAATACTCTACCGAGAAGGAAAACCGCAAAGAAGATAAGCATACACCAGCCCGCATCCTGCGGATCAAACAGCAGGCAAAGACATATGCCCACAGCATAGGAAAGCACCGTTCCGCATACGGGAACGAATGCTATCATTCCCATTGCAATGGAGATAACGGAATAAAAAGGAACCTTAAACAGGTAAAGCACGTAGAAGAACACGATTCCGATGGTTATTGAATACATAAGTCTTCCGATGAAATAATCGGAAAATACGCGGTAAATCCCACGGGCGGCCTTACTGATCGCAACCGTTTTCTCCTTAGAAAAGAATGCATCCATTATCTTATCACGAAGGGATTTAAGATAATCCATAGAAACTATGATATAAACGGATATGATGACACCGATGAGAACGTTGAAGGTCTCGGCAACGATACCGGATGCGTAGGATACCACAGTACCGATGATGCTTTGTATAAGCTCGGGCGAGAAAATAAGCAATCCTTCGATCCGCTCCATAATAACGTCCTTTTGAGGAGCGAGAAATTCGTAATTTGATATTGTGGTCTCGATCCATCTGACCGTACTGCGGATAGCATCGGGAACCATGGTCTGGATCTCACCTATGTTCTCGGCAAAGGGGACAAAAACGATAACCACAACGGCAAGCAGAAGTACGGTAAAGAGCAGATACCCTGCAATTACCGATAGGGCGCGTCGAAGCTTTGGGTGAGGCTTCTTTTTGTTTTTATCAATAAAAGCAAAAACCCTATCGTGGAAAAGATGCACAGAGGGGTTAATTATAAGAACGGCAACAACGGCGTAAAGCAATGGAGAAAACACCCTTACTGCAGACTTAAAGAAATCCGCCACGGTGCCGAGATTCAGCCAAATGGACAAAAACAGCGCAGTTACGGCTACGCAAGATACGGCGTATATTGCAATTTTCCCGAATTTATCGTCAAAGATCTTTTTCACAGTTTCGCCTCCTTCCGATATGAATAACGCACTGCACAAATAATTCCTGCCTATTATTATACCGGTTATTATTATAAAAGATAAATTTGAACAAATCAATAGTTTTTATTGAAATCGCCCGGCAAGTATGATATACTTTTCACGTATAGCTATCTATACCAACAAAGGAAGGAGGATAACTGATGGAAAAAACGCCCAAGAATCCCTCCTCTGCCTTTTTTCTTGAGGATAAGGCTTACGGAGTCCTGCCACTTTATCACGAGATACTTGCCTCGCGTTCAGACGGCTTCTTTAAATTCCAAAGCGTTTTGCACAGACTTTCAATTCACGATACGGTGTCCGTGCGTCTTGTCGACTCTCCCACCTATGTGAAAGTTACTTCCTCCGATCCGCTTTTTAATACGGAATACTTAAGGACAGCCGTGAGGGGATTCATCACGAATTTCGATCTCTGCTTTGGTGCGGATATCCGTGTTGCCTCTGCCATACCGCCAAACAGCGGTCTTTTTGAAAGCGAAAGTAATTGTGCAACCGCATTAAAGCTGATTAACCGTCTGTCAGGCGATAAAGTCTCACAGCTGGATCTTCTTGAATTTGCAAACGGGATATCAAACGAACTTCTTTGCTGTGCCGTGCGAGGCCACAAGTACGTTGACATGCTTGACAAGAATAAATGTATGATCACCTCTCTTCCGCCTCTTAAGGATTTTGGAGTTCTGATCCTTCTTCCCAACGATTCGCAATTACCTACGTTTGACGAAGCAATCGCCGCAAGCACGGAGTTTTACGGCAATTTTTACGAGCAGCATAAGCATCATCCCCGTCCTTCTAAGATCATAGAAAGTATCCACGGCGACGACGGAATTAAAGCCATCGGAGATATCTTCAACGTTTTTGAGGCACCCACTGTAGCAAAATACCCCGAAACTGCAAAAGCAATAAGCATACTTAAAAACCTTGGCGCCTTAAACTCCTGCACGGTCGGTCACGGCAATGCCGCCTTTGGCATTTTTCCCGACGAAGCGTCTACCGCAAAGGCCGAACGATCCGTCATCGGATTCCGCACACTGCGCACACGTCTCTTTTAGGAGGTTAAATGAACGTTAAAATATCGGCACCCGCCAAGATCAATCTATATCTTGATATACTGTGGAAGCGCAAGGACGGGTTTCACAATATTCAAAGCATTATGCAAACCGTCTCTCTTTCCGACACCGTTTCCATAAGAACCGAATCGGAGGGCGGCATTCGTATTACGTGCTCCAATCCGATTATACCGCAGGACGAAAGAAACATCGCATGGAAGGCTGCCAAAGAATATATCAGCGCCTTTGACGTTGATTGCAAGGGTCTCAGCATCTACATTGAAAAAAACATTCCCGTATGTGCCGGTCTTGCGGGAGGCAGCACCGATGCGGCAGCCGTTTTGCTTGGACTTAATTCCATTTATGAAAAGGCAAGCGTGATAGAGCTCATCGATTGTGCCGCAAAGCTTGGAAGCGACGTTCCCTTTTGCCTTGTTAAAGGCACTAAGATAACACAGCAAAAGGGCGAGGATATGACGTCGGTCCCTCCGATGCCCGATTGCACCATTCTCATCTGCTCTTCGGGAGAAAGCGTATCAACCGCGTGGGCTTACGGAGAGCTTGACCGTATACACAACGACTTTTCCGACAGAAGAGAAATGCGCAGCAACATCCGCGGTATGATAGACGGACTTAAGGGCGGCTCTCTTAACGAGGTTACAAGCAATATGTATAACATTTTTGAGGAAGCGGTATTCCCTCTTTGCCCAAAAGCTAAGGAGACCAAGGAAAAGCTTCTTGCCCTTGGAGCTGATAACGCCATGATGAGCGGCTCAGGCTCTGCGGTATTTGGCATCTTTACCGATAAAGAAGCCGCGTTGAAGGCAAGGTCAGCCCTTGAAAATTCCGAAAGAAAAGTGTTTTTATGCAGACCCCAATAAGGAGGAGCTATGTTTTCTTATATAAAAGGCGAGCTTACCGAGCTTTCCACCGCAAGCGCAACTATTGAAGCCCACGGCGTTGGATACGCCATCACGATCTCCCAAACCACCCACGGCAAGCTTTGCCGACTGCAAAACGGCGAGACTGCAAAGCTATACACCTATCTTTCCGTTAAGGAGGATGGCGTTGACCTGTACGGCTTTTACGATACCGAGGAGCTGAATTTTTTCAAGCTTCTGATCACCGTATCGGGCGTTGGCCCGAAGGCCGCCGTTTCCATTCTTTCCGCCTTCACGGTAAGTGAGCTTGCTTCTGCCATCATTGCGGACAAGCCAAAGGTAATAAGCGCCGCTCAGGGCATAGGACCAAAGACGGCAAGCAGGATCATTCTTGAACTAAAAGATAAGATCAGCGGCATAAGCTACCAAAACGGAGATACCGAGCTTGCCCCCGTACAACGACCGATCGCTCCTTCTGCAGGCTCCAAGCTTCTTGACGCTGAAAGTGCCCTTGAGGTTCTTGGATATTCCAGAAGCGAGATACAGAACGTGATCCGCGATATAGACGCGGCAAACCTCTCCGTGGAGGATATTATACGCGAGTGTCTTGCAAGATTACTTTAATTTTACAGGAGTTAATATGGCAATTCAGGAAGAATATGATCTTGAAAACCGCATAGTGGCACCAACGGAAAGCTTTGAAGATACGGATCAGGATAATAAGCTCAGACCAAAGACCTTAAACGACTATATCGGTCAGAGCAAGGCAAAGGAAAACCTTTCCGTTTTCATAGACGCGGCAAAAATGCGCTCATCTGCCCTTGATCACGTGCTTCTTTACGGCCCTCCAGGTCTTGGCAAGACCACCCTTTCCTATATTATTGCAAACGAGCTTGGCGTAAATATACGCACCACCTCGGGTCCCGCCATTGAAAAGCCCCGCGATCTGGTTGCGCTCCTAACCAATCTTCAGGAGGGCGACGTGCTGTTTATCGACGAGATCCACAGAATGTCACGCGCCGTGGAGGAGATACTCTACCCCGCTCTTGAGGACTTTGTTATTGATATAATAATCGGTCAGGGCCCCTCCGCAAGAAGCATAAGATTACCGCTGAAAAAGTTTACCCTTATAGGTGCAACAACGCGAGCAGGACAGCTTTCCACCCCTCTTCGCGACCGTTTCGGCGTTATGCTCAGATTGGAGCTTTATTCACCCGAGGAGCTTGCCACCATCGTAAAGAGAAGCGCGTCTATCCTTGAGGTCGGAATCACCGAGGAAGCCGCTTGGGAGATCGCAAGGAGATGCCGCGGAACTCCCCGTATCGCAAACAGACTGCTGCGCCGAGTAAGCGACTTCGCCCTCGTTCTTGGTGACGGAAAGATCACCGCACCCATAGCCCGCACGGCGCTTTCACGTCTTGAGATCGACGAACTGGGACTTGACGCTACCGACAAGCGTATGCTTAAAGCGATAATCGAATTTTACGGCGGAGGCCCTGTTGGTCTTGAAACTCTTGCCGCGACAACGGGCGAGGAGGCGGTTACTATTGAAGACGTATACGAGCCTTACCTGATGCAGATCGGATTTCTTTCCCGCACACCGCGAGGCAGATGCGTTACGAGTCTTGCATATAAGCATTTGGGTATCCCCGTGCCGCCCACGAGCGACAGAAAGAATGATAATAATACCATCTCGCTATTCGATACTGAGGAATAAAAAAAGCAGACCGTTTCGCTTGTGAAACGGTCTGCTTTTTTATCCTTCGGTGATCTCTCCGTTGCCGTTAAGAGAAATGCTCTCGCCAAGATAAGTTGGCTTTACTCCGAAAAGGCAGGTGAGAACGTCCTTGTTTCTTGCAAGGATCTCTCTTATTTCCCTGCTCGTCTGACCAAAGTAGCTGTGATAATCGGAGGATACTCCGTAAGCCTCGATCCCAAGGCTCTCGGCAATATATAATGCGCGGTACAGATGATACCCCTGAGATACGATAATTATCTTATCGGCACCGAATATCGCCTTAGCTCTGTAGATGCTGTCGTAGGTATCAAAGCCTGCGTGATCCATAAAGATATCCTCGGAGGGAACGCCCAGCATCATCGCAGTGTCCTTCATTGCCTTTACCTCGTTATAATCCACCCTGCCGTGATCCCCGCTCATAAGAAGCTTCCGGGACGCACCGCAGGAATAAAGCTCTGCTCCCCTCCTTATTCTGTCGTACAGCATATCACTGGGCTGACCGTTATTTTTAACAAGGCAACCAAGCACAAGAACGCAATCGGCACCTTCTGCCCTTAAGGCTTCGTCGGGGGAGATTATTCTATCCTTCGTTGAAGAGATAACCACGGTATTGACTGCAAGCACTGCTATGCCGCATGCAAAGCAAATGCACAAGAATACACAGACGATTTTTAAGGCTCTTGAGCGCTTTTTTATTTTCCTTTTCATACGGCACCTCCTTTTTTTAAGATTATAGCATCCTCGACAAGCTTATTCAATACGAAAATTGTAAACAAAATGAAAATGGAATATTTTCTCAAGTTTAACGGGATGATATAGCGGCATATTATTATTAAAGCCAAGGAGGATAAATATGAAAAGAAGAATAACCGCGCTATTAATGATAATATCGCTTACAGTTTCGCTTCCGATAACCCTTGCATCCTGCAGAAAAAAAGCGGAAAACGAAATATACTTTTTAAACTTCAAGCCCGAGATAGCAGATAAATACAAGGATATTGCAAAAGTCTATGAGGAGGAAACGGGGGTACGCGTTAAAATCTCCACCGCCGCCGCAAACTCTTACGAGCAGACCCTGAAAAGCGAGATAGCCAAGAAAAAAGCACCGACCATTTTTCAGATAAACGGCCCCGTCGGATACGAATCCTGGAAGAATTACTGCGAGGATCTCCGTGATACCAAGCTATATTCCATTCTCTCCGATAAAAACCTTGCAATTACCTCGGGAGATGGGGTTTACGGAATCCCCTACGTTATAGAGGGGTACGGTATAATCTGCAACACGGCAAAATTCGATGAATACTTTGCACTTGCTGACAGGCAAAAGATCATAAATTCATTTTCGGAAATCAATACCTTTGCCGCACTTGAAACGGTCGTCGCCGATATGACCGCTCATATATCGGAGCTGTCCATTGACGGCGTATTCGCTTCCACCTCCCTTTCAGGTGGCGAGGATTGGCGTTGGCAAACTCACCTTGCAAACGTTCCGTTTTACCTTGAAGTTACGGAAAACAACTACAACGTCGGCACGACCGTTAGCGAGATCACCTTTGAGCACAACGGTGTGATGAAGAAAATGTTCGATCTTTATTTAAACAATTCAGTTACCGACAGAGCTCTGCTCGGTTCAAAATCCGTTGCGGATTCGATGGCGGAATTCGCCCTCGGACAATGCGCAATGGTACAAAACGGCAACTGGGCGTGGGCGCAAATTAAGGGCGTATCCGGCAACACCGTAAACGAAGAGGACATCAGATTCCTGCCACTTTACACAGGCACTGAGCTTGATGACACCATGGGGCTTTGCGTGGGTACCGAAAACTATATATGCATCAACAAGAACGCAAGCGATGAACAAAAGAAAATGGCAGACGATTTTCTTTATTGGCTCTTTTCATCGGAAACCGGCAAAAAATTCGTTACCGAGGAGCTTGAGTTTCTTACGCCCTTCAGTACCTTTTCCGATAGAGAAATTCCCGGCGATCCCTTAGCACTGGAGGTTAACCGATGGATAAACGATCCGAGATCGGAGAGCATTCCATGGAGCTTCGTTGCATTCCCCGGCACAAGCTTTAAAACCGATTTCGGCGGTGCGCTGCTGAAGTACGCACAAGGGACGGCCGATTGGGATAACGTTGTGAATACGGTAAAGACAAGATGGAAGGAAGAAGCGTCTAAGGGCAAAAAATAATGTATAAGAGGCTTGGTCGCTACTTTCCCATATTCATGATGCCGATATTAACGGCGTTTATCATAGCTTTTGCAGTGCCGTTTCTGATGGGGCTTTATCTGTCATTTTGCGATTTCACGACAGTTACGGATGCTCGCCTTACCGGGCTTTCAAATTACAAAGAGGCCTTTGGTGACGACTTCACCCACGCTCTTTGGTATACCGCGCTTTTTTCTGCCGCATCTGTGATCACAGTAAATTTGTTTGCATTCGTTCTTGCTCTGTTGCTCACAAAGGGGCTGAAGGGGACAAATATTTTCCGTACCGTGTTTTTTATGCCGAACCTCATCGGCGGCATTGTCCTCGGATATATCTGGCAGATAATCATAAACGGTATACTGCGTTACAGGGGCGTTGATATCACTTACTCCGAGGCATATGGCTTTTTCGGCCTGCTGGTGCTTACAAATTGGCAGCTCATCGGATATATGATGATCATATACGTGGCGGGACTGCAGAATATACCAAACGAGCTGAGAGAGGCTGCCGCAATTGACGGCGCATCACGATCAATGGAGCTGAGGCATATTACCATTCCGCTGATAATGCCAAGCATTACGGTCTGCACCTTTCTCACCCTGACCAACACCTTTAAGCTTTTTGATCAGAATCTTGCACTTACGGCAGGAGCACCCGACAGACTATCGTCTCTTCTCGCACTTGATATTTACAACACGTTCTACGCCAGCGTGGGAAGTGAGGGCGTCGGCCAGGCGAAGGCGGTCATCTTTACGGTGATCCTTGCCTTTATCGCTTTACTTCAGCTGCACGTTACCGCAAGAAGGGAGCGCGGCAATGAGTAAAAAGAATAATGCCCTGCTGACCGCTGCGCTTGTACTGCTTGCCGTAATATTCATTGCACCCATTGCGATCGTGCTGATGAATTCCTTCAAAGGGCAGTTTTTTATAACGGACGCCCCCTTTGCCCTTCCGAACAGGCAGACCTTTGCGGGATTTGAAAACTATATCAACGGCATTGAAAAAACGGGATTCATAGATGCTTTTGTGCGCTCTGTGTTTATTACGGTGGTGTCCGTCTTCGGCATTCTGTTATTTTCTTCGATGGCGGCGTGGTATATCGTAAGGAAAAACGACGTTGTATCGAAGGTGTTTTATTACGCGCTGATCTTTTCCATGATCGTGCCGTTCCAGATGGTTATGTTTACTATGTCAAAGACCGCAAACACACTCGGTCTTGAAAACCCCGTGGGAATTACCGTATTATACCTTGGATTTGGAGCGGGCCTTTCCGTGTTTATGTTCACGGGATTCGTGAGAAGCATTCCTATACAGCTTGAGGAGGCTGCTTCAATAGACGGATGCGGACCAATAAGGACGTTTTTCTCCATCATTTTTCCCATTCTGAAACCAACGGCAATTACCGTCAGCATACTGAACGCAATGTGGATATGGAACGATTATCTTCTTCCCTATCTGGTTATCGGCAGCGAGTACAGAACCATACCCGTAGCGGTACAATATCTGCAGGGCGGATACGGCAGCCGAGATATGGGTGCGCTGATGGCAATGCTGGTACTTGCCATTATTCCAATCGTTATATTCTATCTTATAAGCCAAAAGCAAATAATAAAAGGCGTTATCGCAGGTGCGGTAAAGGGATAAAAACAAGCTTGGCATTTTTTAGATGCCAAGCTTGTTTTTTTTACAGTATTATACAGATAAGTCCGCCGCTGCCCTCGTTTATGATCTTTTCAAGAGTTTCCGAGAGCTTTGTTCTGCTTTCGTCCGGCATATTCTGCAGCTTTGCGCGCAAGCCCTCGTTTACAAGCTCGTAAAGGCTTTTTCCGAGAAGCTCCGTATTCCAGATCATAGTTGGATTTTCAGCAAATTCGCGGGTAAGATACGTTATCAGTTCTTCGGATTGCTGTTCGTTACCGACTACGGGGCTGATCTCCGTTTCAATATTCGCCTTGATCATATGAACGGAGCGTGCAGATGCGCGCAAACGAACGCCGTAACCGCCCGAATGTCTGACAATTTCGGGCTCCTCAAGCTGAAGCTCCGAAATATCGGGCATAACGATTCCGTATCCCTTTTCGTTTACGTCGTTAAGTGCCGATGATACCTTATCGTATTCCCTTTTTACCTCGGATAGCTTGCAAAGCTCTGAAAAGAGCTGATCCTCGTTTTCCACGTTGATTCCGCTTATCTCTGAAAGAATACGGTAATACGCTCCCTCTTCGGGAATGAAGGCTATCTCGGCAACACCTTTGGACATATCTATTGACTTAACTTCCACCTCACCGATATCGGGGTTCATACCCGCCTTTTCAAACACGGAGGTAACGTCGCCCATGGTCGAGATCTCGTCTGCACAAGCCTTTACGGTGCTGATAAAGGAATTGACTATCGGGTGCTCCTGAGGAAGATTCTTCATCCAATCGGGGAAATCAACGGAGATCTCACAAACGGGAAATTCATCAAGCAGCATCATAAAAATATTATCAATATCCTCTCTGTCTATCTGTTGACAATTGATAAGAGCAACGGGCGCCGCATATTCCTTTTCAATAGACAAAGCAAGGCGCTCCGCCTCCTCAGATTCGGGATCAGCTGAATTAAGGATAACGCAGAAGGGCTTTCCAAGTGCCTTTAATTCACTTGCCACTCTTCTTTCGGCTTCAACGTAATTCTCCCTTGGTATCTCTCCAAAGCTACCGTCGCAGGTAACGAGCATACTTACGGTGCTGTGCTCCTCTATAACCTTGCGCGTTCCCGTCTCCGCCGCCTTCTCAAAGGTCATCTCTTCTTCGCTCCACGGGGTCTTTACCATACGGGGCTGTCCGTCCTCCAGATGCCCGCCCGCACCTTCAACGAGATAACCCACGCAATCAACGAGACGCATCTTGAAGTTAACACCATCACCGAGGGTGACCGCTACAGCTTCGTCGGGAATAAATTTCGGCTCAGCTGTCATAACGGTGCGCCCCGCGGCAGATTGGGGCATCTCATCCCGCGCACGCTTTGCATCGTACTCATTTTCTATATTAGGGAGCATGATCTGCTCCATAACGCCCTTGATAAAAGTTGATTTTCCCGTTCTTACGGGACCGACCACACCGACAAAAATCTCCCCGCCCGTACGTTTAGCCATATCGCTGTAAATGTTTTTATCCATAAATCAATCCCCTTTTCTTTTCTCACAATATACTATGAGCAAAGAAAAGGGGATATGACAAAAATATTCATTTATCCGTATACGACATTTCGCAATTTATTACCGCAAAGTATGATTGTCCGAAGTCCTTTACGGTCTCGGATAAAGCAGCGGAAATATCGCTTCTTGAGGAAAATTTGTCGGCAGGGATGGCAACGTCAAATATTACGTTGGTGTGAGAGGGGCCCGGAACCATACGCACGTCGTGCACCAGCAGCGCACCGTCAATTTCCCTTGCCCTGGTCTTAAGCCTATCCGTAAGCTCCGAAAGAATGGGGTTCTTGACGTCGATAGGGTCCATATGAATAACCGCCTCACAATGCAGAGTGTCGCAAAGGAGCTTTTCTATTCTGTCCACCTCGTCGTGCAGCGTGAAGATATCGCCGCTTCCGTCAACCTCCATATGGAGAGATACGAACTTTTTGCCCGGTCCGTAGTCATGAACAACAAGATCGTGGACTCCGCAGGTAGCTTCGGAGGAATCAACTATCTCGTATATCTTCTCTACAAGCTCGCCATCCGGCGCTCTGCCAAGGAGAGGGGATGCAGTGCTGATAACGGAAAGTATTCCTGCACGTATTATCATCAAAGAAACTGCGGCACCTACGTAAGCGTCTACGTTTATCTTGGTGAAGTAGCTGAAGATAGAGCACGCAAGCACGGCAAGGGTGGCAACGGAATCGCCGATCGAATCCGTTGCGACAGCCATAAGCGTTTCGGATCCTATAAGCTTTCCGCTTTTGCGATTGTAGATATACATATAGAATTTTACAAGCACGGAAAGGGACAGCACTATGCAAAGGGAGAGGCTGAAGGTGACCTCGGTTGGGTTGAAGATCTTTTCAGCAGACGATAAGAGAAGCTCTCCGCCCACGATAATAATAATTACCGAAACGAGAATTCCGCAAATATATTCAATTCTTCCGTGACCGAAGGGATGCTCGGAATCAGCCTTCCTTCCCGACCACAAAAAGCCGAAAAGCGTTATGATACTGGATCCCGCATCGCTGAAGTTATTAAAAGCGTCAGCGGTAATGGAAATAGAGCCGCTGAGAGTACCGACGGTAAGCTTTGCGGCAAACAGAAACAAATTAAGAATTATACCAAGAGTTCCGCAAACGTAACCGTAGACGCTTCGCGTCTTATCGGCGTCGGGGTTCTTTCCGCTGAAGATCTTTACAAGAAAAGGTACCATTATTTCTCCTTAAAGTGTCTCAAGCATTTTCCCGATACGGGAAATACCCTCTTTGATATGGTCTACGGAGTAGGCGTAGGAAATACGCACGAATCCCTCACCGCAGGCACCGAATGCAGTACCGGGCACAACGCACGCCTTGTAGTCGAAGAGAAGCTTCTCGGCAAAAGCGTCACTTGAAAGACCGCTTACGGTAATATCGGGAAATACGTAGAAGGCTCCCTTTGGCACGTAACACTTAAGTCCGATATTTTTGAGCTCGTTTACAACGATCTTACGCCGTCTGTCATATTCGCGCACCATCTCGTCCTTTGCGTCAAGACCGCTTGTAAGCGCTTCTATACCCGCAAACTGAGAAGCCGTTGACGCGCACATAATGGCGTACTGATGTATTTTAAGTATCTGACTTGCTATCTCCTTGGGCGCACAGGCATAGCCAAGACGCCAACCGGTCATGGCAAAGGCTTTGGAAAACCCGCTTACAACGACGGTGCGCTCGCGCATACCGGGAATTGACGCAATGGAAACGTGCTTTTGTCCGTAAGTAAGCTCTGCATAGATCTCATCGGAAAGCACGCAAACGTTGGTGTTTTCAAGGACCTTGGCAATAGCCTCAAGATCCTCTTTGTTCATTATCGCACCCGTGGGATTGTTGGGATAAGAAAGCACAAGCAGCTTCGTTCTGGGAGTAAGCGCCGCACGGAGCTTTTCGGGAGTTACCTTAAAATCCTCTTCTGCGGTTGTTTCTATAGTGACGCATTTTCCGCCGCAAAGCTGAACGAGGGGCTCGTAGCAGACGAAATTCGGGGAATGAATGATGACTTCGTCCCCATCGTCAACAAGAGCGCGTATCGCGGCGTCTACAGCCTCGCTACCGCCGCAGGTAACGATTATCTCCCCCTTTGGCTCGTAATGCAGATCAAAGGACGTGAGGTAGTCCGAAAGCAACTCTCGAAGTTTGAGAGTACCCGCATTTGAGGTATAATAGGTCCTTCCCTTCTCAATGCTTTCAACTGCGGCTTCCCTGATCTTCCAAGGAGTAACGAAATCAGGCTGGCCGACCGTCAGGGAAACGACGTCAGGCATCGTTTCCAGCAGGTCAAAAAATTTTCTGATTCCCGAAGGCTTCGTATCGGCGCATTTTCGGGATATGACTTTACCGGGATCGAACATTACAGACAGTTGCTCCTCTCATCAACGTAAGCGGGGCCGTAAGTAACGCCCTTATCCTTGTATTTTCTTAACACGAAATGAGTAGCGGTGGTAATAACGGTATCAAGAGGAGCAAGCTTCTGTGCAACAAAATAAGCGACCTCTCGCATGGTCTTGCCCTCAAGAAGAACCATAAAGTCGTATCCGCCGGACATAAGGTAGAGAGAGGATACCTCGGGATAATTCCCTATCTTTTCCGCAAGCTTATCAAAGCCGCGATCAGGCTGGGGAGAAACGCGCAGCTCTATAAGTGCGTTTACGTGCTCGCTATCGGTCTTATCCCAGTCAACGAGCGCCTTGTATCCGAGAATGATACCGTCTTTTTCATACTGTTCTATCATCTTTTTGATATCGCCCTCTTCCTTGGAGAGCATAACGGCGATGTCTTTATTGGAAAGTCTTGCGTTTTTTTCGATGATCTCAAGTAACTCTTTATTCATTTTAATCCTCCTTGCCGGATGCTTCGATCCGTTGCATAATTCTGTTATAGGAAAGTCCGTATTTATCCGCTATATCGCCTGCGTAGCTCTTTCCGTCGGGCTTTTCTCTGTCTATACGGAAGGAGCGCTTGCCGTTTTCTATTCTGGCAACGAGGCTGTCAACGGGATAACCGCCGATCTCCTTGGAGCGCTCGTTAATTTCGGGTATGCGCGCTGCAAGCTCGTGAAGGTGTGTGGCAAATATAACTCTGCTTCCAACCTTGCAGAAGCCGAGGATGACCTCAGCGGCAATATAGGACGCTTCATACGCGCCCGTGGAAGAAAAGGACTCGTCAAGAAGCACGAGGCTGGAACGGCTGACCTTATCGAATACGGAAGCAAGTCTGACGCATTCCTCGCCAAGTCGACCTTTGTCTATAGTGTCCTCTGCGCCGATGGGAAAATGTATATAGATGCCGTCTGCGGGACTTGCGGTAAACTCGTCGGCAGGAACGGGCATACCAAGATGCATCATTGCCTGCGCGATTCCGGCGGCGCAGGTAATAACGGATTTACCGCCCCTGTTTGGTCCCGTAAGCACGTAAATACGCGCCTCCTCGTCAAAGACGAGATCGTTCTTAACTATGGATTCTGCGATCTGCTCGGCAACGCTGGGGTTATACAGCCCCTTGGCGCGGAAGGTAACATCGCCGCTTACGTCAACGTTGGGAACGCTCAACGGATACCCTCTTTCTCTGAGCTTTCGGAGCATCTCGCTTCCCTTAACCATAAACTCTATCTCGGGCATTATCTTGATAAGGAAATCGGTATTATCAAGAACGTAGCTCTGAACTATCATCTTCCAGCTCTTTACAGACGCCTTGAAAACGTCGTTGATTGCGGAATAAAAGGCGTATGAAAGAGCGGTCTTGGTGTTTTCGGATTGACCTCTGCCGAAGGGTACGAGAGCGGCGATGCAGGTGTATTCATCGTTTTTAAAGCTCATACGGAGGATCTTTTCAAGAAGCTCTCCCGATTTGAACTGCTCGGAATTTATGGAAAGCACGCCTGCGCTTGAGGGGCGGAGCTGACTGTCAAGATTAACACCGACGGTAATGCTCTTGATCTCTCGCACACGGTCGGTAAGCTCCGTTAGCTTGCGGTTCAGCTCCTTGTAGTAGTCGCTTTCGCAAAGGGTCTTTATTCTCTCAGCCATCGCCTTGAAGCTGCGGCTGGTAAGCTTTTCGCGGATCGGAGTAAGACCCTCGTTCAGCTTTTCAACACAGGAGATATAAAGCTCGATCTCGGTGATGCTGTAAAGATAGCTCTCCGTGGTGCCCGACATATCAGCATCAAGCTGACGGAGCTCCACAATGTCATTAAGTATCGGAATAACGGACATAAGGGCATCCTTAAGCTCGGGGTTGTCAAGAAGATCGTAAAAGCCCTCGAGTCTGTATTTCATAACCTCCGCATCCGTAGTAAAATACTCGGAAAGAGAGCTGTTCTTAAGCTCCAGAAGATAGCTTAATCCAAGCTGCTCGCAGGTATCGTCGGAAATATCGGCTACGTTTTTGCCTGCAAATGCAAGAGCGTGAGATTCGGGTGTTGGATATATAAGGCTGAATTCGGAATTCATAAAGCACCTCAAAACACATAATTAAATTTTATTATACATTGTTTTGAATCCTTTGACAATACCCTTAAAAAAAATAATATACAAAAATCGCCGAAATTCCCTTGCGCATTGATGTAAAATCGTTAAAATTATGTTACAAAAAACAATAATACTTGCAAATACCGTACCGTTGTATTATAATACTATGGTAAACTATTTAAGGAGGATAACGGATGCTTGCATCGCTTCGTAACTTTGTTATCACCTTCGTTATTGCGCTGCTGATATTTGCCCCCACCGCTTACGTTCTTACAGATCTGCTGATAGAATGCGTAGGTCCTGGATTCGGCATTATTGCGCCCGAGGACCAGGGCACGGACAATAAGCCCGCCACAGACACGACAGATAACTTTACAAATACGGATACTCCCGTTACCACAAACGGAACTTCCTTCAATATGCTCATCGTCGGCACGGATTATCAGCCCGGTATTCTGAACGATTATAAGGCAGACGCCTTTGCGAATTACCCTATGTTCAAGGACGCTGCGGGACTTGACCCCAACGGCTCTATGTCCGATTACACGGCTTACCGCACCATAAACGCCGATACGATGATCTTCATCCGCGCCGATAAAGCCAATCAGCGGTTTATTTATTCTTACATACCTCCCGAGATGCTCGTTATGTGCGGCGGAGTCGAGATGACATTAAGCGAGGCTTATACCACTCTCGGCATCGACTATCTCACCTCAAAGATAACGGCTATCACAGGCTTCTACGTTGATTATTACACCATTATCGATATGTCCGGTGTAGAAGTACTTATCAACTCCCTTGAAGGCCTTACCGTTTCCGTGCCGTGCAATATGAGATACTCCGATCCCGCTCAGAATCTCCTTATCGATCTTAAGGCAGGCGCACAGAAGCTAAACGGCAAAAAGTGCCTTGATCTTATCCGCTATAACGGCTATACGAACGATATGTCCTTTGACAGGGGCACGGTGACAATGTCGGTGCTTAACGCCCTTGCCGAAAAGCTTGCTTCCGAATCCGCCATCAGTAAGATAAGCTCCATTTACACAACCGTTACCAATTACGCGACCACCAACTTCAGCGCAGCGGACGTTGCTGAGCATACGGATCTGCTTACGGATTACGCAAGCTACAAGAAGCTGAACATTTCCTATCCCGGAAGCTACGAAACACACAACGGGCGCAAAGTGTTCCTCCCCAACACCAACAAAGCGATCCTGAACTACTCGGAATACAGATAACTCGTTAATAAAAATAATTAATATACAACGGAGAGAATTATGCTTAACACTGAAAAGACTATGGACAAGATCGTTGCCCTCTGTAAGACCAGAGGCTTCGTTTACCCCGGCTCCGAAATTTACGGCGGCCTTGCAAACTCCTGGGACTACGGCCCCCTTGGAGTTGAGTACAAGAACAACATCAAGCGCGCTTGGTGGAAAAAGTTCGTGCAGGAGTGCAAGTACAACGTAGGTCTCGATTCCCCCATTCTTATGAATCCTCAGGTATGGGTGGCTTCCGGTCACGTAGGCGGATTTTCCGATCCCCTTATGGACTGCAAGGAGTGCAAGACCCGTCACCGTGCAGATAAGCTTATAGAGGATTTTGCCGCCGCCAACGGCATGGACGTAAATCCAGGCGGCTGGTCCAACGACGAGCTTGCAAAGTTCATTGACGAGCACGAGATCGTATGCCCCGATTGCGGAGCTAAGAACTTTACCGATATCCGCAAGTTCAACCTTATGTTCAAGACCTT
>SVSB01000040.1 GCA_015064505.1 Oscillospiraceae bacterium
GCTGTGCCTGCCGTTACGCCTTAAGCGATACGGACCTTGGCAAGCTGCCATACGAAGCCTTTACGCTTTCCGTGCCGCAGCTTACCGTTCTTTCCGTGATCCTTGTCGGTACGTTTTCAATCGTATCCGATTGGGTGATACTTGGAACGGTCGCGTATACGGGCTTTTCCGCGGGGGCGGTAATATTCAAGGCGCTGTCCGATACGGGAGCGTCCGGCTCTCCCTTTGCCGTGATCGCGTGCTGTATTCTCTATTCGGCGGCAATTATTTTCTGTGCCGTTGTATGCAACAATTCTCACAACCGTATTTTTCGCGAGTTTAAATGCAGAAACAGATCAAAAGCATTCTCCGAATCGCTTAAGCTCATTCTGCTCAACCTCGTAATAGCGGGAGGCATATGCCTTATTTCCGCATTAAGACTCATTACCCCGTGACCCGAAAACGAAAGGATGTACGAAAATGGGAGATAAAGCTCCAAAGAAAAAATTCAAGCTGTTTGATACCCAGCGCGAAGGACCCGGTGTGCCGAAGGACGAAAGAAAGCTGAAATACGACTTGTACAGCTACTTCGTGCGTATGTGGCGCAATATGGGCAAGCTGGTGTCAGTAAACCTTCTTTACGTCGTCGGCAATTTCCCTCTGTTTTTTGCGCTTATTGCCATGACCGGCAGGTTCAATATAGAATCCACCGCGCCCGTCAGTCCTGCCTTTCCCGCTTTGCACGGCGTTATGCTCCACAGTGATACTCCCGCTTATCTGCCTCTTCTTGCAAAATTCGGCGAGCAAACGGAGATCTCCGCACTTGGTCCCTTTGCCATCGTTCTGCTCTGTCTTTCCGCGCTCGTTATATTCACCTTCGGGCTTGTAAACGTGGGAACTGCGTACGTGCTGAGAAATATCGTAAGCGGTGAAGCCGTATATCCTTGGAGCGACTTCTGGTATGCTGTAAAGCGCAACGTAAAGCAAGGGCTTATTTTCGGCATTATCGACGCCCTTGCCATCTTCGTACTTTATTACGATATGTCCTATTTCTGGCAAACCACGGGAACCCTTGTCACCAATATAATGTTCTATACCACTCTGGTGTGCTGCATTATATACTTCTTTATGCGCTTCTATATCTATCTGATGATGGTGACCTTTGATCTTTCCATATTCAAGCTTATCAAGAACGCCCTCATCTTCTCCATCCTCGGCTTTGGCAGAAACGTTCTTGCCCTGATAGGCATTCTGCTTATAGCGTATATAAACCTGATCCTATTCGCCTTTATGCCTTCTCTCGGACTTGCGGTGCCGATCATTATCACTCTTGCATTGATGTGCTACACCGCCACCTTCGTTGCATACTACAAAATAAAAGACGTTATGATCGACCCTTATTACGAAAAGCTTGAACAGAGCGAAGAATAAGAATGATCCCCGTACAGCGTGCTGTACGGGGATCGTTTATTCATACGCCGATTCGGATATAAGCTCTCCGACCGTTACGAAGGTATAACCCATTGCCTTCAGTTTTGGTATCATGATATCCAAAGCCTCTGCGGTATGACTTCTTGCAAAGATGCCGTCATGCATCAGTATAACGGATCCTGGCGCCACGTTGCTTATCACGTTTTCCGCAATATCGCAGGCGCTTCTTCCCTGCCAATCAAGGGTGTCCACGCTCCACATAACTATGCTGTAGCCGCGGTATTTTGCCGCGTTTGAGATCTTTTCGGTGCATACGCCCTCAGGCGGACGGAAAAGAGACGGAATATATCCGCAAGCTTCAAATATGGCAGTTTCCGCCTCGCTAATCTCTCTGTCAAGCTCGTCAGGGCTCAGCGCCGCAAGACTTTTATGATTCTGAGTGTGATTACCTATCTCGTGTCCTTCGGAAACGACTCTCACAGCTGTCTCGGGACAGTATTCCGCCTGAGATCCCACCATAAAAAACGTTGCTTTCACTCCGTGCTTATCAAGCACGTCAAGTATTTTATCGGTCTTGCCCTTTAGGGGCCCATCGTCAAAGGAGAGCGCAATGCGCATTCCTTCGTCCTTTACGCGGAAGTATACGGAGCTGTCACGCCTTGGGTCATAATCTGCTGAGCAAACGTTCATCCCCGGCAGAATAAGCGCGGCGGCGAACAGAATGCAAAGCCTTGAAAATCTTTTAATCAAGCTCCCTGACAGTTTTGAACTCATATCCGTTTTCCCTCCAACAGTCAATCAGATCTCCGAGTATATCTGCGTTTGTATCCGAGTTCGGGTGCAAAAGTATAATAGCGCCGTTATGGGTGTTATCGAGTATCTTTTTCATAGCCGCCTCTCTCGGGGGCTGATTATCGTTGTCCCAATCAGCGTAAGCAAAGCTCCAGAACACGGTTTTATACCCCATTTCCGTTGCGTGCTTCAGATTAAGCTCGGAAAAGCTTCCCTCAGGCGGGCGATAATACCTGTCAAGATCATATCCCGTCTTTGATTTGCATAGCTCCTCAAGTCCGGAGAGTTCCGAATAAAACTCTGTCTTATCGGTGCAATTTGCCATATTTTTATGGGAACAGGTGTGATTACATACAGCATGTCCCTCTTCAAACATACGCTTGATAAGACCCGTTTCGTGAGTTATCGGATGCGAAAGAACAAAGAAGCTTGCGTGTACGTTTTTATCGCGCAAGGTATTCAGGATCCTTTCCGTGTTTCCGTTCTCATATCCGAAATCAAAGGTAAGGTATAGAACCTTTTCTCCGTTTTCATCTCCGTACCTGCTGTCTATCCACGCCGTATTGTATTTTTCTATGACCGAAAGACGTTTATCCAGGGCAGGCTGCCTGTTATCAGCCGCTCTCTTCGTATACCAGGAATACGCTCCTTCCGCATAGCATAAGTCAGCAGACGAAATAATAATTGTCAAAGACACGATGAAAGCCGTTAAAATTTTGTAAAATTTGCTTTTCATTTTAACCGTCCGTATTTTTTCTGGTCTGCGTTTTTATAGTTCCCTTGATCCTTGAAATAAAACAAGCAAAAAAAGGAACGAAAGATCATTTCGTTCCTTTTTTGACTTAATTTTGATTTTTCGGTTCCAGAACTCTTAAAAGCTCGTATACGCTGCTGACGGCAAGAGTGCCCGAAGATGATCCGATAAGCTTTTCGCCGTTCTTTTTGGGTATCACAACCGTCTCAAAGCCGAGCCTGAGCGCCTCCTTGATCCTAAGCTCGCAGAAGGAGGAAGCTCGGCACTCTCCCGCAAGACCAAGCTCGCCAAAGCAAAGAGTTTTCGATTTTACGGGTCTATCCGTTATTGACGATATAAGAGCAAGGGCGATTGCAAGGTCTGCACTGGGAGTATCAAGGCGCAAGCCTCCCGTCACGTTTATATATACGTCGTTCTGATAGAACTTAAGCCCGAGTCTCTTCTCAAGCACCGCAATTATAAGGCAAAGACGGTTATAATCAACGCCGTTTGCATTCCGGCGTGCGGCGGGAAAAACCGTGGGCGTAACGAGAGCCTGAATCTCTGCGATAATGGGCCTGGTTCCTTCCATTACGCAGACGGCGGCACAGCCGGAAACGCCGTCGGTTGCCTCGCTCATCAAAGTTTCTGACGGATTCTCAACCTGCACGAGACCCATCTCCGTCATCTCAAAAACGCCGATCTCATTGGTGGAGCCGAAGCGGTTCTTCACGGCGCGGATCATTCTGTACGCCTGAGTTCTGTCGCCCTCAAAATGAATTACTGCATCAACGATATGCTCAAGCACCTTGGGACCGGATATTCCGCCCTCTTTATTGACGTGACCCACAAGCAAAACGGCACATCCCGTGCTTTTTGCCTTGGTTACCAGTGCGGCGGCACAGCCCTTTACCTGATTTATGCTTCCGGGTGCTGAAAGAGACGCAGGATCGTACACCGTTTGAATACTGTCAACTACTATAAAATCGGGGGCAAGCTTATCTGCTGCGGCAAGTATCTTAGTTATATCGGTCTCCGTATATAAATACAAACCGTCCGGGGAGATGCCGAGGCGCTTGGCACGCATTTTGATCTGAGAAAAGGATTCCTCTCCGGAAACGTACAGTACCTTTTGCCCATCCGTTGCTTTGGAAAAAATCTGCAACAGCAAGGTGGATTTTCCGATACCCGGTTCACCGGAAAGAAGAACCACGGAGCCCGCAACGATACCGCCGCCGAGAACGCGGTCGAATTCATTTATTCCCGTGAGAGTGCGCTCAACGAGGGCGTCCTCCCCCTCGGAGATTCTGCGCGGCGCAGTGCTTTGGGTAGGCACGAGGGATGCGGCGCGATTCTGCTTTGCGGCTGGTATGACCGCCTCCTCCGCGTTTTCGTCAAAGCTGTCCCATGCTCCGCAATTCGGGCATCTTCCAAGCCATTTCACACTTTTTGCGCCACATTCGCGGCAAATATATGACGAGTTGCTTTTCATTTTTCCCTCCGTGGCGCTTTTTTATTATGTTACCACGGATTTAAGCTTTTTTCAAGTCATTCCCACTCACATTCCACAACAAAATCGTCAATTGCGGAAAAAATCTCAAAGGCAAGGCTTTTCAGATATTCTTCATCTTTCAGTAGCTCCGCTTCTGCACCGTTCGAAAGAAAACCGCATTCCGCAATAACGGCGGGAATATCTATCCTGTCAAGAAGATACAGCCCCTCCCCGCTTTTGATAACACGATTATTTTGGGGCTGAAGTCCGTTTACTATTGCTTTTTGTATCATTTCCGCAAGTGTTTTCGACTTTTCGTTATTTACGGAATAGTAGATCTGAGCCCCGCTGTATTTTTCTTCGGGAAATTTGTTCATATGTACGGAAATAAAGATATCTCCCTTTTCCGCCGCTTTAACACGCGCCGCAAGATCTGCCGACTTTTTCGTCGTGTGGGCAACACCTTCGTCCGTGAGAAGAATATCCTCCGTCCTCGTCATGGCTACTTTGTACCCGACGCGCTCGAATTCCTTTTGAATGAGTCGCGAAAGACGAAGATTCACGTCCTTTTCAAGCAACCCGTTTATGCCCACGGCGCCGCAATCCGCACCTCCGTGCCCCGGGTCGATCACAATGATCGGCAAGGTAGAGACTTCTTCTTTGCTCTCCGTTTCTTCCTCCCATACGTCGGCAACTCCGTTTTTTTCCGCGCTCACCGCCGCCACCGAAACACAAACCGCCAAGATTGAGAAAATAAGCGCGAAATTTCCTATCAGCTTTTTTATAAGTATTCTTTTCATAAAACAACTCCGACATATACGTAAAAACATTATATGTCGGAGTTTTTAATAATATTATCGGTCTGCGCTTATCAGTCTACGTTCTGCTTCGGCTTGGAGAAAAGGGCAATCCCCTTTCTGCCGAGGTAGTAAGCGCCCCCCGCAACGGCAATACCGGGAATAAGAGAAACGGTGTACATAAGAGGATACATAACGGTCTGGAAATCTGCCGCGGACATACTTTTAAGCACCGTGTTGATAATACCGTAATAAACGGAGTAGTAAAGATAAAGCACCCATTTAACGATCAGGAACAGGTTTCCGCCCCAAAGCATCTCGGAAAATGCAAATCCGATCCAGAGGAGCACTACGAGAAGAATTACGGGAATATATGCGGCAAGCTGAACGTACGCGCCGTGAAAAGGTGATTGAACGAGTCTTCCCGCAAGTATCCTCTCTGAGTTTTTATATCCCATTTCCCAGCAGGTGCTGTAGATAAGTACGAAATAAAAGATCACGGACGCAACGGATGCAAGCAAAAAGAGGGATCCCGATGCGGAAATCGTCGCAAATTGCAACATCATGGCAAAAATGCTGATTCCCACTTGCGTGCCGATAAGTCTTATGATATAATATAAATTGGTTTTGAAGAAATTTTTCATAAACACTCTCCCTTCCCGTATATTTTATACCATTTTTGGCATTCAATCAATAGGAAAGCGGAAAATTTATTCAATCGGAAGCAAAGTTTAAAGTTTATTAACAATTAGGAGGAGATATGGCGCAATACGACGTTCGCGCGCTTGCGGCAGAGATGCCAAAGGCAGTGCGTGATTTTGCAAACTACAAGCTGGCAATAGAAAACTGCTCCAAAAAGACCGTATTCGAATATCTGCTCGATCTGAGGACCTTCTTCCGATTTCTGCTTGCGGTGAGATCGGGAATACCCACGGATGATCTTGCCGACCTTGACGTAAGCGGACTTGACCTTCAATTCATAAGGGATATTCAAACCACCGATATTTACGAATTCCTTATGTATGCGGGCGACGAGAGAGGAAACGAATGGAGCGCAAAGGCGCGCAAGCTTTCCGCCATTAAGGCTCTTTTCAAATTCTTATGCGTGAAGCAGCGTCTTTTGGAAGAAAACCCCGCCGCAAATATCGATTCTCCGAAAAAACGCTCCACCCTGCCGAAATTTCTGTCTCTTGACGAGAGCGTTGCGTTGCTTGACGCAGTCAGCGAAAACGGAGAAAACCGCCACAGAGAAAGAGATTTTGCCATTCTGACCCTCTTCCTCAACTGCGGAATGCGACTATCGGAGCTTTGCGGCATAGATATTACCGATATAGACAACGATATGCGGTCCGTGAAGGTAACGGGAAAAGGCGCAAAGGAAAGAATAGTTTATCTCAACGACGCCTGCCGCGCCGCTCTTACCGATTATCTGCAAACGAGACTGGGAGAGGATTTTTCCAAAACGGGACCCGCGCTTTTCACAAGCCAGAGAGGAAACCGAATTTCACCAAAGACCGTCCAATGGCTCGTTTATAAGCATTTAAAGGCTGCAGGGCTTGAATATAAAGGATATTCCACACACAAGCTTCGCCACACCGCCGCCACACTTATGTATCAAAGTGGGCAGGTGGACGTGCGCGTGCTGAAGGATATTTTAGGGCACGAGCAGCTGAACACCACCCAGATATATACCCACCTTAGTGACACGAGTATGCAAAGCGCAGTAAACGCCAATCCCCTTGCAGCTCACAGAGGAAGCACACCGAAGCAAAAGCGCGAAGATGATACGGACGATAATGACTAAATAAGCGTTTGCCGCATATAATTTACCATCCCCTTCACGGAGCCGGTATGAAAAAACACGGCAAGCTTCGCAGAATACGAAGATTCGCGTTCAGATTAACTGCATATCTGATCTTCGTTGCAGTATGCCTCCTGCTTATCTGCAACTTTCAGATACACCCGTACGCCGCAGCCGTCGTACGAGCAAAAGCACAAAATGAGATCTCTGCAAAGATAAATAATGCCATAGACGATGCCGTTCGTGATCTTGGATGCACCTATTCGGATATGATCCAGGTACATTACGGCGACGGCGGCCGTGTTGCCGCTCTTTCCGTGGATACGGTAAAGGTAAACCTTCTGCGCTCCGACATTTTGAGAAAAGCCCTCGAGACACTTGACTACAGCGAAAAACACAGCATCGTGATCCCCATCGGCACGGTTATAGGAGGAGAGATCACCTCCGGTAAAGGACCCGAGATCCCCATAACGGTCTTGATCGCCGATGCACTTCAATGCTCCGTTGTCACGGATTTTTACGATATGGGCATAAATCAGACGCTTCACACAGTCAGTCTTAAGCTTAAAGTAAGCTGCAAGGCTCTGCTCCCTTCGGGAAGCACCACCTTTGAGGTCAGTGCCGAATGCCCCATCGGAGAAACCGTTCTTCTTGGCGAGATACCCCAGGCATATACGGAAATACACAGATTAACGGATGATATAACGGAAACCGAGATCGACGATATCTACGACTTCGGCGCCTCGGTAAACTAAAATAAAGGAGTTACGAAAATGGCAAGAAATTACGAAGCAAAGGACATGAAGCTCCGCACCGCGTTGTTCGGATTCAAAAAGGCGGACGTTATCCATTATCTTGAAAAGATGAATTCAGCCGCGGAAAACGAGCACCGTTGCTTTATGGAAGCAAGCCGCGATGCCCAGAATTTCTACATAGAGCTTGCAGAGGCAGACAGAAGAGTTGCAGGCCTTACCGAAAAGAATACCGCCCTTGAAGCAGAAAACAAGCAGCTTCGCGCCGAGGTTTCCGCGCTGAAGGATAAGCTTGCAAAGGCAGAAAAGGCAAACGGCAGCGCAGACGAAAGCGACGAGCTTCTGAGTGCCAAGGAAGAAGTCGAAAATCTTAAAAAAGCTCTCGACGAGCTTCGCGCAAAGCTTGCCCGCAAGGCCGAAAAAAAGGGCTTCCGCTTCTTCTTTGGAAAATAATATGCGGGAAATTCAAGTAAGCGAGCTGAAAGCGGCAGCTCCATCCCTTAAATGCGGAGAGGAGATACTTCTCACGGGCACGGTATACACCGCCCGCGACGCCGCTCATAAACGTTTTTTTGCGGCGTTGGATAATGGTGATTCCCTTCCCATCCCGATTGAAAACGCAGTAATCTACTATTGCGGACCTACCCCCGCGCCCGAGGGTCTTCCCATCGGCTCCGCAGGCCCCACAACGAGCAAAAGAATGGATAAGTTTGCTCCGAGGCTTTACGATATGGGTATGGTTGCGACCATCGGCAAGGGAGAGCGCAGTGACGAGGTCATCGATGCCATAAAGCGCAATAAGGCATTGTATCTGTGTGCTCTCGGCGGTACAGGTGCTATTTGCGCAAAAGCCGTAAAGGAATGCACAGTTGCCGCATACGGGGAGCTTGGTTGCGAATCGGTAAAGATACTGAAAGTAGAAAAGCTTCCTCTGTTCGTTGCCTGCGATACGGAGGGCAACTGCATTTATCCCAAATTTTGAATATGGTATATAAAAAATGAACGGATGCACGCACCCGTTCATTTTTGTTATTCAAGGGTATAAAGACTGTAAAGCTCCGCATACTTGCCGCCTGCGGCAAGAAGCTCGGCGTGAGTTCCGGATTCCTCGATGCCGTTTTCCGTAAGCACCAGAATACGGTCTGCGTTCTTGATCGTGGTAAGGCGGTGAGCAATGGTGAAGGTGGTCCTTCCCTTTGCAAGCACCTCAAGGGACTTCTGAACTATCCTCTCGCTCTCGTTATCAAGGGCGCTTGTTGCCTCGTCCAGAATAAGGATCGGGGGATCCTTCAGAAATACGCGTGCGATGGAAATGCGTTGCTTTTGTCCGCCCGAGAGCTTTACGCCGCGCTCTCCAACGTAAGTATCGTATCCGTCGGGAAGCTGCTCTATAAATTCATCGGCACCCGCAAGTCTTGCCGCTTCTCTTATCTCCTCATCGGTGGCATCGGCTCTGCCGTATGCGATATTATCACGCACACTGCCCGAGAAAAGGTAGACGTCCTGCTGAACCACGCCGATATTGGCGCGAAGAGAGGAAAGCGTAACGTCCTTAATATCAGTGCCGTCCACGGTAATGGTGCCGGAGGTGGTTTCATAAAAACGAGGAATAAGAGAGCAAAGGGTCGTTTTTCCTCCACCGGAAGGACCGACAAGAGCAATACTCTCGCCAGCTTTGACGTCAAGTGAAAGATGGGAAAGCACGTCCTTATCCCCTTCCTCGTAACGGAATGCAACGTCATTGAAGCGCACGTTGCCGCAAACGTCCTTAAGAGAAACGGCGTTTGCAGCATCCTTGATATCGGGCTCTATCGCCATTATTTCCGCAAAACGCTCAATACCCGTCATACCCCTCTGAAACTGTTCGGCAAATTCAACTATTCGACGAATAGACGTGGTAAGTGTGGTTACAAACATAAGATAAGCCACGTAATCGGCAGCTGTAATATCTCCGTTTATAAGGAATAGTGCACCTGCAACAACCACGATTATGTACATAAGACCGTCAAAAAGACGGGTGCAGCTCTGGAAGCCGCCCATTATCTTATACACGCGGGTCTTTACGGAAAGAAACTTTTCGTTACCCTTATCAAATTTATGCTGCTCGTGCTGTTCCTTGGCAAAGCTTTTTACTACCCTGATTCCAAGAAGGCTGTCCTCTACGCTTGAGTTGAGCTCGCCTACCTGCTTGCGGCTGTCCTTGAAGCCCTCCTTCAGCTTGCGGTTGAAAATGGCAAGGCTGATGACCATGGGAGGAACGGCGGCAAAAACTATAAGAGTAAGGGGAACGTTCATACCGCAAAGGATTATAAAGGAGCAGATGATCTTGATGGAAGAAATAAACAGCTCCTCGGGCCCGTGATGGGAGAACTCCGTAACGTCAAACAGATCGGAGGTTATGCGTGACATAAGAGTGCCGACCTTGGCGCTATCGTAATAGGAGAAGCTCAGCTTCTGGAGATGAGCAAAGAAATCGTGCCGCATGTCGGTCTCTATCTTGGTGCCCATAATATGACCGTAGGAAGCCATATAGTAATTGGCAAGTGTATCAATTATTCGCAAAACGAGATAGAGCACGCCGCATCTTAATACGAGGCTGACGGTAAGAGATGCAAAATCCTCCGTTGCTCTGCCCGTTATCTCGCGCACGATCATGGGAAGCACGAGCTCGCAGACCGTGGTGAGAGAAGCGCAGAACAGATCAAGGATCAGCATGGGAAGATACTTTTTGTAATATGGCAGAAAGCTTTTGAGTAAGCTTACTTTTTTAACGCTTTTTTCAGACATTTTTCACCTTTTTTAACGTCACTTAAGGGTCTGAGAGAACAGCCAATCGATTACGGTCATATCCTTACCGACAGCAGTGAAGATGCTGTGACCCTTACCGGGGTAGGTGGTAAACTTAACGTTATCGCCCGCACCGTTCTTTACAAGCTCGTCATACATTTTTTTGTTGCCGGAATAAGGAACGGTGGTATCTATATCGCCGTGGTGGATCCAGATATTGCACTTTGCAAGCTGAGGCGCAAAGGCAATATCTCCGCATCCCGCGACCATAACTGCGGCTGCGTACTTACCGGGGTATCTCTGCATAAGATCCCAGGAAGCGTAAGAGCCCATGGAGTTACCCCAGAGATATACTCTGTTTTCATCATAGGAGATGCGCTCAAGCCAATAATCGAAGATCTGAACCGCCTCGGAAAGGCAGGTAGTGATGGACTTGCTGGTATATTCGCCGAGAGTATGATCGCAGGTTACCCATTGCTCGGACTTCAGGCACTGGGGCGCGATAATTATAATATCGTTCTTGTATTTCTCAGAAGAAGTCAAAGTTGGAATAATGCTTGCGCTGTCCTTGGTGATATGGGAATTATCATCACCGCGGGATCCGTTACCGTGCATAAATATAAACACGGGATACTTCTTATCGGGATCGTAATTTGCAGGCTTATAGACCATATACTTAAGATCTATATCGGCGGTTCCGGGATAGTCCGTCATATCGTTCCAGCCGTTTTCAAGCAAAGCAAATCCGTCGGGCACTGTCCCCACCTCGTTTTCAATAAGAAGATTCTTAAGATCGGTTTTTCCATTGATATACTTGTCTATAAAAATATCCACCGCATAGGCTACGCAGGCATCAGTGGAGCCGCTGATGATTATCTTCTTATCAACAACGGTGATGCTGTAGGAATTACTGTCAAGCTTCTCAAAGGCCTCTTTGGTTCCCTCGCGGGTGGAAACGCCGATGAGTATCTCTGTGTCACGAGGTTCAACGTCGTCGTCACGCTTTACCCAGAAGGAGGTCATAAACGCATCGTACATTTCGCCCTTAAGATCATTGGCGGCAGAAAACACTCCCTTGCCGCAATCTCTGCCAACAACTATGTAGTAGGATGTCTTTCCATCATCACCAACCATTGCAAGGGAAGGGTCGGGAACGTCCGTTACGGGTTCGGTAACGGCAGGAGTGGTATTATCTGCGGGTTCCGTTGTATCGGCATTACCGCTACCGTTGCCGCAGGAAACGAAGCAAGCAAAAACTGTCAAAGCGGCAAGAAATGCACATATAATTTTTCTGAACATAAACTACCTCCGGTAAAAATCTTATACGTATATTCTATCATAAAACAATTTAAATTCAAGTAAAAAGTTGCAATTTGTATATTTATTACACCAAATACAACAAAAAACTAACGCGCCGCCCTCTTCTGTGGGCGGCGCGTTGGGAAAAAGCAATTATTTATTGTTTTTTGCCTTCATTGCGGCATAGACCTTAACGGGCAGACCGAAGAGGTTGATGAAGCCTGCGCTGTCGTTCTGATCGTATACCTCGTCCTCGTCAAAGGTTGCGATCTCGGGATCGTACAGGGAGAAGGGAGAGGTTACACCGGCGTTGATAACGTTACCCTTATAAAGCTTAAGCTTTACGTCACCGGTAACGTTTTCCTGAGTCTTCTCAACGAATGCGGTAAGAGCCTCGCGGAGAGGAGTATACCACTGACCGTAGTAAACGAGCTCGGAGAACTTGGAGGCAACCAGCTCCTTATAGTGCTGAGTATCGCGATCTACCGTGATGGTCTCAAGCACCTTATGCGCGCGGTAAAGAATGGTTCCGCCGGGAGTCTCGTATACGCCGCGGCTCTTCATACCAACAAGGCGATTCTCTACGAGATCAACGAGTCCGATACCGTTTGCACCGCCAAGCTCGTTAAGCTTCTCTATAAGCTCTACGGAGCCGACCTTCTCGCCGTTAAGCATGGTGGGCACGCCCTTCTCGAAGTGGATGGTTACGTAAGTGGGAGTATCGGGAGCCATCTCGGGGGAAACACCAAGCTCAAGGAAACCGGGCTTGTTGTACTGAGGCTCGTTTGCGGGATCCTCAAGATCCATACCCTCGTGGCTCAGATGCCAGAGGTTCTTATCCTTGGAGTAGTTAGTCTCTCTGTTTATCTTAAGGGGGATATTGTGAGCTTCCGCGTAATCGATCTCCTCATCGCGGCTCTTTATATCCCACTCACGCCAGGGAGCAATGATCTGCATATTGGGCGCAAAAGCCTTGATGGTCAGCTCAAAACGAACCTGATCGTTCCCCTTACCCGTGCATCCGTGGCAAATTGCATCCGCACCCTCTGCTATGGCGATTTCCGCGATGCGCTTTGCGATAACGGGACGTGCAAAGGAGGTTCCGAGAAGATATTCACCCTCGTATACAGCACCTGCCTGCATAGTGGGGAAAATAAAATCCTCAACGAATTCCTTCTTAAGATCCTCTATGTAAAGCTTGGAGGCACCTGTCTTTATAGCCTTTTCTTCAAGACCGTCAAGCTCTGTTCCCTGTCCCACGTCACCGGACACGGCGATGACCTCACAATTATTATAGTTCTCCTTGAGCCACGGAATGATAATAGAAGTATCAAGTCCGCCGGAATATGCAAGAACTACCTTTTTGATTTTTGACTTATCCATTTTTTTGAATCCTCTGTATTTTTATAAGTGAATTTTGCATTATTATACAACGGCTATTCATAAATGTCAATACAATTTACGAATAAAAATACCGCCGAAAACAATCTTGTTTAAAGTGCACATCGCAATGACGCGCAAATGCGTTTTTTTGTATATGATAAATAATGCAAGGCTGCCTCAAGTGTGAGGCAGCCTCGTGGATCAATAATTATCGGTCCAACCGTCGTCGGGATCCTCGTAAAGTGTAACGTCATAACCCGCAAGATACTGCAAAAGCAGCACCGCATCAACGTTGTTAACAACGCCGTCGCGATTCACGTCGGGCTTTTTTGCCTCCGGGCTTTGCACGCCGCCCAGATAGTCAAGCAACAGCTCTGCATCCTTTTCATCAACCACACGGTCGACGTTTACGTCACCGGGCGTAAAAACGGTGATCTCAAGGGAAGATGCCACAATCGGCATAGCGCAAAGCGCGGCGCATAATACAAGGACCAAACAAATCAGTTTTTTCATAATTACTCCGATGCTGATCCCCGCGCCGCCGTGTACAACGAGAAAAGATAAACCCTGCCTGAGCAAGGGTGGTGCCCTCTCTCCTGTTTTGTGCTACCAACGTCCGATTTCGGCGGAACAAAGTCGGCCGAGTCGGGAGGTCTGCATACCCGCAGAAGAAGTCCGGGCTCCGTTTGTATCTTGTAGGTTTATAAACTCATCATATCACGAACGGAGCAGGAACGCGCAATGTTATTATATGATGCCTTGGGGTAAATTATTCTTACTGAGCGTCGTAATCCGCCTCAGAGAACAGCTCATCCTCAAAAATATCGGCGATTCTGTCAAACTCCTCGTCGTCCTCAACGGTGGAAAGAATATCGTCGCCGTTCTCGTCCTTGGATGCTACGAAAATAACGAACTCTCCGTTATCGTCCTCAATGGGAGCAAGAGCGTAATAAAGCTTGCCGCCGTCCTCAAGAGTGCCGAGAACCTCAAAATCAAGATCGTTGCCCTCGTCGTCGGTAAGGGTCACAACGTCAACGTATTCGCCCTCGTCCTCTATCTGAATATCCTTTTCCTCAGCCATAACGTCCTCCGTATAATTTTAGAAATAGTATTTTGTTTACTTGATTTGATCACTTAAATATTTTAACAGAAAACGGATAAAATGTCAACCTTTAAAGATCAAGAATTGCGGAAAGCACGGAATTGCTTACGTACATACCGTCCGTTGTGAATCTGCAGGCTTTTTCGTCGTTAATAACGAAGCCCGCATCAACGAAGCTTTTAAGCTTATTACCGTACTTGCTGTCAAAATCAAAGCCGAACAGCGCCTTGTAGGTGTTTTTATCCACACCCTCGGAAAGCCGCATTCGGAGCATAACGTACTCCGTTTCCATATCGTCGGAGGTAAGGACCTCCCTGCTCGTTACGGCGCTTTCGGGCGAACCGTTGCGGATAGCTCCGATATAGTTTACTATATCCTCGCACTTGCCGTAACGCTCTCTGCCGAAGAATGAATGTGCGGCACAGCCGAGGCCTATATACTGATCCTCGTTCCAATATTTTTTATTGTGCTTGCATTCGTAACCGCGCAAAGCAAAATTACTTATCTCGTAATGACCGTAGCCGCTTTGCCTCAGATACTCGCTTGCATAAACATACATACTGTATTCTTCATCCTCACCGGGAAGATCAAGCTCGTCCTTACGGGCAAAGAATGGCGTTCCGGGCTCTATCTGCAAGCCGTATGCGGATATATGCTCGGGTCTTAAAGATACGACGTACTTCAAGGTGTTAAGGAAGCTCTCCGTGGTCTGATCGGGGATTCCGAACATAACGTCCACGTTTATATTGTTGATTCCCGCATTGCGAAGAATTTTATAGCTTTCCTCAAAGTCCTTTACGGAATGAATACGCCCAAGCTTCTTCAGCTCGTTTGCGTGGGCGCTCTGCAAACCGAGGCTCACGCGGTTGACACCGCATTCCACTAAGGTATTTGCAAACTTACGGTTAACCGTTGCGGGATTTGCCTCCACGGTGAATTCGGCGTTTTCGGGCACGTAGAAATTATCGTAGAGAACGGAAACCAGCTTTTTGAAAGCTGAGTCACCTATAACCGTTGGGGTTCCGCCACCAAAGAACACGCTGTCAACAACGTATCCATCCGCTTGCTTTCCAACGATCTCCATCTCCCTTGCCAAGGCGTCGAGATACGCATTTTTGATTTTTTTGCTTGCGCCTGCCATGGAGCAAAAATCACAGTACGCACATTTCGAGAGACAAAACGGGATATGACAGTAGATACCGAGAGTTTTGGGATTGATTTGCATAATATCATCCTTTCGGTATGAAATTTATTCCTCGTCCAGACGAAGCACAGCCATGAACGCCTCGGGAGATACCTCCACGGAGCCGAGCTTGCGCATCTTCTTCTTACCTTCCTTCTGCTTTTCAAGCAGCTTCTTTTTTCTGGTTATATCGCCGCCGTAGCACTTTGCAAGCACGTCCTTGCGCATCGCCTTTACGGTCTCACGTGCGATTATACGGGATCCGATAGCCGCCTGGATCGGCACCTCGAAGAGCTGGCGCGGGATATTCTCCTTCAGCTTTTCGGCAATTTTTCTGGCTCTTGCATACGCCTTTGATTCATGAACGATAAAGGAAAGGGCGTCAACGGTTTCACCGTTCAACAGGAAATCAAGCTTAACGAGGTCGCTCTCTTCATAACCCTTCATTTCATAATCAAGGCTTGCATATCCTTTGCTGCGGCTCTTAAGCGCATCAAAGAAATCGTATATGATCTCGTTGAGAGGAAGAGTGTAATGAAGCTCCACTCTTGAGGAGTCGATATACTTCATATCAACGAACACGCCTCTCCTGTCCTGGCAGAGATCCATAATACCGCCAACGAATTCCTGTGGAGTGATCACGCTTGCTTTCACCATTGGCTCGTATGCAGTGTCGATATCGTCGGTTGCGGGATAGTTAGAGGGGTTATCTATTCTTATAGTATCACCGTTCTTGAGCGCCACCTCGTAAATAACGCTTGGCGCCGTGGTGATAAGGTCGAAATTGAACTCTCTCTCAAGCCTTTCCTCAATGATCTCCATGTGAAGAAGGCCGAGGAAACCGCAACGGAAGCCGAAACCGAGAGCCGCGGAGGTCTCGGGCTCAAAATTAAGCGCAGCATCGTTTAAGCGAAGCTTTTCAAGTGCGTCGCGCAGATCTCCGTATCTTGCTCCGTCTGCAGGGTAAATACCGGCGTAAACCATAGATTGTACCGCGCGGAAGCCGGGAAGCGGTTCGCTTACGGGTCTCTCCGCGTGGGTAACGGTATCACCCACCTGAGTATCACGCACGTTCTTGATGCTTGCCGTAATATATCCTACCTCGCCCGCAGAAAGAGTACCGCAACGCTTGAGACCGAAGGGCTCCATGGTGCCGACCTCGATGATCTCAAACTCAGCGCCCGTTGCCATCATACGAACACGGTCGCCTTCCTTTACCGTTCCGTCTTTAACTCGTATATAGACCACAACGCCGAGATAGCTATCGTAATAAGAATCGAATATAAGGCACGCAAGCGGTGCATCCGGATCCCCCTTGGGTGCGGGGAGCTCGTTTACGACCGCCTCAAGAACGTCATCGATATTAAGCCCCGTCTTTGCAGATACGGCAGGGCAATTTTCCGCAGGTATTCCTATAATATCCTCGATCTCGCCTCTTACTCTATCCACCTGGGCACTGGGCAGATCGATCTTGTTTATAACGGGAATTATCTCAAGATCTGCATCAATGGCAAGATAGGCGTTTGCAAGAGTTTGAGCTTCTATTCCCTGGGTGGAGTCAACGACAAGAAGAGCTCCGTCACAGGCATTAAGAGAACGGGATACCTCGTAATTAAAGTCAACGTGACCGGGAGTGTCAATAAGATTAAGCACGTACTGCTCGCCGTTCTTTGCAGTGTAATCAAGGCGAACGGCACGTGCCTTTATGGTTATGCCGCGCTCTCTCTCAAGATCCATATTGTCAAGGAGCTGAGCCTCCATATCTCTGACGGCAACGGTACGGGTAGCCTCTAAAAGCCTGTCCGCAAGGGTGCTCTTGCCGTGGTCGATATGGGCAATTATTGAAAAGTTTCTTATGTTTTTCTGATCGTAGCTCAAAATAAACCTACCAAATAAAAGATTACAATTTTACTTATACATTTTACAACATATAGCGCTTTCCGTCAAGCACTAATTATTAAATACGGCAAAAAGCCATCCAAGTTTTGCCCGGATGGCTTTCTGTCATTAAGTTAAGTAGGCAACCCATCTTCCTCGCATCTGTAAAGTGCATCCGATGCGCGGATATATCCCATATTGAAGAGGCTGACTCGGCATCCGTCGCCCTCCGGATATGAATCCGGTTCAAAGAGATAGGCAATGAGATACGCGGCGGGTGAATCCGTGCTGATAAGATAAGCGCCATTTTCGAAGGTGACCTCTTCCCTTTCGCCAAGCTCCACCGTCGCCTTCGGAGGATAGGTCATGGAATATTTGCGCAAAGCAAGAGTTGATCCGCTATCAAGCTTTTTATACGCGATATTATGAGTATCAAGCAATCTCAAAATACTGTCGATATATGCGAGATCTGCGGGGATAACGTAAGCAGTTGGCATAGGGCGCGAGGCTTCCGCCTTGCAATAGAGCGGCCACGGTCTCACAGCGTCCTTATCCTTGTACGTGCCGTCCACATAGATGGATGGGTTCGGCTCTTCGGCTATATCTGCCTTTGACATTTTGGTAATAAAGCGATTGCCCTCGGAGAATTCCTTAACCCTTACGTTCTCCCTTGCGGCATATACAGTCTTTGCGATCTCGCCGTTTTTTGCTATTACCTCTTCCGCAATGTTCTTGATCGTTGTGACCTCGCCGTGCACACGGAGCGGAAAATTACCCTTGCCGTTATCAATGCCGCTTAACTCGATAAGGTAGGCAAAAGCACCTCTGACCGCCGCATAGCTGCGCTCGCTTGCAGGAAAATAGGTTGCGTGCTTGTAATGCTGCGCGCGGTATCCGACGGCATTCAGCCTGTCTAAAACGTTCTGCATCATCTGCATACCCATATGCTCCGCATAGACGTTCTCTCCCCTTATGGCGGCGTTAACGTCCATAACGGGAGTGTTTGCCGCGCCGTTGAACGCCATAGCGACGATATGGATATCATCAACGGAATAGTCGGCAGCGTTGACCTTAAGTATTCCTACGTCCTCGTGACAGGATACGGTCACGGTAGGCATAAACAGATTGTATGCAGTTGCATAAACGACGGAGCCGTCGTGCTCGCAAACTATCAGATCGCGATTGGAGTTGCATCCGTCGGGATACTCTCTGTAATAGGTACAGGTGTTATCTGCGCTTACGCAAGGAATAAGCACGATCGCGCCGAATTTGTCAAGGACCCGTTCTCCGTACTCGGTCGTCAGCTCAAGAGCGTATGAAAGAACTCCCTCCATACCCGCGGGCTCGTTTCCGTGCATACCCCCGCTGACGGTCATTATCTCGCGTATCCCCTTGGAACGAACAATATCCGCGGTTTCTTCAATGGTTGCGCCTTCGGGAATATCGTCCTTTGTAAATACCATTACGGGTGTCTTAAGGCCGTAAACAGACGTAAGTCCCGTAGGGTAAAAAATTCGGGCGTATTTGCAATTTTTCGCTATTTCCTCGCAAAAGGTGCAAAGCTCCTCGTTTGAGGTAAATACGCGGTCGTCATTATGGTAGAGAAACGCGGGTGTTGCGTAAGTTTTAAAGCCTTCGATCTTGTCGGGATTATAAAACTCGTTTATAACGTGGTCGGTGGTATTGGAAAACGCCTTCTGCATATAGCTGCTCTCTTTATAAGGCTCAAGCAGCATTTTATACTCAACGTAATCGCTTTTTCCGTCTATGTAAAAATACTTGATTCCGAAATCACGGGGAGTGGGATAAAAGACCTTGTAGCAGTATAATCCGCATTCAAGCTCCGTTTCAATATATTTAACTCCGTTTTCTTTACCGGATCTTAAGGGCTTTACCTGTGTTCCGCCGTTTGAAAGTCCGCGTATGATAACAGCACTCGGTTGTATTTCAGAGGAAATATCTCTGTTTCCGTAATAAAGTCTTACCACCGTCATATTCGAATTTTTCAAATCAACTTCCTCCGCAATCACTTCTCGTTGCGTTTTCCGAAAACGCCGAATATCCTTGATAAAAACGATCTGTTATTCTTCGGCTTATGCGTAACTGTCAAAACGCCGTTATGTATATGAACTATGTGCTCGTCGTCCTCAATGTGAAAGCCCGGATCTTCTTTCTTTTCATCTTTCGGAAGTTCTCGGTCACCAACGGTTTCGGGCAGATCTTCAGATACCTCTTGGTTTGAGTTATAGGTTTCTTCGACAGCTTCCGAACTTGTATCTTCAGCCAAAACGGTCGGTTCTTCAAGAGCGTCATTATCCTTTTCCGGACCTGTATCTATACCCACCAATTCATCAAGAGAAACGCGGTAAAGCCGCGCAAGGGCAATAAGATTATCCGTATCGGGACTTGCCTCTGCCCTTTCCCATTTGCTTATTGCCTGCCTGCTGATATTAAGCGCTGCAGCGAGTGCCTCCTGGGAATAATTATTCTCTTTTCTTAAAGCCGCAAGTCTTGCGGCGATATCTGCGTTCATAATATCCTCGGAAATATTATTAAAGCGGCGCAACGTCCGTTGCGCCGCTTTAATATCAATAGTTTTCAGCGCGAAGCTTGAAATACGCCTTGGGGTGAGAGCAAACGGGGCAAGCCTCCGGTGCCTTCTGTCCAACGTGGATGTGTCCGCAGTTGGAGCATTCCCAGATCATATCACCGTCGCGGGAGAATACGAGTCCGCCCTCAACGTTTTCTATCAGCTTGCGGTATCTTTCCTCGTGGGTCTTTTCGATTCTGCCCACAGCCTCGAAAAGATATGCGATACGGGTAAAGCCCTCTTCCTTTGCAACCTTTGCGAATTCCGCGTACATATCGGTCCATTCGTATCTCTCGCCGTCTGCCGCGTCACGAAGGTTAACGAGAGTGGTGGGAACCTCTCCGTCGTGGAGAAGCTTAAACCAGAGCTTTGCGTGCTCTTTTTCGTTGTTTGCCGTCTCCTCAAATATCTGCGCTATCTGAACGTAGCCGTCCTTCTTAGCCTTAGAGGCGTAATAGGTATACTTATTTCTTGCCTGCGATTCGCCTGCAAAAGCCGCCATAAGATTTGCTTCTGTTCTTGATCCTTTAAGTTCCATTTCTTTCTCCTTCAAAAAATAAATTTTTGATTATTATACCATATATTTCTACATTTGTAAATATGATTGACAAAAAACAATCAATTATTCATGGGTTTCACGTTATATGAAATAAGCCGTTCGCCACTGTAATTCAGAGTAAGCTCAAAAGGGCCTTTGCTTCTGCGCATAAGATCGAAAAACACCTTATCCCCCTCCCACATGGGAAGAGAATCCACTTTATTCTTATCAACCCAGCAAAGCTCACCTTCGTCGCACTCTGAAACAGTCCCCTCAAAACCGTCTGCGTGATAGAGATACATAAGCTCATCGGGATAAACATCGTTTAAAAAGTATATCTCGCCGCAAAACCGATAGCTTGTAAGTATAAGTGACGTTTCCTCCTTCACCTCGCGAAGGAGGCATTCTTCGGGAGTTTCACCATCTTCAATCTTACCGCCGATGCCTATCCACTTTCCCGCATTAACGTCCTCGTGCTTTTTCACGCGGTGAAGCATCAGATATTTACCGTCTTTTTCAATGTAGCAAAGCGTTGTTTTCTTCATAAGCAAAAAAAGGAGAGAAGCGGCGCCTCTCTCCTTTCCTTTCGTATTATACGATTACTTAAGCTCAGCGAAGTACTTGATAGTACGTACCATCTGGCTGGTGTAGCTGTTCTCGTTATCGTACCAAGCAACAACCTGAACCTCGTAGGTCTCGTCGTCGATCTTGGTAACCATGGTCTGAGTTGCATCGAACAGAGAACCGTAGGTGATACCGATGATATCGGAAGAAACGAGCTGCTCCTCGGTGTAGCCGAAGGAAGCGGAGGAAGCGTTCTTCATTGCGGCGTTGATAGCCTCAACGGTAACGTCCTTAGCCTTAACAACAGCAACGAGGATGGTGGTGGAGCCGGTGGGAACGGGAACTCTCTGAGCGGAGCCGATGAGCTTGCCGTTGAGCTCGGGGATAACAAGACCGATAGCCTTTGCAGCGCCGGTAGAGTTAGGAACGATGGAGCAAGCAGCTGCGCGAGCGCGGCGGAGGTCACCCTTTCTGTGAGGACCGTCAAGAACCATCTGGTCACCGGTATAAGCGTGAACGGTGGTCATGATACCTGCCATTACGGGGAAGTTATCGTTAAGAGCCTTAGCCATGGGAGCGAGGCAGTTGGTGGTGCAGGATGCAGCGGAGATGATCTTGTCATCAGCGGTGAGGGTCTGCTCGTTTACGCCGTAAACGATGGTGGGAAGATCCTTACCTGCGGGAGCGGAGATAACTACCTTCTTTGCGCCTGCGTTGATGTGAGCCTGGGACTTCTCCTTGGAGCAGTAGAAGCCGGTGCACTCGAGAACAACGTCAACCTTGAGCTTCTTCCAGGGGCAGTTGTTAGCGTCCTTCTCAGCGTAGATTCTGATGGTCTTTCCGTCTACGGTGATGGTGCCTTCCTCGTCGTTAGCGCAGATGTCATGATCGTATCTTCCCTGTGCGGAATCGTACTTAAGAAGATGAGCGAGCATGGTGGGGCTGGTGAGGTCGTTGATCGCAACGATGGTGTAGCCCTTTGCGCCGAACATCTGGCGGAAAGCAAGACGGCCAATGCGGCCAAAACCGTTAATAGCAACTTTTACAGACATTTGATTATCCTCCAAATATATTTAATAAAATTGCTTTTAAAATAAAATTTGCCAATTTGTCCGAATGTTATTATAACACAAATTTGCGCATAAACAATAGTTTTTTTGAAAAAAATTATGGATTTGTTAAGTTTTTATCAAACCGCACAAAAATACGCGGAAAAAGATGGCGTTTTTGCATATTATGCGATTATTTTTTCTTTTTGTATTTATAGGCTTTAACGAGGAATAAGGGCAAGCGGCTCATTCTTCCGATCCTTGACGGCTCCTTCAAAAGGCGATAAAACCATTCAAGACCGAATTTGCAGAAGAACGCGGGAGCCCTCTTGGATCTTCCGGAGAAAACGTCAAGGCTTCCTCCAAGCCCCGCAAACACGCGCACGCAAGGAAGCTTTTCTCTGTTTGCGGCTATCCATTTTTCCTGCTTAGGTGCTCCGACGCACACGAGCACAAGAGCGGCTTTTTTCCCGTTTATCTCAGCTATTACCTTTTCATACTCTTCCCCGCCGCTCATATCGAAATAACCGTCGTGAGTACCGCAAACGAATAGTCCCGCATATTTTTCCGTAAGCACCTTTGCCGCATCTTCCGCAACACCGGGCTTGCCGCCGAGAAGATACACGGGAAGCGCGTCTCCCTTTGACGCACAATATCGGATCATTGCTTCACCAAGTTCAATTCCGGGAATACGTTCGGGAAGCGGAGTTTTTAATATTTTTGCCGCCTTGATAACACCGATGCCGTCAGCCACCACCAGCTCTGCGCCGTTAAGTATCTCTTTGAATTCGGCATCCTTCTCCGCGATCATAACTATCTCGGGGTTGGGAGTAAACAGCGCGGTTTGCGATGCATTTCCGTCAAGGGCGGAGTAAAGTCTTTCTCTTGCCTTGTCCGCCGTAAGCGTATCGAACATAACGCCGCAGACGTCGGTCTTTAAACGTTCACACATATAATTCCTCTGCATTCGTAGCAATTCAAGACATTTTAACATTATTTGTCCTATTTTTCAAGTATTTATAATATTTAATTGAAATTTTAGATTGACTTACCGTACGCAAAATGATAAGATTAATTTGATTATATAACTTTCGAGAGGTAATGCCATGCCCGTATTAAAGGGAAACGCCATAGTCGGTCAGTCCGGTGGACCGACTGCCGCCATTAACGCCACCCTTTCAGGCGTTATACGCGGATGCTGCGATGCGGCAAAAAACGGAACTATCGGCACCGTGTACGGAATGAAAAACGGTATAGACGGCCTGATAAACGGCAAGTATATCGATCTTTCCTATATGTGGGAAGATGAAGATCAGCTTTCTCTGCTTGAGAACACACCTGCTGCTGCTCTCGGAAGCTGCAGAAGAAAGCTCCCCGACCCCAACGGCGACAGCGACGTATACCCCAAGCTTATAGAGCTTTTCAAGAAGCTTGACATCCGCTATTTCTTCTACATCGGCGGCAACGATTCCATGGATACCGCAGCAAAGCTTGACGTTTACGCAAAGCGCGTTGGCTACGATATGCGGGTAATGGGCGTACCGAAGACCGTTGATAACGATCTGTGCGAAACCGATCACACCCCCGGCTTCGGCTCTGCCGCAAAATATATCGCCACCACGGTCACGGAGGTCATAGCGGACTGCGCGGTATACGATATTCCCGCAGTAACCGTTATCGAGATCATGGGCAGAGATACGGGCTGGCTCACGTCTGCTGCAGGCGCCGGTGCCGCCGTTGGAAACCCGATACCCGATCTTATCTACTTTCCCGAGAAGGTATTTGATCTTGAAAAGCTGTATTCCGACGTAGAAAAGGCTCTTGCAAAGCATCCGAACGTGGTGATCGCCGTATCCGAGGGCATCAGATTTGCAGACGGCTCCTTCGTTGGCGAGGATAAGAGCGGTGCCGTTGACGTATTCGGTCACAAGCAGCTCTCCGGTGCCGCAAAGGTCGTTGCCTCCGCCATTAAGGCGAAATTCGGTTGCAAGACCCGCGGTATAGAGCTTAACACCGTTCAGCGCTGTGCAAACCACATCGCTTCCCTGACGGATCTTAAGGAATCCGTGAAAATTGGCAGTGAGGCAGTTAAGTCTGCCGTAAACGGAGCAAGCGGTTGCACCGTGGTCTACAAGAGAGTATCCGACGAGCCATACGAGGTAAGATACGAAACCGCTGACGTGCGTCTTATCGCAAATCGCGTTAAGTATCTGCCCGACAGCTTTATAAACGCCGACGAAAACGGCATAACCGAGGACTGCCTCAAGTATCTGTTGCCTTTGATGGCAGGCGAAACATCACCTACCTATGAGCGCGGCATAATCAAGCATTTTACATTTAGATAAACAAGAAAGATAAGGAGAACGAAGTGTACGAGATTCTTGAAAAAAAGGTATTGAACGAACAGGTCAAGCAGTTCGTCGTTTCTGCACCTGCCATAGCAAAAAAGGCACTTGCAGGACAGTTCATCGTGCTTCGCGTCAGCGAGGACGGAGAAAGGATCCCCCTTACCATTGCGGACTACGACCGTGAAAAGGGCACGATCACCATCATATTCCAGGAGGTAGGTGCCTCCACCATGGAGCTTGGACTTCTTAACGAGGGCGACTGCATCTGCGATTTTGCGGGCCCTCTCGGAAAGGCATCCGAGTTTGAAGGCATGAAGAACGTTTGCGTTATCGGAGGCGGACTCGGCTGTGCCATCGCACTTCCTCAGGCAAGAGCCTTGAAGGAAGCAGGAGCAAACGTTGATATCATTGCGGGCTTCCGTACGAAGGATCTGATCATCCTTGAAGACGAGATGACTGAAGCAAGCGACAACATAGTTATCTGTACCGACGACGGCTCCAACGGAAGAAAGGGTCTTGTCACCACGGAGCTTGAGGCTCTTCTTAACGCAGGCAAGAAATACGATACCGTAATAGCCATCGGACCCCTTGTAATGATGAAATTCGTATGCATCACCACCAAAAAATACGATATCCCCACCATAGTCAGCATGAACCCCGTTATGGTAGACGGAACGGGAATGTGCGGCGGCTGCCGCCTTTCCGTCGGCGGACAAACGAAGTTCGCGTGCGTTGACGGTCCCGATTTTGACGGACACCTCGTTGACTTTGACGAAAGCATCCGTCGCGCGAGAATGTACGCGGAATTTGAGAAGAAGGCCGTTGAAAAGCATCAGTGCAACCTGAGAAACACCATTGAAGGAGTGAAGTAAGATGCCGAATATGTCTCTTAACAAGGTGGCAATGCCCGAGCAGGATGCAAAGGTACGTGCCCGTAATTTCAAGGAAGTATCTATCGGATACACGGAGCAGATGGCAATTGAGGAAGCTACCCGCTGCCTCAACTGCAAGCACATGCCCTGCGTTTCCGGTTGCCCCGTAAACGTAAATATTCCCAATTTTATAAAGCAGATCGCAGAGGGCAATTTCCTCGGCGCCGCAAAGACCATCAAGGAAACAAGCGCGCTCCCCGCAGTTTGCGGTCGCGTTTGCCCTCAGGAAACTCAGTGCGAGGCTAAATGCGTTCGCGGCATAAAGGGCGAGCCCGTTGCCATTGGCAGGCTTGAGCGCTTTGCCGCGGATTACGCAATGGCCAACGAAACGGAAACTCCCGCAGTTCCCGAAAAGAACGGTCACCGCGCCGCTATCGTTGGTGCGGGCCCCGGCGGACTTACCTGTGCAGGCGATCTTGCAAGAATGGGCTACGAGGTCACCGTATTCGAGGCGTTCCACACCGCAGGCGGAGTACTCGTTTACGGAATCCCCGAATTCCGTCTCCCCAAGGAGATCGTAAAGAAAGAGATCGACTCCCTTAAGGCTATGGGCGTTAAATTCGAGACTAACTACATAATCGGCCGCACCTCCACCGTGGACGAGCTCTTTGAGGACGGCTACGAGGCGGTATTTATTGCCAGCGGAGCGGGACTTCCCAGCTTTATGGGCATTCCCGGTGAGAACCTGAACGGAGTATATTCCGCAAACGAGTTCCTTACCCGCATCAACCTTATGAAGGCTTATCTCCCCGATGCAAAGACCCCCGTTATGATCCCCAAGAAGGCAGTCATCGTCGGCGGCGGTAACGTTGCAATGGACGCCGCACGCTGCGCACTGCGTATCGGCGCCGAGGAGGTATACATAATGTACCGCCGCGGCGAGGAAGAGATGCCCGCACGTAAGGAAGAGATCCATCACGCAAAGGA
>SVSB01000041.1 GCA_015064505.1 Oscillospiraceae bacterium
GATAACTTGAATTCCACACTGTATTTCTTATTTTTTCCTTTTCTTCTTGGCATAAAATTAACCCCCTTAAAGTAGTCTTGAAAACTTTTTTGTTTTTTCAAGTGTCTACTTTAAGGGGATTATATCAAAAAGAGAGCCAAGGCGGTTTTTGCGTTTTTGGAAAATTTTACACGGATTTTACACGGATGTGATTACGGATTTTACAGCCCCAAGGTAGAATAACCTCGTATTTATAAAATGAGAAAAAATATATTAACCGAGGTTGTTTAAATGAACGTTTTTGACGTGTTGACCCTTATAGGGGGGCTTTGCCTGTTCCTGTTCGGAATGAATCTGATGGGTGACGCTTTGGAAAGAAGCGCGGGCAGCAAGCTTGAGATAATGATAGGTAAGCTTACAAGCGGCAAGCTCGCGGGACTTCTCACGGGTCTTGGAGTTACTGCGGTGATCCAAAGCTCATCGGCTACCACCGTTATGGTCGTTGGCTTCGTCAATTCCAAGCTTATGACGTTAAAGCAGGCGATCCACGTTATTATGGGTGCAAACATCGGTACCACCGTTACCGCGTGGATACTCAGCCTCAGCGGCATTTCGGGAAGCAGCACTTTTTTGAAGCTGCTTAAGCCCTCTTCCTTTACTCCCGTTCTTGCTCTTATCGGTATTATTCTCCTTATGTTCACAAAGAGCAACAAGAAGAAGGATATCGGCGTCGTTCTTCTGGGCTTTGCAACTCTTATGTTCGGTATGGAAACGATGACGGGTGCGGTTGCGGGTCTTGAGGAGATTCCCGCGTTCCGCGAGATGTTCATTATGTTCAAGAACCCCATTCTCGGCGTTCTCGTGGGAGCAATACTTACCGCCATTATCCAGTCCAGCTCCGCGTCGGTGGGTATTCTTCAGGCGCTTGCGGCAACGGGTGCGGTTTCCTACGGTGCGGCTATCCCGATAATTATGGGACAGAACATCGGTACCTGCGTCACGGCTGTCCTTTCCTCCGTGGGCACGACAAAGAACGCAAGACGTGCGGCTCTCGTGCATTTGTCCTTTAACGTAATCGGAACGGTGGTCTGCCTTGCCGGCTTTTCAGTCGTGAGGGCGGTATTTGATCCCGCGTTACTTAATGCTTCCGCCACCTATGCAGGCATTGCAACGGCACACTCCATATTCAATATTGTCTGCACTTTGCTCTTGCTTCCCATGTCAAGCTTGCTCGAAAAGCTTGCGTATAAGCTTGTCCCCGATACCGAGCAGGTCGAAAAAGCATCCGAGCTTGACGAAAGACTTCTTTCCACTCCCACTATTGCGCTTGAGTGTGCGTACAACCTCACCTGCGATATGGCAAAGATCGCTACCGCCGCGCTGAAGACGAGTATTGATTGCCTTGCCTCCTACGATAAGACGAAGGCGGAAGCTATCCGCGAGGCAGAGGATAAGACCGACCACCTTGAGGACGTTATCGGCAGCTATCTGGTTAAGCTGAGTATGAAGCAGCTGAACGAAACCGAGGGTGCCACGGCTTCCATGCTGCTGAAGGCTATAGGTGATTTTGAGCGTATATCCGACCACGCCGTTAACGTTCTTGAATCCGCAGAGGAAATGCGTGATAAAGGAATAGCGTTCTCAGATAACGCAAAGGCGGAAATGGATTCTCTGTGCGCGGCAACAGCCGAAATAGTAGACTTGTCTTACAGCGCCTTCGTGGATAATAACGAGGATAAGGCAAATCTCGTAGAGCCTCTTGAACAGGTAATCGACAGAATGAAGGAGCTTCTCCGTACCCGTCATATTGACCGCCTGCGTGTGGGCGAATGCGGAATTGAGGCAGGCTTCGTGTGGAGCGATCTTATAACCAATTTGGAAAGAGTTGCCGACCACTGCTCCAATATCGGCGGCTGCGTTATAGATACGAAGGTACAGAGTATGAGTCTGCACGAGTCTTTGAAGCTTATAAGAAGCGACAGCGAGTTTTACAGAGAAAAGTATAAGGAATACACGAAGAAGTATCTTTCGTTCGTATAATATAATTTGAGCTTTATTTGAGCAACCAATAATAAAAGGCGCCGCTTTAGCAAGAAGCGGCGCCTTTATTTTACTTCTATTTTACACAGATTCGGTTACGGATTTTACAGCATAAGGGTAAAATATAACCGTAGCAGAGAGGATCTGCAGATGAAAGTCAATAATAAATCAAAGGAGATAAAAAATGAAAAAGATCATCAGCTTACTCACAGCAGTTTTACTCGTACTTGCCCTTGCGGGCTGCGGCTCAAAAAATAATGCCGTTGCAACAGACGGCTCCACCTCCATGAACAAGGTAATAGGTGCCTTGGGTGAAGCTTTTGAAAATCAAACGGGTATTACCGTAACCTACAACGCCACCGGCTCCGGTGCAGGTATTCAGGCAGTTTTAGAGGGAAGATGCGACATCGGTCTCTCCAGCCGAAACCTCAAGGACGAAGAAATGGTAAAGGGGCTTGAGGGTACCGTCCTTGCCTACGACGGTATTGCAATTATCGTAAATCCCAACAATCCCGTTTCCGATCTCGATGTTGAAACCATCGCAAAGATCTACATCGGTGAAATCAAGAACTGGAAAGAGGTCGGCGGTAACGATGCCGAGATCGTGCTCATCGGTCGTGAAGCAGGCAGCGGCACGAGAGACGGCTTTGAGGATATCACCGATACAAAAGACAAATGTGATTACCGTCAGGAGCTGACCTCCACAGGTGACGTTATCACCACCGTTGCAAGCAACCCCGGAGCAATCGGTTATGCCTCTCTCGCTTCCGTTAAGGATACCGTAAAAGCGCTTAAGGTTGACGGTGTCGTTGCAAGTGAAGAAACCATCAAGGACGGTAGCTACGTAGTACAGCGCCCATTCGTTCTTGTTACAAAGAAGGATGCAGCTCTCTCCGAGAACGCCCAAAGGTTCTTTGATTATATTACCTCCGAAGCGGCAAACGAGATCATCAGCGGCGCAGGCGTCGTTCCCGCCAACTAAGGACCCTGAGCGACGGCGCACAAGTGCCGCCGCTTGTTCCCGTTTGAGGTGAATTATGCATAGAAGATTTATAAAAGATTTGCTGGAATGGATTCGTAACAAAAACTCAAAAACCTATGAAAACATCATTCACGGCTTGTTCCTCATACTCGGTTTAATAACCGTCGGCTGCGTTGTGCTCATCACGGTATATCTCATCGTTTCGGGTATTCCCGCAATTCGGGAAATCGGACTCATTAAGTTCCTTTTCGGAAAAGAGTGGGCATCCACCGCCGCCGAGCCGAAATACGGAATACTGCCTTTTATACTGACAAGCGTATACGGAACGGCGGGCGCAATACTGATCGGTGTTCCCATCGGATTTTTTACAGCCGTGTATCTTTCAAAGGTTGCCCATAAGAGGGTCAGAGCCGTTATCGAAGCCGCTGTAAACTTGCTTGCGGGCATTCCCTCGGTGGTGTATGGGCTTGTGGGCATGCTTGTGCTCGTACCCGCGATCCGGGAGATCTTCAAGGTACCTGACGGAGCGAGCTTGCTTGCGGCAATTATCGTGCTTGCCGTTATGATACTGCCCAACATCATAAAGGTGTCTATCACGGCGCTGGATGCCGTGCCGAAGGAATATGAGGATGCATCCCTTGCGCTCGGCGCAACACCTACCGAAACCTTTTTTAAGGTATCCGTTCCTGCGGCAAAAAGCGGTATTGCCGCCGCCGTGGTGCTTGGTGTCGGTCGTGCGATCGGTGAAGCAATGGCGGTTATGATGGTTGCGGGTAACGTGGCGAATATGCCATCTCTCTTTGAGAGCGTGCGTTTTCTTACCACCGCCGTTGCAAGCGAAATGGCGTATTCAAGCCCCGGCAGCCTGCAGAGAAATGCGCTGTTCTCCATTGCCCTTGTGCTGTTCCTGTTTATTATGCTCATTAACGTTACCCTCAATTTCTTCTTGAAGAGAGATAAGGAGAAATGAGATGAATAGAAAGAGAAAAATATATATCGGTTTAACGGGCGGCGCAATGATCCTTTGTACTGCACTTACGGCGGCGCTTGTGCTGTTCCTTATGGGATACGTGCTTATAAACGGTATTCCGAATATCACGTGGGAACTGCTTTCCACAAAACCCAGCTACTTAACCGAGCGTATCGGTATTTTACCCGATATTCTGAACACGGTTTATATCGTACTTGCAACACTCGTGATTGTGTTACCTCTCGGTGTAGGTGCGGCAATTTACCTTACCGAATACGCAAAAAACAAAAAGCTGGTGGCTGTGATCGAATACGCAGCTGAAACTCTTTCCGGGATTCCGTCTATAATATACGGCCTTGTGGGTATGCTGCTCTTTTCAAACAACTTCGGAACAAGCCTGCTTGCCGGTGCGTTGACACTCGTTATTATGAATCTGCCAACCGTAATGAGAACCACGCAGGAGAGCTTAAAGACCGTTCCGCAGAGCTATCGCGAGGGTGCTTTCGGTCTTGGCGCCGGTAAGTGGCGCGTGATCCGCACGGTAGTTCTCCCCGGATGCGTGGACGGAGTGATCACGGGCTGTATCCTCTCCGTTGGGCGTATACTCGGTGAATCGGCGGCTCTTCTCTTTACCGCAGGCTTTGCTCACGCTCTTAACGGCATTTTCACGGGACTTGCTTCTCCCGGCGCGACTTTAACCGTTGCCCTTTACGTGTATGCCAAAGAGGAAGGTGAGTTCGGCGTTGCCTTTGCTATCGCCGCGATCCTGATGATATTGACGTTATTGATAAATCTGTCTGCCACGTTGGTGGGCAAATACTTTGCAAAAAGGAGAAACGCATGAGTGTGATTATAACGGCTAAAGACCTGTGTCTCTGGTACGGCGATAATAAAGCCTTGAAGGATATAAGCATTGCCATTCCCGAAAAAAGCATAACGGCGCTTATCGGTCCTTCGGGATGCGGCAAGTCCACCTTCCTTAAAACTCTTAACCGCATGAACGACCTTATTCCGATCGTAAAGATCACGGGAGAGGTATGCTACAACGGCCGTAATATTTTTGATAAAAACGTAGATGTAAACGAGCTGCGCCGCGACGTTGGTATGGTGTTCCAGAAGCCAAATCCTTTCCCAATGAGCATCTACGATAATATTGCTTACGGACCGCGCACACACGGGATTACAAGCAGAGTAAGGCTGGATGAAATAGTGGAGCAGGCGCTTCGTGATGCGGCGATCTGGGATGAGGTAAAGGACCGCCTCAAAAAGAACGCTCTCGGTCTTTCGGGCGGTCAGCAGCAGCGTTTATGTATCGCACGTGCGCTTGCCGTAGAGCCCAAGGTTCTTTTGATGGACGAGCCCACAAGCGCCCTTGACCCGATCTCCACTTCAAAAATTGAAGAACTCGCATTGCAATTAAAGGAAAAATATACTATAATTATAGTAACGCATAATATGCAGCAGGCTCTTCGCGTTTCTGATAATACCGCGTTTTTCCTTCTTGGAGAGTTGGTGGAGTTCGGCGATACCGAGAAATTGTTCTCACAGCCGGTTGATAAGCGCACCGAGGATTATATTACGGGAAGGTTTGGTTGATGTTATGAGAAGCAGATTTGACGAGCAGCTTGGCCTGCTGAATAAAAGAATGATCCAAATGGGCGCGGAATGCGAGGAGCTGATCGCCCTTGTGGCAAAAGCCCTGTTAAGCGGTGACGTAGAGGGTGCAAAAAAAGCAAAAGCCCAAGGTCACGAGGTCGACCAAATGGAACGGGAGATAGAATCCATTTGCTTAAAGCTTCTGCTTCAGCAGCAGCCTGTGGCAAAAGACCTCCGCGTGATCTCCGCTGCCCTGAAAATGATAACCGATATGGAAAGAATCGGAGATCAGGCAGAAGACATTGCCGAGATAATTCCGTTTCTTGACGGACGGACCGGTGCGGAGTTTGCCGATTTTAAGCCTATGGCTGAAGCCACCTGCAAGATGGTGACCGACAGCATCGATGCTTACGTAAAGCAAGACGTCTCCCTTGCCAAAGCCGTCGTCGAGTACGACGACGTGGTAGACGACGCCTTCGGCAGAATGAAGGACACGTTGATAAAAATGATATCCGAAAATAAAGCGGACGGAGAATACGCTATCGATCTTTTGATGATCGCAAAGTATTTTGAACGCATCGGCGACCACGCGGTAAATATTGCGGAGTGGGTCGAATTTTCCGTCACGGGAGTTCGTAAAGGAGATAATTTATGATCTGGTGTGTTGACGACGATAGTACGATCCGAGAAATTGAAGTTTACGCGCTGACGCAGACGGGATTTAAGGCGCGGGGATTTGCCGACGGTATTTCAATGCTTGAAGCCCTGAAGACCGAGATCCCGGAATTGATCATTCTTGATATTATGATGCCGAATATGGACGGGCTTGAAGTTCTTTCCAAGCTCCGCGGGGATGCCGCGTATAAGGATATTCCCGTAATTATGGCAACTGCCAAGGGCACGGAGATGGATAAGATCGGAGGGCTCAACTTGGGTGCCGATGATTATCTCGTAAAGCCCTTCGGCGTTCTGGAGATGGTGGCACGCGTGAACGCGGTGCTTCGCCGCAGTGCGAGAAAAGAGGTATCTTCCGAGATCACGGTGGGGAATATCACTTTAAAGGAAGCAGAGCACAAGGTCATTGCCGAGGGGAAAAATACGGAGCTGACTCATAAGGAATTTGAGCTGCTTAAGCTCTTTGTGCACAATCCGGGCGTGGTATTCTCAAGAGATAAGCTTATGAGCGAGATATGGGGAACGGATTATATGGGCGAGACACGTACCGTTGATATGCACGTCAAGACCCTTCGCCACAAGCTGGGCGGCGCAGGCAGTCAGATAAAGACCGTCATCGGCGTTGGGTACAGACTGGAGAATGAAAAATGACCAAAAAGATCTTTCATTCCATACTTTCGGTCGCTCTTGTGGTACTGTTTGCAAGCATAAGCATTGCCACGGGCTTTCTGTACGAGTATTATAATGCAACCCAGGTAAAGAGGTTAACGGAAGAGCTTGATCTTGTGGCGGATACGGTAAACGAGGTCGGCGTTGAATACTTTGAAAACTTCGATTCCACGGTATTCCGCTTCACCGTGGTGGATCCTGACGGCGTCGTGCTGTACGATACAAAGGTAAACGCAAGCGAGATGGAAAACCACGCAGACCGCGAGGAGATCGTTGAAGCCTTTGCGGAGGGGAAGGGCAGCAGTGCAAGATATTCCATTACGCTTACGGAAAAGACCTTTTACGAGGCGGCACTTCTTGAGAACGGCAACGTGCTTCGCATTTCGGTAAGCCGGCTTACCGTGGGGGCTCTTATTATCGGTATGCTGCCTGCAATTTTCGCTATTATTTTTATTGCGGCGGCATTCGCGGGTGTTCTTTCTCACACTATGGCAAAGAAGGTAACGGAGCCGCTTATGCAGCTTGATCTGGAGAATCCCGCGGAAAACAGTACTTACGAGGAGCTGACCCCCATACTTACGAAGCTGCATAAGCAGCATAAGCAGATAAGTGAACAGATGGCTGCTCTGCGCCGCAGCTTCGATGAATTTGAGCAGATCGTTTCCTCCATGAACGAGGGCTTGGTGCTTCTTGACGAGCACGGAATGGTGATCAGCATGAACGCGGCGGCGAAAAAAATATTTGCCGTCAGCAGGGAAATCAAGGGCAGGGATTTTCTGCTTGTTGACAGAACGAGCAAAATGAGCCGTGCGGTATGGAGCGCCCTTGAAGGGGAGCACAGCGAATATACGGAGGAAAGAAACGGCTGTGAATATCAGTTTACCGTCAATTCCATTAAATCGGACGGAAAGGTGCTCGGCGCCGTAATTCTTGTGTTCGATATCTCCGACCGTACCTTTGCGGAGCGCAACCGCAGGGAATTTACCGCAAACGTCACCCACGAGCTGAAAACGCCTCTGCAATCCATCATCGGCAGTGCGGAGCTTCTTGAAAGCGGCCTTGTGAAGCCCGAGGATACGGGCAGGTTCCTTGGCAATATCAAGAACGAAGCAACGAGGCTGGTTTCCCTCATCAACGATATCATCCGTCTTTCCCAGCTTGACGAGGACAGAGGCCCCGCCACGGAGTCCGTGGATCTATACGAGGTGGCAAACGAGGTATTGACGGAGCTTGAGATTCCCGCTTCAAAGAAGCTGGTGGAGCTTTCTCTTGAAGGGGAATCCTGCGTGATAAACGGCGTACGCAGATATATCTATGAAATAATCTATAATCTTTGCGATAACGCTATCCGCTACAATAAGGACGGCGGCAAGGTCGCGGTGACGGTATCCAAAGCGGAAGGCAACGCCGTTATCACGGTAAAGGATACCGGCATCGGTATTCCCGCAGAGCATCAGGGCCGCATTTTTGAGCGCTTCTACCGCGTGGACAAGAGCCATTCAAAGGAAACGGGAGGCACGGGCCTCGGTCTTTCCATCGTAAAGCACGCCGTTGCTTATCATAAAGGTAAAATACAGCTTTACAGCACCGAGGGCGTCGGTACCGAAATTAAAGTAATATTTTAATCAAGCAGGGGCAGGAGGATCCGATCCTCCTGCCCCTGCTTCAGTCAAATTTAACGGAATCTAATATTTGCTTTGATCGGGTTTATGCCGCATTTGCGTTGACCTGTTCTATTATCTTTTTTATTCCAAGCCATACGGAAATATCGGTGAATACCTCCACAATGCTACCTCTATCGGTAAACGGCGCTTCCTGCAGCACAGAGAGATCCTTCATAACACCGTTGTGTACAATGTACTCAACTATCTGATTTACAAAGTATATCTGGTTTGAGTCAAGTCTAACGTCGTTAAGATAATCTGAAAACGCGGCTTTGGCGGCGGACATATCAAGCCCCACAATCTCGCGGACAAGCTCACCAAGAGGCTTTTCGCCGTATTCCGCCTCGTAGTCCTTTTTACTACCAACCTCGCTCCACAGAATACGTTCAAGTGCCTTAACATCGTCTGCACTCAAAGGAACGTTACTCTTTAGCTTTGCAATCGCCGCCTCGTCCTGATGCTGACGGATATAGAACTCTGCCTTTGCTTTATAGTTCTTAAGATCGTCGCTTTCAAGATTAGATTCATTCCACTCGACAGAAAGTATTTCATCATCAAAATTGGTGATATACTTCACCCCTGTTCTTGGGATATACTTCATTAAATCACGAAGATTTTCGCGGATATGCTCAAATTCGTTAATTCCGGCATTCTCCAAATAATCGGTATGAAGTATCTTATTGATAAGCTCCGATTGTGCCATAATTTCGGGAATGTTAGCAACGCTTGCAATTCCGCTGACCTTTTTGTAAAGATCGGTACGGGCGCGAGAATGCTTCTTTCCGGCAAGGTATGCAAGCTCAATGCCATACATCAAAGCGTCAAAACGAACAGCGGATGCCTCGTCCTCGTCAGGTGTGATCAGCGGAGCAAGCTCTTCTGCCATGAGTAGCGTATCCTCATAAGTAAGAGAATTGTAATTATCGGGATTCGCATACTGCTCCACGTAGCGCAGATGCTGACGAACAGCGAAGTTCTCCTTGTTCAGCTCACGCACCTTGCGCACCATATCGTCAACCAAGGATTTGCGGAACGCAATCAAGTCAGTGGTCTGATACGCAAGATCCTGCAATTTAAACGCAATCTGCGCCTTTAGCTTAAAGATTGCTCCCTGCAGTGCGATCTGATTTGCAGTAGGTTTACCATTATTCATACGGAAAAACTCAAAATTACCGCAGAAATCGAAGATGTAGAACTTGTCCTTATCCTTGCCGTCCATCAGTCCGTCACAACGGCGTGTGCCGCGTCCGATCATCTGCCAGAATTTTGCCTTACTCATCACCTTTTTGAAGAACACAAGGTTAAGCACCTCGGGCACGTCAATACCCGTATCAAGCATATCAACGGAAATAGCTATCTGCGGCAGCTTTTTAGGATCGGAAAACTCGTCGATGGCACTCTGCGCATAGGTCATATAATTGTCAATGACTTTTGTGTACCCGGGTAAATTGGGGTATTCCTTACCGAATATCTCGTGGATCTTTTCGGCGTGCTCGTGATTTTTTGCAAATATAATGGACTTGCCGAGTTTTTCGCCGTAATCTATGCGAAGACCATCGGACATAAGGATGTGAAGCACTTGGCGGATGGTATCCTCGTTAAAGACCCATTCATTGAGGGCAGAGGAGGATATGCTTTCGGGCAATTCTCCGTTTTCATCCTCAAAGGTGTTTTCGTAGGCTTCCTTATCCTCTTCGGAAAGATCGTCGTAAACTATTCCCTGCTCAATAAACTTCAGCTTGCTTTCAACAGACATAAAGTCCACGAGGAACCCGTCGGTAACTGCCTGAGCAAGCTCATATCCGTAGGTAGGAACACCGTTTTCGAGTTCAAAAATCTCGTATGTGTTCTTGTCGATCTCATCCTTGGGTGTTGCGGTAAGACCCACAAGCGGCGCATCGAAATAGTTAAAAATATCCTTGTATTTGTTGTAAATAGAACGGTGAGCCTCGTCTACGATAACAAGGTCAAAGTGCCCGACCGTAAAGAGCTTCTTATCGTCCTTGTCCTTAACCGTATCAATGCAGTTCATCATGGTCTGATAGGTCGAGAACACACAGCGCGCATCAAAGTTTTCCTTATCCTCGCAGAGATTGGTCACGGAAAGGTCGGGGAGCATATTTACAAATGCGCGTTTTGCCTGCGTGACCAGCGAGTTGCGGTCTGCAAGGAACAGGATATTCTTTGCCCAGCCGTGGTCGAGCAGAACCTTGCAAAGCGCAATGACTGTTCTCGTCTTGCCCGAGCCCGTTGCCATAACGAGTAGCGCTTTGCGGCGATTTTTCTTATCAAACGATTCGCAAACAGCCTTGATCGCGCCCTCTTGGTAATAGCGTCCTGCAATGTGCTTGTCCACCATCACGTTTTTAAGGCTTGTGCGCATAGCATGCAGATTGAACAGCTTTTCAAGATCGCGCTTGGAATAGATCGATGCTACACGGCGCTCGGGATAGTATTTATCGTTCCAGATACGCGTGTCAAAACCGTTTGAAAGGAAAATGATCGGTCTGCGACCGTATTTTTGCTCCAAAAGATCAGCATAAAGCTTTGCCTGCTGTCTGCCCTTTGCAACGTCCACGCAGGTGCGCTTGGCTTCAAGCACCGCGAGAGGCTTGCCGTCATCACCGTAGAGCACGTAATCGGCGTAACCCACCTCACTGTTGTTGGGCATGCCGTAAAGCTCCACCTCGTTCAGCCAGTCCTTGCCCTCCGTCCATCCTGCGTCCTGAAGCATAAAGTCGATGTATATCTTACGTGTCTTGTATTCGGAAAGGTCAAGGGGCTTGGGCACGTAGGTCTGCTGCTGCTCTGCGCGGCGCGCAGTAAGCTCGTCCCTCATTGCCTTGTTTTCTTCAATGAGTTTCTTTATATCTACGTCGGCATCCGGCACAAAATCAAGTGCCTCGTTAACAGTAAGCTCAAGCAGCGACTTATCAAACTGCCGTTCCTCATATTCGGGTGCGTAGAAATACGCCACGCAGTCAAGAAACACAAAGAGATTTTCAAGGCACAGCTCCGCCTGTTCCTTGGTTACCTTTTTGCCTCCGTGGGCGGCATTGTTGCCAAGCTTGCGGATGAACTCCATGCGCCGCCAAATATCGTTTCCTATAATATCGCGGAACTTCTCGTCATTCATAAGGCTGACAAGGTTGTCCTGATAGGGCATAACAAGATCACGGTCAACGGAGTACATCCACTTGACCGCAAACTCCATCGCCCTGCGGCAGTTCAGCACGCAGGCGTCTACGTCGATATGTAATATTTTCTCCGCCGAGATCGCTACGTCCGCAAACGTGTCAAAATCGGGAGTGTTTTTAAGGAAGTCAAAATTTGTCATTACATCACCTCCTAATTATCTTTTGGCGAGTTAATAATTCCGTGTATGTAGTTAAACTCTATCGTTTTTCCTTCGCTTATATCGTAAAGAATATAGTCTGCTACATTGTTTGGATGAATTTCGTGAGTATATGTCCCTTCGTGTATAGTTAAATCGAAACTAAAACCATTAACTAAAATTTTTGGAATTGCTGAATCTCCGGTATGAAGATATTTTTTACCATCAAACCGATAAGCTACATGTAAATTGGATATTTTATCTTTATTGTCAAGATAAGGTTTTTGAGCAGCTTTTATGTAATGAATTAAAGGTGTGCTATTTCCATTGCCATCGAATAACATCACATCCCCAGCAGTAGTGTTTAATTCAAATGTTCCACGAATACCGTTCTCATCCATATAATTCTTTAGCCAATCTTGATCTATATCGATAGCAAAATTGGTTATATGAGGGGAACGAACATTAAAGTTGAGATGAATGTGATTGATTGTATCCGGCTCGCTTATTGTTACTAATTTTATACCGTTCAGTTTAGCCCACTCAAGAGCGCCTCTTTGAAAACCACTTTTTGATACATATATGCCTGTCGGGAATCCGGGAATATCCTTTATTTTCTCGGTAAAAGCCATCACATCCGTTTTCTTTACTTTGTTTTGCCAATCTTTCACCTCAATAATGGTTGCATAGTGTACACTTCCTAAAACAAACTCCCAAAAAACATCAATTTGGTGTTCGAGACCTGATTTCCCCTTGATTTTTACATTGTGCTTAACTTCTATCTTTTCATATCCATTTGTGTCTAAGTCCACAATTTGCTGATATAGTTTTTGAGTTAATTTTTCGTATGTGTTACCCGTGTTTTTAGACATATATTTATCCCACCCAATTGTTCGCTTTTGATTAAATTAAGATATTTACATCAACTCTCCCCATTCTTCAAGAGACTTGTATTTTCTTAATTTATAATGTGCTTCTTCTACCGCAGAGTACATTTGGTGGTTTACAGCCGCATTTACTGGAACCGTAAAACCAAAAGCTGCAGCTTCTCGAATGCTTGGTGCAAATGCGCTGGTATATAAAAGACTTCCGTTTCGATTACGAGATAAATACAAATAGTCCGCATCCTCTCGTATTTCATTCTTCAATTTTCTATATTCTGCTTTAATTTGATCAGCTTGAACATATCCTCGATCTGGACGATCTAAGTAACGTCCTATCATTTCCTTGAGATGTTTAATTCGATTAATATAATTTACCATTACCGAAGCAAGTTCGGAATCAGACATGTTTTTATAGTCCATAATTCTCTCCTTAAAAGCTAAATAATTTCTATTTTTCTACTTGTTCCGTCGGGTAACAAGTCATCTTCATCGCTTGTGTTAAAACAGTTATCACTTTGTTCTATTCGGGGCAATTTCTTTGCCAATTCTTTAAGTGCTGTCGTCATACCATCAATATTTACAGTATTATTTTCGCCTATGGTTCCACCGTCAAGAACAACTACCTCATCATCGGCAAACAGTTTTTCAATGTCTTTTTTGGTTACTTCTTTAATGCCAGATCTCGCGTTTCTCACACTTTCATACCAGTTATCTCTATGTAGCCTCAATTCACGCTCGCTGTAATGCTTTCCAGTAACATGTCTTGGGTCTGGCTTCCCCATATCTTCGTGGCAATTTAAGCACAGAGGAATACAATTATCGAAGCTATCATCTCCGCCGTCTGCTCTTTGCACAATGTGGTGAAGAGCCATTTTTGTTCCACAAAAATTATGACATATACAACACCGTCTTTCGCATGCGGCTAACGCCTCTGCCTGAACTTTTTCGGAAAATCCCATTATATTACCTCACATATTCTTTTGCATTATTCTTTCTCGAACCGCTTCATAACTTTTTTCGCTTTATCGGTAGGGTTCTTCAACATACCAATTATTTTGCGATAAAACGTATTAACATCAATATCATTAAGCAAATAACGAACAGGATGATGAGTAAGTGCTATTCCAAGCATCAATTCAATTTCCTCTTGAGACCAATCGTCAATAGCCGACAATGCTGGCATAATCGCGTGAGTAGTTTCAAAATTGCGGCTACCGTCCAACGCGATAATTAACTTCATATGCTCCGGTGAGTACTTTTCAGCGCTCGAGCTTTGCTCCTCATCACGTTCTTTTTTGCAAGCAAAATGCTTTTCTTCCAAAACCTCATTTGCTGCCGTTCTGATAACAATTGACTTGACGAGTTTGTCTAACTCTGAACCATCGGTATAATCAGCAGGCGTAAAATACTTAATGCGATTATCCGATAACATTTGGAATGCTTTGCTTTTATCCAATGTACTATTGTCATATACAGCTATGGAATGGCCGCCGTTAACATTAACAAGCTTCATACAGGGGATATCCGTCATACTATCGCCGATATATACGATGTTTCTGAAAGGAACACGAATATTCTCAGGTTTAAAGTAGTCGTTTACACCGGTATCATTTACATCTAACACACCCTTTTCAATTCTGAACAGAAATTGCGTTTTGTTTGTGTAATTGATGGCTTGCGCCGGCCAAACAGGTACATCAGTTTTATCAAATAAAAAGGAACTTGCATAGATTTTTTCAAATTCGTTCGCAATAGATGTTCCCTCTATCATCTCTTTAAGACCCGAAGATATGATATAATGTTCGACAATCACATTGTGTTGTCTACCATAATCTCTAATTCTTTCAAACCATTCTTCAACGCCGGGAAACAACTTTACCTTGGAGCCGTACTCTCTTAACGTCTTTTTTGTTAGCAAAATACGACCACGTGCATATTCTACCATTTTACACATATAGGCCAAATTTGAGTCCATCTCATTGGTTTCTGCTAATTCTCTGCACTCGTCCCAAAATGCTTTTACATTATCGCCGAAAACCTCTTGAATATATCCCTGCGCCTGCATATCGTCAGGAGACAATGTTTTATCAAAATCATAGCAAATTGCTAAAACAGGCTTATCTTCTTTCGTTCGTCTTTCTATCATTGTTTTCACCTCACCCAAGTATTTTTGCATCACTGCTTTATTCTTCATCATCGGTAATAAACCCAATCCTTCTCGGAGGACGTTCGGGTTCTTCTTTTTTTACCGCCATCAAAACAAAATTCAGTTGTGATACATGCTGAATAAGTTGAGTTTGATTCCCGTTTATGTAACCATAAAAATATAACATATCCGGATTTTGATATCCAATATCTGTGACCTGCATTATCATACTTGTACCAAAGGATGCCAATGCAACACAAACATCAACATCGTCTGTTAAAACCGATTGAAACTCTTCAATCTGTTCTCTAAGCTTTTCATATTTCCAGTCTGCCATTGTATAATCGCGATTGGCATATTGTAAAGCTCGTTCTGCATTTTCAAGAGTGGCGCTTAAATCAAATCCATTCATTATAATTTCACCTCACCCAAAATATTTTAGCATCAATGCTTTTTTTAGTGTTTCGAGCTTTTCAAGGCTCTTTTGGATTTCAGATTTTGATTTGTCGGTCTGTTCGACGAAGGCTGCGAATTGGTTTTGCTCCTCAATAGAGGGAACAATAATACCTGTATCTGCAATTACTCCTAAATGCAAATGCTTTATTGCCACACCTTTAGTTCCAACCTTAAATTGCCTTTGGATTCTATCAGTTTTCAACTGCTCACATAAAAACTCTGGCAACAATCTATCTCTATCATACTTGATAACTGCAAGGCTTTCGAACAAGCCCAATTTTTGAGTCGTTCTCACAATAACAGGCGAACCCAACGAGCCACTTTTTGAAAGCAATATATCTCCTATTTCAGTTTGGCATCGCTTTTGTATTTCGGCATACTCCTGTTCTGAAATATATTTAATATCAGAAAAATCAAGTTCACCATTGACGATATTTTTTGCTGAAATAAAAGTGATACCACTTTCTAAATAAGTCGGTGTTTTATGTGTTCCGTCAGTTATCTTAGTGCATACCTCTCCAAGCTTGATAACTGGATAGTTGTTATTCTCAAACAGTTCGACAAATCGTGCTTTGACCAACTCATCCAATTTCGCAAGCTGCTCTTTCCGCAGGGCAATCAGTTCTGTAACTTTATCCAGAACCGAAGCAATTTCCTTCTGCTTTTCAATACTCGGAAGATAGAATGGTAGTGCATCAAACACCGGTTTCGTCAAATGCTTCATTGTTGCACCATGCGCTTCTGATGCCGCATTTTCAAGAATATTCTGTACTTGATGGACAAAGAAATTCTTATCAACTTCCGATTTATCGAATACAACCTTGAAAATATGCTGATTTAATACCGCTTTCTCGCCTTTCCAAACATATACACCAAGACTTGCAGACCAAGAAATCAATACATCTCCATCATTAACTTCATATTTAGGATGATACGATCCATTGTAACAGTTGGCTTGATAAGAATTGCCAGTTAGATCTTGTATTCTAATTATAGGTAGTCCTTCATTCGACCAATCGGAAGGCTTGAAAGCAAAGCCGTTCACATAGGTCGCAATGTCACCAAGTCGTGCCATCAAGCCACCTCCTTAATTTTGCAAGCAATACACAAATTGCTATCATAGCCACAACGATAATCAGCACCCACCACCAGGCGAAAGAAAAAATTCCCATCAATGCCAAGATACCGGTGACGACTGCATATGCTACCAAATACAGAAAGCCGCCCAGTGCGGGGAACGAACCCTTGCGATAAATTGTACCAACCAACAAGAATGCGGCACCGTGGATAATAGGCTCAGCAATTAGATTGTAGAGCCATGCCATATCGCCAAAACACTCAAATGGATTGGGAAGATATACTTGTCGAACAATTATGCTAATCACAGCCATAATTGCATATAGCTTTTTCACAGCATATCCTCCAGTTCGGCAAGGCCCGCAGTGATCTGCACTTCCAATTCGTGCAAATCGGCCATGATCTCCGCGGTGGAGGGGTATTCCACGGGCTTATATTCGGTCTTTTTGTACTTATTGATAGAGAGGTCGTAGTCGTTTCCTACGATTTCATCCTTTGGAACCATAAAGGACTTTGCGGTGCGTGGGTTCTCAGCTTCGTTATACGGACCGTCGGGGACGCCGGTCCCTACGGATTTAACAGAACGGAAGCGTGCGATTATATCGGGAATATCGTTTTCCGCAACGGGGGTGCGTTTATCATCCAGAGAGAATCCGTCTGCCTGCATATCGTAGAACCAAACCTTGTCTGTGCCGCCGTGTCCCGTCTTGGTAAAGATCAGAATTCCGGTAGAAACACCTGCGTAGGGCTTGAACACGCCCGAGGGCATGGAAATAACGGCTTCAAGGCGGTTATCATCAACGATTGCCTTGCGGATTGCTTTGTGCGCGGTTGAAGATCCGAAAAGAACTCCGTCGGGAACGATAACCGCGCATCTGCCGCCCACGCGAAGCATACGGAGCATCAATGCGAGGAACAGAAGTTCGGTCTTTTTGGTTTTGCAAACCTTAAGAAGATCTGCGGAAACGGTATCATAATCCAAACTGCCCTTGAACGGGGGATTTGCCAGAATCAGCGAATATTTATCTTTATCGGGGTTCTGATCGGACAAGCTATCACGATACTCAATATAGGGGTTGTCCACGCCGTGTGTCATCATGTTCATCGCGCCGATACGGAGCATGGTTCTGTCCATATCGTAGCCGTGGAACATACCGTTCATATAGTGCGCCTTCTTCTGCCTGTTGAAGAATATTTCCTCTTTGCGCTTTTCCTTGAGGTAATCACCTGCGGCAACAAGGAAGCCCGAAGTACCGCAGGCGGGGTCGCAGATAACCTCGTCTGCCCCCGGATCCATCAGCTCTACCATCATACGAATGATATGGCGAGGCGTACGGAACTGGCCGTTCAATCCTGACTGGGAAATCTTTGAGAGAAGGTACTCGTAGACGTCTCCACGGATATCACTATCCTTTATCTGCGCCATCTGCTCATAGATGCTGTCAAGGGTGGTAACTATCTTTTCAAGAAGCAGGGGCGTGGGTATCTTAAAGATGGCATCGTCCATATATTTGGAGTACGCGCTGTCCTTATCCTCGTGCAGTCCCTTAATAAAGGGAAACACCCATTCCTGTACGGTGGAATACATCTTACCTGCGGGAAAATCGTGGAATACCGACCACTTGAGCTGATTGCCGTCGATTTCCCTTTCTCCTACCTTCACCTTGTCCGCAAATATGCTTCTATGGGGCAATCCCAGCATAACAGCCTCTTTTGCGCGGATGTTATCGGTATCGTCAAGGTCGCGGATAAACATCAAATAAGTTATCTGCTCTATAACGTCGAGGGGGTTAACAAGTCCGCCTGCCGCAAACACGTCCCAAAGTCCGTCAATTTTATTTTTGAGCTCGCCTGTTATCATTTCAGTTCTCCTTTTCGTGATTCCAAATATATGCGGTGTAACGTCCGCCGCCGATCTTCAATATTTCTCCGTTTGTCACCAGTTCGTTAAGAGCTCTTTGCACCGTAACTTGGCTGATATCGGGGCATTTTTCCATAATCTCGGATTTTGTTATTTTACCAAGCGTATTTTTGATGATCTCTTTGATGCGCTCGGGCTTGGATAGATTGCTTGCCGCAAACAACTTAACTCTTGAAGAAAACTCGCGATATGCGGCAACTACCACACCAAGCGTATACTGCACAAAAGGTATATAGTCATTTTTATCCTCGTGCCAATTTGCGGAGCTGTTCCCGAGAGCTTCGTAATAGGTTTCCTTTGTCTGCTCGATCATTTTTTCGATACTTATATATTTTCCAACGATATACCCCGCACGGTACAAGAGTAGCAACGTGAGTAATCGGCTCATTCTGCCGTTACCGTCGTTGAACGGATGGATGCAAAGAAAGTCGAGTATAAACATCGGAATTATAAGAAGCGGATCGGCATCCGTTTCGGCTAAAATCTCGTCAAACGCTTCGCAAATTGCATTGATCGCCGCAGGTGTTTCCCAGACGGACACAGGTTGAAAGCGAACGTGCTTGTTTCCCTCGCCGTCTTCTTCCGCAATCATATTGTCCGCACCTTTGTAGGAGCCGCCGATAGATCTGCCGCTGAATTTATACAGATCACGGTGCAGCTGCAAAATGATTGCGGGCTTTACCGGGATAAAATCGTGGCTCTCGTGAATAGTGGAGAGTACGTCACGGTATCCGGCAATTTCTTGCTCGTTTCTTGTTCGAGGTGTAGTCTTGTTCGACACAAGACTCTTGAGTCGTTCATCCGAGGTGTAGATACCTTCAATTTTATTTGATGCCTCTGTGCTTTGTATTTTTGCAATCTCCACAAGCTGAGTAAGTGTATCGGCCTTCGCTTCTATGAATAAGGTTTGCTCGCCCTTGTATTCGTGTATTTGGGTCAGCAAAGAAACCACCTGGGGAGTGAGTAGTTTTTGCCATTTGTTTTTGTAATTATAATTACGCATAAATTCCTCTAAAACAAATTTTTCTGCTTATCTACAGTATAATTAAAATTTTATCATTAGTCAATATAATTTGATCATTTTTTAGGAAATGATCAAATTGAACGTTTTTGGTGCAATCTGAAGAGTGGCTTTGCCGTTAAATAAATAACATATATTTAACGGAATCTTAATATTTGCTTTAAGCGGGTTTATTGACAAAGGTTTTTGGGGGTGGTATGATATATTTGTAAAAGTATTGTTATTTGTTTGATGCGCTTTTGCGCGGTTAGTGCTATGAAAAAGTTGTTTATAAAAATTACAGATAAGGCGGTGGACGCGGCGAAGGTCTTCGGTGCGTTCTTTCAACGTTGGCTTGAAAAGTGCCCTGCACTTGCGCTTTTTTGCGTTGCCGCTTTTCTTAATTACGTTCTTGAATGCCTCTCCCGCCGTTCTCTCTTTGAGATCTTTTCCGTGCTCGTAAAGGACCCCGCTACGGTCTTTCTTAATATTGCGGTAATTATGCTCACTCTTTCCGTCTCCATGCTTCTCAGGCAGAAAACGGTGATGATCGGCGTTGTATCCGTGCTTTGGATCGCCTTCGGCATTGCCAATTTCGTGGTGCTCAGCTATCGCGCCTCTCCCCTTACGGCAATCGACCTCGTGCTTATCCGCTCGGTATTTTCCGTGCTGTATATCTATTTCCGTCCCATCGAGCTGGTGCTTCTTGCCCTCGGCATACTTGCGGTCATAGCATTGCTCGTATGGCTTTGGAGAAAGGTTCCGAGGGTAAAGGTGCGCCCCGCGCGTGCCGTTGCCGCCATACTGTGTGCGCTTCTGCCCTTTGCGGCCCTTTCCCCCGTTGTGAAGGCGGATGCTACCGATGTTAATTTCTCCAATATGCATCAAAGCTACGGCGAAAACGGCTTTGCCTACAGCTTTTGCACCACCTTCTTCGATAAGGGAATAGAGGAGCCGGAGGATTACGATGAATCCACCGTTTCTGCCCTTTATTGGACTTTGAACGAAAAAGAAAAAACGGATACTCCCGAGCTGCTTCCCAATATTATCTTCGTTCAGCTGGAAACCTATTTCGACCCCGCCCGTCTTGCGGGTGTGGAATATTCCGAGGATCCCGTTCCCGTGTTCACCTATCTCAAGGAAAATTATCCTCACGGTATTCTCACCGTTCCCGTTCTTGGCGCGGGCACGGCGAATACGGAGTTTGAGGTGCTTTGCTCCATCAGCACGTCCCTTTTCGGCGCGGGTGAATATCCTTACGATACGATAATGAAGGATAAATTCTGCGAGAACAGCGCCTCGGTGCTGAAAAAATACGGATACCGCGCCACCGCCATACACAATAACGCGGCAGGCTTCTACGATCGCGACGAAATATTCGATAATATGGGCTTTGACGATTTCCTTTCCCTGGAGGATATGCCGAACGCCGTTCAGAACCCCCTCGGCTGGGCAGAGGACGCAGTGCTTGAGGAAAGCACCCTGCAGGCTCTTAACGCCACCGATGAGAGGGATTTCGTGTACGTTATCTCCGTTCAGCCTCACGGAAAATACCTTGACGAGGAGAAAATGGGCACCGACGGCAGAATAAAAGCCTATAACATACCCGACCCCGAGGAGCAGGTGGGATTTGAATATTATCTTGACCAGCTCTATCAGACCGATGCCTTCGTTGGCGAGCTTATTTCCGAGCTTGAAAGCAGAGGCGAGCCTACGGTCTGCGTTTTCTTCGGGGATCACCTGCCCAGCTTCAATTGGACTGACGAGGATCTCAATCTCGGCACTCTTTACGATACCGAGTACGTGATCTGGTCCAATTTCGGTCTTGAGGCGGAGGCTCCCGATCTTACCTCCTACGAGCTTTCCTCACATATTTTCAACGTTCTGGGATTGGATTCGGGCACTGCCGCAAGGCTCTACGGGCTTTACGGTGAGTCTGAGAGCTATCTTGAGCATATGGAGCTTATTGCCTACGATATGCTGTACGGCGAAAACGCGGTACCCGCAAAGAACGCAAGGAGGCAGGCAGATTGATGCTTCAGAATCTTCACACACACACCGTTTTTGCGGACGGCAAGGATACCGTTGCGGAGATGGCGGAGGCCGCCATTGAAAAGGGCTTTTCCTCACTTGGCTTTTCCGAGCACGGTATAACGGATTTTGATCCGGAGTATTCAATGAGCCTTGAAAGTGCCCCGAGATATGCCGCAGAGGTTGCAAAGGCAAAGAAAAAATACGCGGGAGTCATGGAAATTTTCTGCGGAGTTGAGCAGGATTATTATTCCCTTGAACCCAATTTTAACTGCGATTACCGTATCGGCTCCGTCCACTATATAAAGAAGGACGGAGAGTACGTTATAGTTGACGGCGGAAGTGCGGAGCAGCTTATCCTCCGTATCGAAAAATACTGGGGCGGCGACCGTATGGCGATGTGCCGCGAGTACTACGAGATGGTCTCCCGCCTTCCCGAGATAACGAAATGCCAGATTATCGGGCATCTTGACGTTATAACCAAGCTAAACGAGCTGCACGGCGTTTTCGACACGACAGACGCAAAATACCGCGAGGCGGCGTTCGCTGCTGTGGATCGTCTTTGCGCCAAGGATATGATCTTTGAGATAAACACGGGCGCAATTGCCAGAGGAACGCGCACCACTCCGTATCCCGCGCCCGAGCTTCTTTCCCGCATAAGGGAAAAGGGCGGCAGGATACTTTTTACCTCTGATTGCCACGACAGAATAAATCTTACCTGCGGCAGGGAATTGGCAATAGCTGCCGCGCTGAACGCAGGCTTCAATGAATACGCCGTGCTTGAAAAAGACGGTTTCAATACTTATCCAATAAAGTAAGGAGAACGACTATGTTAAGTGACGCAATGGTGATCAAAAGCGGAGATTGGGAGGCGCGTATCCTTCCCGAGATCGGCGCAAACCCCGTAAAGCTTACCTATAAGGGCGAGGACGTGCTCCGTCCTCTTGCGGATATGGACGCCCTTAAAATAAATCCCTTCCTCTGGGGATCCCCCATTCTTATTCCCGCAAACCGTACCGACGGCGGCAAGTTCACCTTTGAGGGCAAGGAGTACACCCTCCCCCTGAACGAGGCTCGCCTTAATAACAATCTTCACGGCAGAATGTACGAGCTGGATTTCAAGACCGAGAGAGTGGACGATACCACCCTTGTAAGCACCTACGAAAACAAGGGCGAGGCGTATCCATTTCCTTTTACTATCAAGGTCACCGCAACCGTGGACGATGGCGGCTTTTCCCGCAAGTTTGAGATAACCAATACGGGTAGCGGCAATATGCCCTTAACCTTTGCCCTGCACACCACCTTCGTTGAGAATGGCGAGGTAATGGTTCCCCTCGGACGCGCCCATCGCCGCAACGAACGCCATATTCCCCTTTACTACGGGGATCTGAACGAGATGGAGCAGTCCATCTGCAATGGCGTTTCTCCCCGCGGACTCGTCATCAGCGGTTATTTTACCTCCGCTCACAACGTTGCCCATATCGGCCCCTACAGCCTTACGGTCTCCGAGAACTTCGACCACTGGATAATGTATAATAACGACGGCTATCAGGGATATATCTGCGTGGAGCCTCAGGCAGGCCGCTCCAACGGTCTGAACGACGGCGGATATATCTGCCTTGCCCCCGGTAAGACCGAGGTGTTCACCACCCGCATTGCGCTGAAATGATAAAGGCGGTAGTTTTCGATCTGGATCACACCCTGTACGATCGCTACGGCACTATTTCTATGGGTGCTCATCTTGCGCGTAAGACCTTTGCCGTAAAGGAAGGCGTTACGGATGCGCAAATAGCGGAAAAGTGGATATTTTGCGATAAAAGCTTCGTCCATTTCGGCTTTGAAAAGATGTACGGCGAGCTTGCCCGCAGCGGTATTTTTACGGAGCCGCTTCCCACCATTGAGCAAATGATATCCCTCCATTACGAGCTTTACACAAGCTACGCGGTGCCCTACGATTTTGCAATACCCGCCGTAAAAGCGCTGAAGGAGCGCGGCTTTGCCGTTGCCCTTATCACCAACGGAAGATCTGCCGTTCAGCGCAAAAAGCTCCGTATGCTTGATATGGTCGGTCTGTTCGACGAGGTAACTGTTGGCGGAGAATTCGGACTGCAGAAGCCCCATAAGGAAATATTCCTCGATATGGCACAGCGCCTGGGCGTTGATCCCTCGGAGATGATGTACGTGGGGGATAACCCCGTAAACGATATTAAGGGAAGCAGGGAGGCGGGATGCGTTCCCGTCTGGGTCAGAACCACGGAATGGAATTTCCCCGATATCGAAAAGCCCGAAATAAGCGTCGGCACCGTAGAGGAGCTGCCTCGTCTCGGCATCCTTGGCGGAGTTAGTTAGAGAACGAAGGATAATGCGGGGGCTTTCTTGAAAGAAAGCCCCCACGCCCCCAAAGAACTTCAAAAATGGAACATAAAAGAAAAGCACTTATGACCGATTCATAAGTGCTTTTTGATTTGCAAAAGATGCGGAGTAAGCCTCTCGCCTACCTCCCCCCCTTCTCCCACAGGAGAAGGCTTAAGTTAGTTCGCCTCCCGAGCACACCTCATCCGTCGCTTACGCGACACCTTCCCCTCAAGGGGAAGGCTCTCGTTAGCCTTCTCCTGTGGGAGAAGGTGGCAGCCGGAGGCTGACGGATGAGGAGTCCAATCATATTGCGCCACAAGATCCTTCCATAGATACACACGGGACGTCGAGGCGCCGTCCCCTACCAGGACTCCTTCTTGAGGGTTTTGCGGGAAAACAACGGTTGCGAGGCGTCCTTTGGGATTGTCACGCGGCGATATAAATCCCTTACGGAATTTGCGATATATCGCTTCGCGATGATATATACGCTCCGCGTGCGATATGTTTGCTTTGCAAACGAGTTTTGTAGGGGAGGGGCTTGTGTCAAGAGTAACATTGTAAACAATCTGTGTAAGGACATGGTATACACATTTTAGATGACAAATTTATGCATTTGGAAGCGGAACGGAGCGTAGCGGAGTGAGGCTTCCAAATGCAGCGAGCGATCA
>SVSB01000002.1 GCA_015064505.1 Oscillospiraceae bacterium
AATATTTGACAGTGAACTGAAGCTTATGGAGCTTTTATGGGCAAGGGAGCCCGTTTCCGCAAAGGAGCTTTCCCTTGCGGCGGCATCTACACTTGAATGGAATAAGAACACCACCTACACCGTAATAAAAAAGCTTGAAGCCAAAGGCTTTATAAAGCGCACGGAGCCGGGCTTTATCTGCACCTCTCTCGTATCCCGCCATCAGGTGCAGAAAAGCGAAGCAACGAGCCTTGCGCTGCGCCTCTTCGGCGGCTCCAAAAGAGCACTTTTCTCCGCTCTGCTTGAAGACGAGGAGCTGACGGAGGACGATATTGCCGCGCTCAAAAAGATGATAAACGAGAGGTAATTATGCTCCACGAGGCTTTTTACTGGCTTGCTTGCATGAGCATCACGGGTGCTATCTGCGGACTTGCGGTGATGCTTATGCGCCTTATACCGAAGATTCCCCGCCGCGTATCCGTCCTTTTCTGGCTTATTCCCCTTATAAGGCTTACGGTCCCCTTTGGTATAAAGGGGAAATGGACGCTGATGGATCTCACCGCGTTTCTGCATTCAAGGGAAATACCATTTCCCGCCCTTGACGGCGCGTTTTCCTCCATGAATCACGTTGGGGCGGCGCAGACCCACTATCCCATCGACTACCGCACCGAAACCCTTAAGCGCGTTTTTGAGATCAGCGGCATTATCTGGCTTATCGGTGCCGCGGCACTGGTGATAGCGTTTTTCCTGCTCTACTTTGCTTCTCTTAAGGAGCTTAAAGATGCAACGCCCCGGGGGGAAATCTTCTATTCCCCGAAGATCAACTGTCCTGCGGTATACGGCGTTTTTAAGCCGCGCATAATTTTGCCCGAGGGCTCGGATGCCAAAGAGTTGGTCATTCTGCACGAGCGCACCCATATTAAAAGGCTTGACAATCTGTTCCGCATTATCGCCTTTATCACGGCGGCAATTCACTGGTTCAATCCGCTTGCCTGGGTATTTCTTAAGCATTATTTAGCGGATACGGAGCTTGCCTGCGACGAAGCCGTTCTTGCAAAATGCGGCGAAGAACGCAAAAAGGATTACGCCACCGCCCTTTTAAGCTACGCGGAAAGCAAAAACGCCTTCGTTTCCGCCTTCGGCGGTGCCACCATACGCACGAGGATCGAAAAAATACTCAATTACAAAAAGCTCACACTTTTCTCCGCCGTTATTTTATGCATCTTTGTTTTTGCCGTATTCTACGTTCTGCTTGCAAACTGAAAGGAGCAAAAATGGAAAACAAGAGATTCCGCATTTTTTACGTATTTTCCGTCATCGGCGTGTTAATTCTTTCCGCATATCCCCTTTATATGGCGCAAAAGGTGGTAGAGATGATGGTCACCTTCGGTTCCGTACCCACGGGGCAATTCCCGAAGTACATAATCCCATATTCGCCCATTGCTTTTGCGCTTCTTTGCGGCACCTTGCTGATGCCTCTCTTTTTGGCTTACGCAAAGCGCTACGCCTTCCCTGCCGCTTCCGTTGCCTCTCTCGGAGTTTTTCTTATCTCCGAGCTGCTCCTTGAAAGCAAGGTAGTAGTAAGCTCAACCACCCTCATTCCCCTTGAAGGCTGGCAGATGTATATGTGCTACGTGCCGCCCATGGAATATGAGACCCGCACGTGGACGGCAATCGACGTGCTGATGGGCGAATACAGCCCCTATTTCAAGATACATTTTTACCTTATCTCGGCGGTGCTGATAATCTCCGTGCTGAACGTGCTTTACGGCTTTGGCACCATGATAAAAACGGGCGATAAAAAGCGCAAAAGCTCCCTCATTTTGCAGGGCGTGTGCGCCGCCGCGTTCCTTGGGATGTGCATTCTTGCGTGCTTTACTGCGTTTTACCGCACGGGCGAGCTGACCGTTTCTCCCCTCTCCGCATGGCTTATGGCAATATTCTTTATTTTACTGGGAGTATCCGTGGGGATCTTTGCCGCGTCCTTTGCTGTAGCCAAAAGAAAGCTTTTTTCCGTCATCCTGCCCTCTGTCCTTGCAAGCGTCACCGTGCTTCTTATGTACGTAGGTGAGGCCTGTCTGTTAAGCGGGCATCTTTACGTTCTCGGAAAGGGCGTATTCTTTGAGCCGCTTGTGGGCAACTTCGTTTCCCTTGCGGACGTGTGCATTATTCTTGCGGGCGGCATCGTCACCGCCGCAATATCCCTTGCGGTTAACGGGAAAAAGAACGCGTAAAAACAACGGACTCAAGGCTGTCGAAACCGCCATTTTTAATTTCATATATATATCAATGAGTTTTCGGTTATATATAATAACAGAACGGACACCGATTGTTTTTATAGATCATAATCGATAAAATTACTTTTTTGGTGTTGACTTTATATTATGATTGAAATATAATAAACATATCCGTACCGAAAGGAGTTATATATACGATGATCAAGCGCGAAAGCTATTTATCACAGATAAGACCTTTTATTGATAAGAGCGAGCTTATAAAGGTGATCGTGGGCGTAAGGCGCAGTGGGAAGTCCATTATGCTTGAGCTTATAATGGGTGAACTTCTTGAGAAGAACGTGCCGCAGGAACGAATGATATTTATCAACTTTGAGGATATGAATTATTCTGACCTTAACACCGCGGCAGCTCTGCACGAGTATTTGAAAAACAGGATAGAAGCAATCGGCGGCAGAGTGTACGTTTTTCTTGATGAGATTCAGGAAGTAAAGAATTGGGAGAAGTGCGTAAATTCCTTACGGGTAAATTCTGATGCAGATATCTATATTACCGGTTCCAATGCAAAGATGCTTTCGGGTGAATATGCCACTTTGTTGTCCGGAAGATACGTTGAATTTACCGTATATCCTTTCTCTTTTTCCGAGTATTGCGAAGCAAAACGCGCCGACGGTACTAACAAAAGTATAAGCGAGTATTTTACTGAATACGTAAAATACGGCGGCTTACCATTTCTTGCAACAACACCGCTGGACGAAAGAGCAAAAGCACAATATCTCAAGGACATTTATGCGTCGGTCGTGATCAAAGATATAGTGAAAAGAAACAAACTGCGCGACGTAGATCTTCTTGAGCGTATCATAGCATATATTTCCGCCAACATCGGTCGTACCTTTTCCGCAAACAGCATTGCAGCTTATTTCAAAAGTGAAAAGCGAACCGTTGCAGTAGATACGGTTATAAATTATTTAAACGCTTGTGAAAAGGCATTTTTATTCCATAAGATCAGTCGCATGGATCTTGAGGGTAAGGAAATATTGCGCATCAACGAAAAATACTATCTTGCCGATCACGGTCTCAGGCAAGCTACCTACGGCAACAATCAACGGGATATTGAGCTTATTCTTGAGAATATCGTTTGCCTTGAATTACTCCGCTGCGGATATAAGGTTACCATAGGAAAAAATGGAATGAAAGAGATAGATTTTGTTTGCGACAAGAACGGCAAACGCATTTACGTTCAAGTATGCTACTATTTATCCTCTGAAAAAACTGAAGAACGCGAATTTGGCGCTTATGATAACATTAAAGATAATTACCCTAAATACATTGTTTCAATGGATGAATTTGATATGAGCCGGAACGGCATCATCCATATGAATATTCGGGATTTTCTTTTAAACTTTGAAAACAAATAAAAGCGTACAAAAAGCGGCTCAAGCTTTCAGCTTGAGCCGCTTTTTGCAAATGTCAAACGTACACTCTCCGTTCTCGACAAAAGTTGCTACATCTTATACTTTTCTGCCTGCAGATCGAACATTTCCGCGTACTTGCCGCCCTTTGCCATCAGCTCGTCGTGAGAGCCGACTTCCTCAAGAGAGCCGTTTGCAAACATATATATCCTGTCTGCCATTCGCGTGGTGGAAAGGCGGTGGGAGATGAAAATAACGGTCTTATCTGCGGCATAACGGGAGATCGCCTGATTAAGCTCGTATTCCGCAATGGGGTCAAGGGCGCTTGAGGGCTCATCCATAATAATAAGCTCGTAGGGTCTTGCAAAAACCCTTGCGATGGCAACCTTTTGCGCTTCTCCGCCGGAAAGGTTGGTGCCCTTGTCGTCAAACTCACGGGTAAGGGTGGTATCTATTCCGTTTTCAAGGGTACGAAGCTTATCCCCGAAGCCCGAGGCTTCCAAGGCGCTTTCGACCGTTTCGCGGTCCTCTTCCCTATAATGCCCGTTCATAACGTTCTCGCCGATGCTTGCGGCGTAGATCTTGAAATCCTGAAAAACGGTGCCGATCTTTGCGCGGTAATCGTCAAGCTTATAATTCTTGGCATTTACGCCGTTAAAGAGCACTTCTCCATCGGTGGGATCGTAAAGACGCAAAAGCAGCTTGATAAGGGTGGTCTTGCCCGCGCCGTTATAGCCAACGATAGCTATCTTCTCTCCCTTATTCAGCTTCAGGCTGACGTTCTTCAGCGCGTATGTACCCTCGGATTCGTTCTTTTGCTCCTTATGACCCGCCTCGTGGTACTCGTACTTGGGGTTTGCGGTAAAATCGTACGCAAAGCTTACGTTCCTTAATTCAAGAGATTCAAAATGCGGAACCTCCGACTCGCCCGAAACCGTGCGCGGCTCGAAGTTAAGAAAGCCGTAATACTTTTCAAGGAACAGCGAATGCTTGGGGAATTTGGTTATACGCTCCACGAAGTCGGAAAGGAGCCATCTTACGCGCCATATCATACCAACACTTGCCGTAAAGGCACCCACAAGCACTGCGCCGTCAAGCAGGCGCGTGAACATATAAAGCATTACACCGAAGTAGATTGCGTTGCCGAGAACGCTGTTAAAGAGGCCGTACAGCAAAAAGTACTTTTTGCCGTACTTGCGGGAGCATTTTACCATCTCCTCCGTATTCTCGTCCATCTCGTCCATAATAAGATCGTGGGCACGGCTGATGCGAAGCTCCTTTGCATAATCCGCAAGATGATAAACGCGGTTTATGTAATTGCGCTTGCGCCACATGACCTTCATTTCTTTTTCCTGCTCAAAGCTTACCTTGTTTGCAAACTGATTTATGAAGATCGACAGCACCGCGTTAATAAGAAGTACGATGGATACCTTATAATCTATTGAGAATATGAGTGTGAAAAGCGTCGTTCCCGCCACTATGCGGTTGATAAGCTTTCCGATATCGCCGATTATCTCCGCAGAGCGGGTTGCGCTCTCGTCCATCGCCCAGACGAAATCGTTGTAAAAGGCGGGATCGTCGTAGCAGGCAACGTCAAGAGTATGCGCCTTTTTAAACAGCTCGCTGTGAAGCTTTAAGTGGAGCTTTTGCTTAACGAGGGGATTATAATACTGCCAATACCAGGCGTCCACCGCGTAAGCAAACAGATAGAACGCCGCCATAACGCCCACGATAAGAGCGCAGTCCTTAAAGGGCAGACCCATATCAAGGGCATCAAAGAGCTTTACGGTGAATACGGAGTACGCGGAATTGATAAGTCCCCAGACCACGCCCTCAAGTATCATGGTAAAGAAATATTCGGGGGTAAGTCTTGCGACCTTTATTACCATGCGCAGATTGTTTTTTAACACTCTGCCAACGGATTGACGGGGAGCTTTGTTCTTTGCTTCTTTTTTCACTTTACCGCCGCCTCCTTTCCAACGTAGTTCTCTGCCTGGAGGCGGAACATCTCCGCATATTTTCCGTTTTTCGCCATAAGCTCTGCGTGGGTTCCGCTCTCAACGATACTGCCGCCGTCCATAAGATATATCTTATCCGCATCAACGGCAGAGGAAAGACGGTGGGAGATAAATATAACGCTTCTGCCCTTTGCGGCGCGCATCATATTTTCAAACATCTTATGCTCCGCAATGGGGTCAAGGGCGCTTGAGGGCTCGTCAAGCACCGCAAAGGGAGTATCCTCCGCGAAAACCCGTGCAAGACTGACCTTCTGTTGCTCGCCGATGGAGAGATTTGCGCCGTTTTCGTCAAACTCTCTTGTAAGCGTGGTATCCATACCGTTATCAAGAGTTGCGATCTTATCGTAAGCGCCGCTTTCCTTTAAGGCGTATTCCGCAAGCTCTCTGTCGCCTTCCTTTGAGCGTCTGAGGAAAACGTTCTGCTCCACGGACATGGAAAAGATCTTGAAATCCTGAAAAACGCAGCTGAAGCTCTCGCGATAGGAGTTGAGGTCTATCTCTCTTATATCCGTACCGCCGAGAGTTATTTTACCCTCATTTACGTCGTAAAGGCGCAAAAGCAGCTTTACGAGGGTGGTTTTTCCCGAGCCGTTCTGCCCCACCAGCGCAATGTGCTCGCCCTGCTTTAATGTAAAGGACACGTTCTTAAGAGTATCGTCGTCAGCACCCTCGTAACGGAAGGAAACGTTCTCAAAGCTGATATCTCCCCTCTCCGCCTTGGGTGCATTTTCGGGGGAAGTGAGCTTGATCTCGTGATCAAGAAAATTGCGTACGTCCTCCATAAAAAGCGAATGCTCGCCAAAATCCGCAAAGGTCTGCACCGCGTTGCTGAGGCAGTAGGAAATAGTACCGATAGAACCAAGGATAACTATGCAGTCGCCAACGGTCATAGTTCCGCGTGATACGGTAGACCAAACCGCATAAAGCATCGCTCCCATAACGCAGATGACCTCAAGGCCGATAGACTGTATGTATTTTGCAAGAGCGCGCTTCAATGCGTGGCGCTTGAGCATCGCCTTAAAATCAACGTAGGTCGCCTTAAGCTCGTCAAGCATACGGAGATACATATTGCCCATGCGCATTTCCTTGGAATATTCTCCAAGGTAAAAGGTGCGGCGCACGTATTTGATACGGCGGTCGATGGGTTTCCTCTCCACGGCGATATTGTGGTTCAGCTTATTTATCCAACGGCGCACGAAGCCAAGCATCAAAGGGAAAAGTCCGAATGGGATAAGCCAGGGGTCGATAAAGAACAAAAGGAAGGAGTTGCACCCAAGGGTAATAAGGCGCCAGATAAGATCGTCAAGGGTCTGCATTACCTTGCGCGTGCGGTTATACGCCTCGTCCATTGCCTTGACGTACTTATCGTAAAAGGCGGGATTTTCATAGCAGGCAAGCTCCACGGCTTGCGCCTTGTTAAAGAGCTTTTTCTGTATTTTAGCACCTATCTGCTGATACATACCCGCATTGACAACGTTCCAGAAATAATTGGAAATGATATTTACCGTTAACTGCACGGCGCCCACTATCAGCATATACGTAATTATCTTTTCGGGCGGGGTATTCTTTTCCACGCCGTTTACTATCATACGGATAAGATACGTGCCCGTCAAAAAATCCAGCGGCGCGTATATAAACGTCATTAAATAGTAACCCACAAAATACAGGGGAGAAGCCTCCCATATCTGCCGTAAAGCGAACACAAGGTTTGACACCGTTCGCTTAAACGGAAGCTTTTTCTTCTTTTCTTTTTCAGGTTTTTTAGTCTTTTCTGCCAAAGTACGTTCCTTTCCCTCTTGTTATAGGCGCACATTACCGTCGGTAGGGGTCGGCTTTTTCATACCCGCCAAGGCGGCGGCGCGGTCTATCGCCACGCGCGCTCACCCCTTACGGGGTTCGATACCTCGACGACCCGCGAGGTTCACAATCAAATTCTAACACACGAATATACAACGGTCAAGTGAAAGACAGTTGATTTTTGTAACCTTGTGGTTGAGTTACGCGTTCACCGTATTAGTTGCGGTAATTACGGTTTGATTTGCCAAAAAGAAAAAGCCTTCCTTAAGGACATTCAATGACATTTCCCTAAGGGAGGCTTCTTATACGGTTTTTAGTCAAAAATTCTCAGTTTAGGCGTTCCGTCCTTTTCAATGCGCCATATTTTTTCGGTATCAAATCCCTCATACTCTTTTTGTATGCTTGTATAGGAATCTATGATTCCCACCTTCATTCCGCATTCAAGCAGCATATTTCTTAACTCATCTTCCGAATATACGGTTTCGATTATTTCAAGCATATTTGCCTTTTCGCGTGTGACGATATCCTCTGTGATCCTGTACCATTTTTCCTCTCTCGGCAGTTCAGCATAACGGTTGTATGCCTCATCTAACGTATCACGATACGCTACTCGCTCTTCCTCATTCATGTTCCTGTGTTTGACGCATACATCATAATATGCCAAGATCTCTTCCATACTGTGCGGATCGGGAGTATAAAGCACGTAATCCTGCGGATCAAATACCAAGGCATCAATGTACTTGTATTCTATCGTCCATTTTCTAATGGAGTCGCCGTATTCAAGCATCAATGCATCTATAAGCTTATAAAATGCATGGCCGTTTATAAGCTTGGGAAGACAGTATGCATTGGCGACAAGCCTATCAACCGCCGTATCCCCATTAGGTGCTCCCAAGCACTCCGCACTACCAAGGGAAATTGAATTGATCACACTAAATGAGCTACCCGCAAAAGCACCCACGTATGCGGTGGGGTAGTATTTTTCGGATTTTTCCGCAAAAGAATATTCAGTGTATTGCACCTTAACGTCCGCATAACAGCTGTCGGCAATATAAACATCTCCGCAAATTCCGCCGATATGCGCGTATTTGAAATCACCGTAGGATGCGTAGCTTGCGTGCACCTCGCTGTTTTCGACAAAGCAGCCGGCGATTATCTCAGCCTTGCCCGCTATAACACCCGCATAGCATTCGTTGCCGATGTCGGTCGTCATTGATATTTTTGCGTCTCTCATTCCGAGATTTTTGACCACACCGCCGATTTTTCCAATATCTGTCACGTAAATGTAACCGAACAGACCCGCATACTGCTTCTCCGTATCAACACGCAAACCGTGTATAACGTATCCGTTACCGTTGAATACTCCGCAGAACGGTGCCTCGCCGTTTCCTATCGGCACCCAGCCGCCCTCAAAGCGGCCTCCCTCGGCAAAATCCGCCTCGGTAAAGTGAATGTCACTCATAAGGATATAGTTACCCTCAAGATCGTTTCTTACCGCGTCAAGCCCCTCGGCATCGTAAATGGCCGTGTACCCCTCGGGGATGTTCTCCGCAGTTATACGGAGATTGTTTTTGAAGAATCGCAGATTGATATAACTGCGCACATCCTCGGAAAAAGCGTAAGCCGAAAATGCCGTACCGAGCACGATACAGATACACGCGGCAGCCGCACCGAGCACTCTCGCAATGCCACTTGATTTTTTCTTTCCCTTATAGGCATCGCTGATGTATTCATCCGAAACGCCGTCAAACGCGTTTGCCATCCATCTATTCTTCATAGCGTAAAACCTTCCCTTTCCAAATACTTTTTCATTTTTTGCCTTGAGCGCAGTAATGACATTTTCACCTTGCTCTCGCTTACCTTCCATCTTTGCGCTATCTCCCCGACAGACATAAAATACCAATATCTGCACAGAAATATCCTGCGTGCATCGGTATGTAATGCTCTCACAAAGCGGCCTATCGCATCGGAAAGCGCAAGACGGGCTTGCATATCGGGCTCTTCGGAAGGGAGTATCTCTGCCAGCTCGTCAAGCGCTATCTCCGCACCGCTTCTTTTTTGTGCGGAACGCTTATCAAGCATATCAAGCGCGGTATTGCGCACCGTTTTTGCCAGAAAGGCTTTAAGCTCCTGCGGTATTTGCGGCGGAATTGAGTTCCATAGCTTCAGATAAGCATCGTTTACGCATTCCTCGGAATCTCCCTCATCGCGCAATATCCCGTAGGCAACGGAATGGCAGTATGCCCCGTATTTTTCCGAAACAGCGGTGACAGCATCCTCGGAACGGTTAAAAAACAGGTCGATTATTTTTTTGTCATCCATAGCTCGCTCCTATATTCAAGGTACCTTTCACCTATAAAGACGGATTTTGATGTAAAAAGGTCACAAAAATGCAAGATCAAATTGTTAATTGACACGGCTGTTTTGGGAGGATATAATAAAACAAAGTAATGGAGGTGTAATAATGATACTGTATCACGGTTCATATACGCAAGATATAGACAAGTTGAAACCCGTTTCTACACGTACGAACGCAATTTCAAAAGCCGTTGTCTGCCTGACATCAAATCCGTATATAGCACTATTTTACATTTGGAGCAGACCGTACAAATGGGTAGCATTTGAAGAGGATGAAAACGGACGCGTTATTTTTACCGAACAGTACGACGGCATGCTCTTTGATTTTTACAATAACGTCAGCGGCAGCATTTATGAGTGTGACGGCAATAATCCCCAAATTACACAAACTCATATGAAAGGAGTTTATATCTCCGAATCTCCTGTCAGTATCCAAAAAGAAAACAAGATCCCAAATGTATATGAAGAAATTCTAAAAAATGAATCAGCAGGAAATATCATCGTTAAAAGATACTCCCACTTATCGGACAAAGAAAAGAATGACATCTCAAAAACCACCGTAAGAGCCATTCATATGCAAAAATTACTTTTTAATCCAAATAATTCCGCAAAAGCCGAAATGATTGATTTTGTAAGGACTCATTTTCCAAAAGAATGGGAGATCGCATCAAAAATGTCCCAACAGGAAATTGACGGAATGATAAAGGAATGGAAAGCTTCCTTACGTGGTAAATAAAAAGGCTCCCTTGTGTAAAGGGAGCTGGCACCGTAGGTGACTGAGGGATTGTTTTTTGTGCGATTTTGAGTTTATACAACCCCTCCGCCTCGTTCCTCGGCACCTCCCCTTACACAGGGGAGGCTTTTTTAATCACGGCTTATGGCTTGTTGAACAAAATGATCGATATGTTCACAAACACCTCTGAAATTACGGTGGATCTGCGAATTAGGGATCCTCATTACCGTCAAACCGTAGTTTTCGAGAAAAGCTGTTCTTTCTGCATCGTGCTTTTTTCCGTCGTCTGTATAATGACCGGAACCGTCAAGCTCTACAACAAGCTTTGCTTTGGCACAATAAAAATCAACTACATAATTACCCAAGACCTTTTGCCGCAAGAATCTTATCGGATACATACGCAAAAAATCATACCAAAGATGCTTTTCCTCTTTTGTCATATCTTTTCGAAGCATCTTTGCCACAGCGACGATATCTTTGTTATGTTTTCTTTGCATAACAATCCCTCAGTCAGCTTCGCTGACAGCTCCCTTTACACAAGGGAGCCTCTTTTTGGCAAGGTCTTTGATGATTTGAAGAACTGATAAAGTCTGCAGGGGATCATACCGTTATAGAGCTTTCTGACCTTATCGGCGCGTTTGCCGTAATGTCTTTCGAACTGCTCGTCGGAGGTAAGGATATAGACCTGCCACGGGTCAAGGGCGGCAAAGGTACGTCCTATCTCGCCGTACAGCTTTTCCACCTCCGCGTAGCTCATCAGTCTTTCGCCGTAGGGGGGATTGGTTACAACGGTTCCCCTCTCGCCGTTATTTACAAGACTGCGGGCATCCATCTCAAATGCAGAAACTATATCCTCCACGCCCGCCCGCTTTGCGTTTGCAAGTGTAAGCCTTACGGCGGCGGGGTCTATATCCGTTGCGTTTGCGCGGAAATCCGTTTTAACTATGCTGTCGCACGCTTCCTCGCGGGCTTTTTTCCAGATATCCGCGGATATCTGCGGAAAATCCTCTGCGGCAAACGCGCGGTTCATACCCGGGGCGCGCTTTTGCATCATCATTGCCGCTTCTATAGCTATGGTTCCGCTTCCGCAGAAGGGATCCCACAGAAGCACGTTCTCGCGTGGGCGGCTTATTGCCGCGATAGCGGCGGCAAGAGTTTCGCGCAGAGGCGCGGCAACGCTCTCGGGTCTGTAGCCGCGCTTATGAAGGGGCGTGCCCGAGGTCTCTATCATATAATACGCCACGTCGCGGAAGATGAAAAACTCCACCCGGTATTTGGTTTCCGTTTCGGGGAAGCGGGAGATACCGTAGACGGGAGAAAGACGGCTTACTATCGCCTTTTTGATAATCTTCTGGCAATCGGGCACGGAAAACAGAGCGCTTTTTATTGAATGCCCCGTAACGGGGAAGGCGTCGTTTTTGCCGATCCACTCCTCCCAAGGGAGGGCGGCGGCGCCGTCAAAAAGCTCCGTGAAGGTGGTGGCGCGGCATTCGCCCATTTTTATATATACGCGCTCCGCAAAGCGCAAAAAAGTATTGCACCTTGCAACGGCGGCAATATCACCCGTAAAGGTCACTCTGCCGTCCATGGTATCAACGCGGGTGTAGCCAAGGGCGTCTATCTCCTCGCCAAGGAGCTTTTCAAGCCCAAAAAGGCAGGTTGCAACGAAGGTGTACATCAGTCAACGTCCTCAATTACTTTTTCGGGGGGATCAAGAAGCACGTAAGGGTTCTTTATAAAGCGGCGCATCATCTTAAAAGCTCCCGCGTAATAGAAGCCGTCGCAGATACGCTCGTCCGTTACAACGGTAATATCCATAACGGGGCGAACCTCCACGGTGCCGTCCGCGTTCAGGCGGGGCTCCTTGCGCTTTGCGCCGTAGGAGAGGAATATGGGCAGATTACCGAAGTTATAAAGATGATGGTAGATGGGAGGTATACCGAGGCTTCCCATGCTCGTAATTATAAAGGAGCCGTGGAAGGGGCTGACGCCCAGAAGGAACTTGGGCAGACAGAAATAGTAATCTATGGTCTTCAGCACCCATACGGCAAAGCGCAGAAGAAAACGGGGCAGATAAGTAAGCACCTTTGCGGTCTTATCAAAATCGCTGTTTGATTCCGTTCCCGTGTTCTCCTCAACCACCTTGTTGAACTTGTTATATACGTCAACTATGGTGTCGGTAGGTTCAAAATAGCATTTGATGACCGTATCGGGGCTTTCAAGAGAAAGCTCCTTTTTTATGGTCATAACCACCTCTATGTTATTCCTTGCAAAAACGCGCTGTCCCGCAATGAATCTGTTTATGGCGGGGCGCTGAGAAACGGTGCGCACGTAAGCCGCAAGGAATACGTGGAGCATACCCATATTTATGTTTCCCGCCGCCTTCTGCTCACGCAAAAACTTCTCGCAAACGGAAATATCTATGGTCTCGGCAAACAGATTCTGGGAATCATTGCGCTCCGTCATTATAAAGGGAGAAACCATCGCCATAGGGGAAATGGTACGAAGTCTTCTGCCGTCGCTTCTGTCACCGAAGCGGCGCTTTCTTTTCTTTTTTTCGGGGACGGGGGTCTGTGTCTTAACTTCTTGTTCGATGTTGTTCATAAGAACCTCCGCTTATGTAATATAAAATGATTTTATCATATATCGAGCTAAATTACAAGAAAAACTTATTTCTGCGACTTATATATTGAAATTTATTTTTCAATGGATTAAAATATAGGATAGCGATGAAACGAGGTAAAAAATGGAACTTGATAAAAAAACAGCGCTTTTTGAAACCACGCCCGTACCAAAAGCTATCCTGACGCTTGCCGTGCCCACGGTGGCAAGCAGTCTTGTGATGATACTGTATAACCTGGCGGACACCTTCTTCGTGGGTATGCTTAACGACCCAATAGAGACCGCCGCCGTCACCTTTGCCGCGCCCCTTATTCTTGCCTTCAACGCCATAAACAATCTTTTCGGCATCGGCTCCGCAAGTATGATGAGCCGCGCCCTTGGCAGAAAGGACTACGAAACGGTGCGCCGCAGCTCCGCCTTCGGCTTTTACTGCGCGCTTATCTGCGGCTTGCTTATATCTCTGGGAGTTGCCCTTTTCAATGCTCCCGTATTAAGCGTACTCGGCGGCAAGGGAGAAAGCCTTGCTCCCCTTAAGGAATACGTAAAATGGACGGTCTGCTTCGGCGCCGTTCCGTCCATACTTAACGTGGTGCTTGCGTATCTTATACGTGCGGAGGGTTCCGCTCTCCACGCGGGCATCGGCACCATGAGCGGCTGCCTGCTTAATATCATCCTTGACCCTATCTTTATTCTCCCGCAGTTCCTTGATATGGGTGCGGCGGGCGCAGGACTTGCAACCTTTATCTCAAATACCGTTGCCTGCGTTTATTTTCTTGCAATAATTGCCGTAAAGGGAAAGAACACTTACGTTTGCATCAAGCCCTCCGAATTCAGGCTTGACAGGCGCATTGCGACGGAGGTCTGCAAGGTTGGAGTTCCCGCGGCAATACAGAATCTGCTGAACGTTACGGGAATGACGGTGCTGAATAACTTTATGTCCGTATACGGTGATATTGCCGTTACCGCAATGGGAATTGCCCACAAGATAGCAATGATCCCAATGTACGTTTCCATGGGTATATCCCAGGGCGTTATGCCTCTCGTTGGATATAATTACTCCGCAAAAAATCCGAAGCGAATGAAGAGCGCCGTGGTATACACGTCAGTCATATCCGTATCGTTTCTTGCGGTTATGGCAGCTCTGTTAAGCTTTTTTGCCGAGGACGTAATAAGGCTCTTTATGGAAAACGCCGAGGTGGTAGAGTACGGTGCCGCCTTTATGCGCGCTCAGGCACCTGCGCAGGTTTTCCTTTGCATGGACTTTATAGCCGTTGCCGTATTCCAGTCCTGCGGAATGGGACTTATGTCACTTATCTTTGCCCTATTGCGCAAGGTGGTGCTGGAAATACCCGCCCTTGTGGTGCTTGACAAGCTTTTTCCCATGTACGGAATAGCTTACGCACAGCTTGTTGCCGAGTTCGTGCTTGCCGTAGCCGCAGTTATTTTCCTCATACGGATACTGAAAAAATTCGAAAGAGAATGTAAATAAAAAAATCTCGCGCAAGCAGGACTTGCGCGAGATTTTTATTTTACTCAATGACTTATGCAATATCGGAAACGGAGCTTTCGGTGAATACTATATCCACCTGCATCTCCTTGCCGTCGCGGATAAGAGTTACGGTAACGGTATCGCCAACGAACACCTCAAGCATAAAATCAACGATCTGATGCACTCTTTCCGCCTTTACCTCGTTGCCGTTAACGGCAAGGGAAAGAATGATATCTCCCGCAAACACCTTGCCCTGGGCGGCGGAATTTGCAACTATCTCCTTTACTACCACCTGCTCCTTGCGGCGCACCGCGCCCGTCTCGGGGTCTACCTCCGTATAGGGCTGCTCGTAGGTTACGGTTATGCCCAACAGGCACTTTTTTATAGTAGAGGAGTTATAGACCTCCTTGGAGTGGATAAGATTCTCCACAACGCGCCGTGCAATATCGGAGGGGATAACGTAACCGATTCCCTCCACCTCGTCGTCCACATTCTTTGCGACCACAACGCCGAGCACCTTGCCCTCGGAATCAAAAAGCGCTCCGCCGCTGTTTCCGTGGTTAAGGGGGGCATCGGTGCGGATAAGGCGCATTACCACCTCTCCGTTATCGTCTGCGCGGGGAACCTCTATTTCCATAGACTCCATAGTAACGGTACCAACCGCCGTAGAAAGACCCATGGACTTGGCGTTTCCAACGGTGAATACCGTCTCGCCAAGCACGATGCCGGCGGAGGAGCGCCACTCCACGGCGTTTACGCTTGCACTCTTCAGCAGCTCGCTACCCGTGACCTTAAGCACCGCGATATCGAAGGTTGCGGAGCCGCCCATCAGCACCGCGGGAATGCGCATGGTGGAATCCTCCAGCCCGTAAAGGCAAACGTATATCTCCTTGCTCAGCTTTTCTTTTGCCTTGCCGTCGTATACTGCGTGGAAATTTGTGACCACGTATGCGTCACCATTTTCCTTATCGATGCTGTAGATAAATCCGGTTGCGGCAGTGCCGCCCTTGGTGGTGGAGGAGAAGGAAGCGCCCTGAGAACGGTATTCAAAGTAAGAAAGCACCGATACCGCGGAAAGCAGTGAGGTGTTCACCGTGCGCACGAATCCGTCCGCATCTCCTTCAATGCCCAGCACTTCCCTTTTGTAATCCTCAACGGTGCCCGCAAAGCCCTCGCTTACCGCGGCGGCGTAAAGCTGCTCAAGAGAGGTATTAAGGGCGGAAAAATCCTTGCCGTCGGCGCCGTCCTTGCCGTCGCTTCCCTTAAGAGAAGCAAGCCATTCGCTCTCCGAGCCCGAAAATCCGTTCTTAACGGCAATATCGTAAGCGGAAAGCCCCTCAGAGCAGGCAGTTGCCGCAGGCAACACGAGCAGAAGGCAAAGAGCCGCCGCCATTATCCTTAAAATACGTTTTTTTATCATAAGCTTACCTTTCGCGTAATTTAATGCGTTTTACTTATAATATCACTTTTTTTCGCATAAATCAACAAATACCGCAAAAAACTCACAGTCCGTTCACTTACGCTTCACCGCGCAATTCCGTTGCCGCATTGACAACCCTCCAAAGGTGTGATAAAATGGCATAAATACATAAATAAGAGTAAAAAATAAATAATCCGGAAGGAGTCCGAATATGGCTTTTTTCAGCGACGACAAAAAAATAATTGAAAAAATAGAGGATGACAAGGTGGCGTATCTTACCACCGCAAACGATTCCTTCGAGGCAGCGCTCATTTGCGAATTTCTGCGCGATGCGGGTATTCCCTGTATGCCAAAGGACAGAATTGCCTCCGCAACGTCAAAGGTTTATACGGGCTTTGCCAATATGGGTACCGACATTTTCGTTGCCCGCCCGAAGCTTGACGAGGCAAAGGAGCTGGTTCTTGCTTATTTAAGCGGCACCCCTGTAGAAGAGGAAGCCGAGGACGGAGATGCCGAAAATGAATAAAAGCACCGTGCTTGTAACGGGCGGCTCCGGAGGTATCGGTCTTTGCCTTGCAAGAGAGTTTGCAAAGGCGGGAAACGATATAATACTCGTTTCCTCAAACGAGGAAAGACTTTGCAGGGCAAAGGCGGAGCTTGACCGTGATTTTGAAGTTGAGGTCAGCTATTTTGCCGAGGATCTTGCAAGCTCCTCGGGCGCCGAGCAGCTTTATGAAAGAGTTAACGCAACGGGCAAGACCGTTGATATCCTTATAAACAACGCAGGCTTTGGCGATTACGCGGAGTTCGTGGAAAGCAATTGGGAAAAGCAGGAGCGAATGGTCACCCTGAATATTACCAGCCTTATGCACCTTTGCCGGCTTTTCGGCTCTGATATGAAAAAGCGCGGAAGCGGAAGAATACTGAACGTTGCCTCCTGTGCCGCCTTCGTTCCCGGCCCTTATATGAGCGTTTATTACGCTTCCAAGGCGTTCGTGCTTTCTTTTTCCGAGGCGCTTTACGAGGAATTGAAGGAGTACGGCGTTTACGTTACCGCCCTTTGCCTCGGTCCCACGGAAACGGGATTTACAACGGCTTCAAGCATGGAAAAATGCACCATGTTCAAGAAGATAAAGCCCGATACACCCGAGGCGGTTGCAAAAACGGGATACAAGGCGGTAATGCGCAAAAGAGCAGTAAAATTCCACGGTATGCCCACCTGCTTTATATCTCTGGCCTCCAGACTTGCGCCACGCTTTATAGTGCGCAAATCCTCAAAAAACATCAACTCGAAACCGGAGTAAGCTATGATCAAGGTACTGAACGTACTGACGGATACGAATATAGGCGGCGCGGGCAGACTGCTCGTGCATTATCTGCGCAATTTTGACCGCAGCCGCTTTGAGGTATACGTTGCCCTGCCCGAGGGAAGCCTTCTTATCCCCGAGGTGGAGAAGGTGGGATACAACGTGATCACCACAAAATACGGCAAGGATAAGACCTTTGAGGCCGGTGCGGTCAAGGAGCTTTGCGGCATCATAAGGGAGCTGAAGCCCCATATCGTGCACAGCCACGCCTCCTTAAGCGCACGCGTTGCTTCCCTTCTTTGCGGCACCAAAAGCCGTATGTACACCCGCCACTGCGCGTACGATCTGCCCGAGAGCGCCAAGCGCTTTCCAAAGAAGCTTTTTACCGGCGCGGTAAACAATACGCTTTCCACCGCCATCGTTGCCGTTGCCGACGCCGCGGCAGATAATCTTACGGATACGGGCGTTGACCCCCGCAAGATCACCGTTATCCAGAACGGCGTTGAGCGGCTGCCCGAGCTTTCGGATAGCGAAAAGACCGCCCTCCGCCAAAGCCTTGGCATTAAAGAGAGCGAAACCGTGCTTATCATCAACGCCCGCCTTACGGCAGTAAAGGGGCACGACTATCTGCTTCGCGCCTTTAAGGGAATTTCAGAAGCAAAAGAGGATGTTAAGCTCATCGTTCTCGGAACCGGTGAGGAGGAAGCAAGGCTCAAAGCTCTTGCAAAGGAGCTTGAAATCAGCGATAAGGTGATATTCACGGGCTTTGTAAGCGACGTTGCCCCCTATATCAATATATCCAATATCAACGTGAATTTTTCCTGGGGAACGGAGACCTCCAGCCTTGCCATAAGCGAGGCAATGACCCTTGGCGTTCCCACCGTTGCCTCCGACTTCGGCGGCAATCCGGGTATGATAGAGGAAGGCATAAACGGCATTTTAGTGCCCAATAAGGACGAAATCGCCCTGAGGGATGCGCTTATCGGTCTTATAAACGACCCCGAAAGGCTCAAAAAGCTTGGTGCGGGGGCACGCGAGCTTTACGAAAAAAGATTCACGAGTGCCGTAATGACCCGCAAGCTGGAAGCCCTTTACGAAAAAGAGTATAAAGACAAATATGAAAGGACATAAAAGAACACCAAATACGACGAAAACGGAAATATTATGGAATAACGTCAAAGGGATGCGGAAAAACCGCATCCCTTTGCTGTGCTTATTACGCCAAGATCCGACGTATATTGACAAATACGGGGGAAGTATGGTATACTTCCCCTTGTGTTTTGGAGGATTGATATGTTTGATCTTGCTTTTTTTATAAACAGCATTCTTTTGGGCGTTGGACTTGCCATGGACGCCTTTTCCGTATCTCTTGCAAACGGCCTTAACGAGCCGAAGATGAAAAGCGGCAAGATATGCGGTGTTGCGGGAATTTTTTCGCTTTTCCAGTTTGCTATGCCAATGATAGGCTGGATATGCGTTTGTACCGTAGCCCGGTGTTTTGCAATTTTTGAAAAGTGCATTCCCTGGATAGCGCTTCTTCTCCTTGGATACATAGGCGGCAAGATGCTTTACGAGGGTATTAAAAATAAGGACAGCGACGAGGAAAAGCCCGCCGTGGGAATTAAGGCTTTGCTCATACAGGGCGTTGCCACCTCCATCGACGCGCTCTCCGTCGGCTTTACCATATCGGGTCACAACTTTATTCAGGCACTTATCGCCTGCCTGCTTATCGGAGTCGTCACCTTTTTCATCTGCTTTGCGGGTATTCTTATCGGCAAGACCGCAGGTACGAAGCTTGCGGGCAAGGCGGGGATACTTGGCGGCGTGATACTTATTCTCATCGGAATCGAGATATTCGTTACCAACGTATTCTGATATAGGTACAATAATACAAAACAGCTCTATGGCACCATAGAGCTGTTTTTGTATTTGCATTTTTAAAGAATAATATGCTCAAAGCTTCCGTATTCCGCGCTTTGTGCCTCGAAATTACGGCAGGTGAACAGCAAGCTCTGTATTCCCCGCTCCCCCTCGGAGGAAAGAAGCTTCAGGGCAAGAGCGGTGCGGTTCTTATCCTGATGGGCAAAGCTCTCATCGAACACCACGGGAGGCTTTTCCCGCTTATACAGCAGATCTATCAGAGCGAGGCGCAGTGAGATATACGCAAGATCCCTGGTACCCGCACTGAAATACTCAAGACTGCGTATTCCATCGGGAGAAATACAAACGGCGGAAAGCTCTCCGTCCACTCTGATGCCCGAATATTTACCGCCCGTAACGGCGGAAAGTCTGCGGCACGCTCCCTCGGAAAGATATGGTGCAACGCCGCCGCGGAGATTCTGCCCCGCAGTACCCAAAGCCTCTATGGCTTTAACGCAAGCGTTATACTGCCTTGTTTTTGCGGCGTAAGTCTTTTGCGCTTCGTTAAGCCTTCCCGCGATCTCGCAGGGGTCCTCTGCCTTTGCCTTATGCTCCGCAAGAGAGATCTTTCTGTTGTATATCTCCTTTTCCTGCATTTCCGACTGGGTGCGGTAGAACTCCACTTCCCTCTCGCAGGCTTTGATATCAACCGCATCAGCATCGGCAACGCCAAGCTCCTCAAGGCGTGCTTTAAGCGTACCTTCGCTCTCCTCCCCCGCATCGCGGCGGGCGGCATCGGCGTGCGCCTTTGCGGCAGTATACGCGGACTTAAGCTCAAGCGCCTTCTCACGCTTTTCTTCGGCATTTTTTGCGGCTTTCGTAAGTGCCGCGGCAAGCTCGCCCTCTGCCGTGCATCCAAGGTCGTTGATAAGTGCCTCTGCTTTTTTATTCCCATCCGCAAGAGCTATATTTGCGTTATTAAGAGCCTGCTCCGCTTCCGTGCGCTTGTCCGTCAGGTCGCAGAAGCGGCTGTGATCGCGCTTATAGCGCTCCACTCCGTCGCAAAAGCCCTCGTAGGAGCAGCCTCTTCCGAAAAGCTCCATAAGAGCCCGTGCCCTTTTTCGCGGAGAAGCGGAAAGAAGCATAAGCGCGATACCGACAGCACCAAGCACGGCACCGCCGCAAAGAAGCACGGGGGTAATACTAAGCTCAAGCACCATTGCCGCCACTGCGCAAACAGCACCAAGCACCGTTAATACGGCACCCACGGTAAGCTTCTTTTTGAAGCTTGAAAGCATAGAAGCGACGGAGGCGCGGAGCGCATCTGCGCCGCCGTAAATATCAATGGTGTTTTCTATCTCCGAATATTCAGGAAGTGAGGCAAGCTCGTCCTTAATACGGGCAAGCTCTGCGGAGGCATCCGCCGCCCTGCTCTGCAAAACAGGAAGCTCTGCGGCAGTAATGCGGGCAAGGGATATATTTTCTGCCGTGGGAAGCTTTCCGTCCGGCGCTATCTCCTTCAGCGCATAAACGGCATCCTCCGCCGCTTTTTCGTGCTTTTTTATTTCTTCACGCAACGCAAGCTTGCGATATATTTCGCCCGCCTCCATGCGCTTTTTTGCTTTCTCAAGGCGCGCGTCAAGGGTCTCCTTTTTGGCGGTACGCTCACCGATCTCCCCCTCCAGAGAAATAATGGCGCGGTTGGATCCCTCTGCCCTCTGCAGACGCTCACGGAGCTCCTCCATCTCCGTTTCCAGCTCCGCAAGCTCACCGCCCACGCCCTTTTTATGGCGCAAAGAGGTGCGCAGATCGTCAAGGCGCTTCATTGCCTTTTTGGCATCCGTTCCCTCCTCGCCCGAGAAGAGAATGTTGCCGATAGCCTCCGTAAGCTCCGCTTTATTGGGGGCGCTGTCCGCAAGCTGACGGAAATACGCGGTATCGGCGAATACCTTGGCACTAACGCCGAAAAGCACCTGTCCCGCATCCTTACCGACGGCAATCTTTTCGCCCGTCTGCTCGTCGATAAGCATTACCTCGTCTCTCACAGACTCTCTGATGCCCGAAGAAGATACGGAAAGACGGCGCTCCAGAATATATCTTTTACCTCCGCTTATAAGCACCGCGCTTCCCCCCGCATAGGAGGAATTGAAGGGCATATGGCGCTCTCTTTCGGAAAGCTCCTCACCGTTCGTTTTCTGACCGGAAAGTCCGTAGAAAAGGAACTTAATGAACGAAGCAACGGTGCTCTTTCCGCTTTCGTTTTTGCCCTCGATTATGTTAAGTCCGGGCCCCAAAGAAATACTGAAGTCGGAAAGCCCCGCAAATTTATCTATATGTAAGCTTTCTATAATCATATCAAAACTCCCCCGGGACAGTTCCGTTCAAGGTTGCAAGACCGTACCTTAAGGCATCCGCCGCCGTTCTTCTCGTTTCCTCGTCGGCAGAGGTAAGCTCGGGCAGAAGGGTGCGGTACAAGGCTCCCCGTATGGTAATATCTCTTTCAAGGCGGTCGCCGTCGAAGGTGGGAACCGTCTTATCCCTTACCTCCAGATCAAAAAGCTTCTGTGCCGCCTCGGGGAACCCGTCGAAGCTTATCTCGGGAGATACCGCGCCCGTAAGCACCAGGCGAAGGATAGTATCACCCGCGTATTTTTTTGCTTCTATCAGCGCGTTTACCTTTTCCCGCGCCTCCTCAAGGGTAAGCGCCCCCGTAAGGTCGCACTCCGCTATCTCGTAGCGGCGGCGGGAGAAGGGCACGAAATCGCACTCGCATTCGCCGTTGTATCCGATATCTATAAGATAAGCGCCGAGAACACCACATTCGTCAAAGCTTCTGCCCTCGGGTGCGCCGCTGTAACCGTAACGCACGTTGTCAACGCGCTTGATCTCGCCCTTTTTGTGTATGTGTCCGAGGGCGGCGTAATCAAAGCCTGCGCGCACGATATCCCCCTCACTTACGGGGCAATAACGGGATATGGGAGAGGTGGTGTCGCAATGGGCGCAGAGGAGCTTGGTTCTGCCGTTTTGCTCCGTTTCCGCGCCGATAAGAGGATTTTCCGTGAGGGCGGGAGTGGTAAAAGCCCAACCGTACACGTCCGTACCAAGATCGGGGAATTCAAAGCGGGAAAGCTTCGTATCCTTAAAGATATATACGTTATCGGGGAATTTTTTTGAGGCGTAAACGGAGCCTTGACTTATGGGATCGTGATTGCCGGGCGCGATAATGAACTTACAGCGCTTTGCCCCCTCGAACTCCCTTATCATAAGATCCACGGTCTCTCTCGTTGCGGAGCCGTCGTCGAACAGATCTCCCGCAAGCAAGACGATATCAACCTCCATACGGCGCACGTACAGCATCATTGCCGTAAAGGTGGCGCGCAGATCGTTGCGCCTTGCCTCGCCCTTGCGCAGATCAAGGCGCGAAAAGGGCGTGTCCAGATGAATATCCGCAGTATGGAATATTCTTAATTTGCGATCCTTCATAAAATTCCCCCTTTTGTTTCTTCATAATAATTTTATCATAGCCCGCAGAGATTATCAAGTAAAGTTTGACATAATTCGCGCCCTGTGATAAAATGTTACAAATGATATGCGGAGGTATTTATGGCAAAGCTTGACGGTCTGAAAAAAGTCTGCGAGGAATGCAAAGGCTGCCCCCTTTGGGAAAGCCGCAAAAATCTCGTTTTCGGCGTTGGAAACGAGGATGCGGATATTATGTTCATCGGTGAAGCACCCGGCCAGCAGGAGGACGAGCAGGGCGTGCCCTTCGTGGGTGCCGCAGGTCAGCTCTTCGACCGCTATCTTTTTGCCGTTGACATACCCAGAGAAAGCGTTTATATCGCCAATATATTGAAGTGCCGCCCGCCCCGCAATCGGGATCCCCTGCCCGCAGAGGAGGATGCGTGCATAGAGCATCTGTATAAGCAGATAGAAGCCATCGACCCCAAAATAATCGTATGTCTGGGGCGCGTGTCCGCAAAACGCCTCATAGACGAAAACTATATGATAACAAAGCAGCACGGCAAATGGCAGACGAAGGGCGGCAGACATATCACCGCCGTCTACCACCCCTCCGCCCTCCTCCGCGACCCCGCAAAAAAAGCCGATATGCTTGAGGATATGAAAGCAGTAAAAGCAAAGCTTGATACTCTCAGAGCTTGACGATAAGACGAAAACCGCGAAAGGAAGCAAAGCAATGCACGGCAGTATACGCATAAGCGGAATAAAGAACGGCCACGTGCAGGGGATAGCGGTGGACGAAAAAAACGGGCATATGTATTTTTCCTTCACTACCTGCCTCATAAAAACGGATATGGACGGCAACGTTATCGGAAGCGTGCAGGGGCTTTGCGGACATTTGGGCTGCATTGCGTTCTGCCCCAAGGATAACAGAGTCTACGGCTCCCTTGAATATAAGCACGACAGCATAGGCGCGGGCATAATGCAGCGCCTTGGGGAGAGCAGAGATATTGCCGACGGCTTTTACGTTGCAATATTTGACGTTGCCAAAATAAACGGATGCAATATGGATGCGGAGCTCGACGGCGTTATGACCGCGGTCCATCTTGCGGAGGTTCTTGAGGACTTTTCCGCAGAGGGGCACAGATACGGCTGCAGCGGTATAGACGGCATCACCTTTGCCCCCGCGCCGGGAGATACCTCGGGCAAAAAGGATCTTTACGTTGCCTACGGTATTTACGGGGACGTAAGCAGGGATGATAACGACTATCAGGTCATTCTGCGATACGGTACCGAGGATTGGAAGGAATACGAGCGCCCCTTGAATCAGGATAATATGCACCGATGCGGCCCGAAGAAGCCGGACGGCAAATATTTCGTATACACGGGAAACACCACCTACGGAGTGCAGAATCTGGAATACGATCAATACTCGGGATATATGCTTGCGGCGGTATACAGAGGGCGCAAGGAGAGCTTCCCCAACTTTCCAATGTTCGCAATAGACCTGAACGCATCAGCCTCTTACAAAGAGCTGAAGAACACAAGCGAATGCGCGGATCAGCTTGTCCTTGCAAAAACGGGCGTGCACGATGAAAAGACCGATATTTACGGGATCGAGCATCCCTACGGCGCAACGGGAATGATCTCCCTTGGCAACGGACTGTTTTATTTTTCCGAGGATTTTAAGGAAAACGGCACTTGGGGCACGGAAGTAAAGCTATACCGCTTCTGCAAGGAAAGCGGCAGGTTTACCCCATGGGATAAGGAGTAAGGCAATGCACGGAATTCTTGACGTAATAGAGGATTTTAAAAAGGATTGTCCCTGCGGGCACGTGCACGAGACGGCGGTGCGGGACGTGCGCATCGGCTCGGGGCTTGTAAGCTGCGTGGGTGATATACTCAAGGAAAACGGCTTTTCCGCTTCCCTCTTGGTGGTTGCGGATAAAAACACACTGAACGCCGCGAAGGGGATCGAGGCAAGCCTTGAAAGCTTCAAGGTACGGTACAAGATATACAACGATCTTCGGGTCGCTACCATGGAGGAAGTGAACGCGATCGAGGAGCTTATACGGGACGGGGACGTTTCCGTACTTTCCGTAGGTACGGGCTCGTTAAACGATATCTGCCGCCTTGCCTGCGCCCGCCGTGAAAAGAAGCTCTGCATCTTTGCCACCGCTCCGTCAATGGACGGCTTTGCCTCCTACGGAGCGCCCATAGTGCATAAGGGATTCAAAGCCACCTACGCCGCAAAAAGCCCCGACGTTATCATCGGCGATACGAAGATCCTTGCCGCCGCTCCCCCTGCGCTGAAATCTGCGGGCTTTGGAGATATGATGGCAAAATACGTGGGACTTGCCGATTGGCAGATATCCGCCCTGCTCACGGGGGAATATTACTGCGAAAGAATAGCCGCGCTCACGAGAGAAGCCGCAGACGAGCTTATGTCTATGGCGGATAAGGTAACGGTCAACGACGAGTATACCGCAGGCAAGATCTTTGAAGCTCTGCTTAAAACGGGCGTTGGGATGAGCTTTGCAAAAAATTCCCGCCCCGCCAGCGGAAGCGAGCACGTTATTGCCCACCTTATTGAGTGCGTGGAGCTGAGGGACGGCATCATCCCCAATTATCACGGCGAGGACGTGGGCGTTTGCACCCTTGAGATGCTGAAGTATTATAACCGCCTTGCAGAGCAAAGCTCCGTCTGCACCGCCGGAGAAAAGGTGGATTGGAGCGAGGTGCGCAGCTTTTACGGCGAGATGTGGGAGGACGTGGAAAAGCTCAACTTCCCCGATAACGTGGTGGACGCCGTAGACGAAACCGAGCTTGCCCGCCGCTGGCAGGATATAGTTAAGATCATAAAGAGCATCCCAAGCTACGAGGAATGCAAAGCGGCAATGAAGCTTGCAGGCTGCAAGCTGACCGTTGACGATATCGGCAAGAAAAAACAGCTCTTCGACGCTTGCGTAAAATTCTCCCCCTATATGCGCCGAAGACTCACCCTCCTCCGCCTTAGAGATATGCTCTCCGCAGATAAGCAGTAAATCAAAGGAAAATGAAACGAAAACCGGCTGTTCAATGCCAAATGGCATTGAACAGCCGGTTTTTGGATCAGACAAAAGAACAAGCACCGCAAAGCTTGATTCTGCGGTGCTTGTCCGAAACAAATAGATTTAAATATCTACTAATGGTTGATTACTTTACCGCCGTCATGGTTACTTCTGTTGTTCCAAGCTCCCAACTGTCTCTCTTTGTATCATACCTGAATTTTACTCGCCCGTCTCCAACTAGTGATGTCAGGTCTAAATAAAACTCCCTATACTGTATAGAAAAAGAGGAACCGTACTCATCCAAATCCACGGTCGTTATTTTGCTTTCATTCGCATTGTAAATATCTATATAAGGCTCATTGTTAGGCGCCCATCCGTTGTTTCTCTCACCATGGACTGCGATATTTACTTGAACTTTGGTATAACCATTCGCCAGCAAGGCCTCAACATTGAAACCGGGTGAAAACCATTCTGTAATGCACTCATCTCCTTCATAATCATTATCAATAAATATATGATCTCTGCTGTAGTATCCGGTAGTATAATACGTCTTGACCCAAACGGCATACAGAGAACCAGCGCCGTATAAAGAATTGAAAACATTTTGTCCGGGTTTAAAAGTAGCAACGGTTGCGCCGCTATAAATACTCCACCCAAGGAAAGTATAACCGTCACTTCTGCTGAGTGCACCATACGTTTTGTTATCGTATGGAGAATCATATGTGTGATTGTTTACTGCCGTTCTTCCCGTACCGTCGTTATAGTGATAAGTAATTTGATACGTTAAGGGGTAAACTCTCGCGTAAATCCTATCCGGACCAACGTCGCCTTCACCGACAGTAATTGTGTTTGTTCCGCAAGCGCTCAAACCATATCCGACACTTAGAGTATAAGTTATCGCCAACTCATCACCGTAGTAAACAGTAGCACCGTTTGCAAGCATTCCGGTATCAGCTACATCGGATCTCATTCTGGCAACGTGTATGTTACATCCAACTTCGCTATTCCAAGAGACCGTATACGACACAATGTCCCACTGCGCACTCATTGAAATGAGATGTCCGGGTTCCACTAAGTCTTTGACTGTTTCGCCGGCATCATACTCTGCTCCGTCAGCTGTGATCCATTTTATAAAACTGTAACCAGGGTTGGTGAAATCATTATTTGACAGCTCGACATCCATATTTATATCGTAGCTCTTTACTGTGCTTTCACCAACACCGTTTTCATCAACGATTCCATTGTTCGCAAAGTATTGAATGTAAAACTTGGATTTTATCGCATTGGTAATGAAATCGGTATCAATCTCATATGGCAGTTCGTCGGAAACGTACTCGCGGTTATCCTTTTTATCGCTCAAAACCTTCGCTGATGTACCCTCTTCCAGTATACTGAACGTTTCAAGACCAATAGTGTTTTTCACAGGATCATACACCACGAAAGCATAGACCCTAACGGTTCCTATGTTCGCATAGTAATAATTTCCGGGAGCAACATCATGAGTGAAAGATATGGTACGGTCAGTTGATTGGCTGATTGATTTGCTGAATGCAAAGTTGCTTTCTATTGTATTGGACGTTTCGTCAGTTTCATCGTGACTTCCGCCATTTGAATGACCTCCGCCTGAGCTTGAGGTTGTCTCATAAGATGCCCCCATAGTGGCTTCAAACTTCGCTTTAGCAAAGGGGCAACCTGCTTCAGCGCCGGCTGTAATAGATAAGTTTAAACCCGAGGTTTCAGAGTCTTCCCAATTTGTCATCAACTCCCAATTGGTGCTGTTTGTTACCGTATGAGAAACAGTTTCGCTAACGCTCTTTCCTACCGTTTCACTAACCTCTATCGTTTCTGCCAATGAAAGCGATCCGGCTATGTGCCCACCACTGTGATCAGTCTTGTTAAGATCGGTTTCAAGGTCCAAAACTACGTTTCGAATCTCACCCATCTCGTATAAGAACCAGTAGTACCCGTCATCAAAACCGCTGCTTATGTATCTCTCCGTGGCACTTCTTTTATCTGGAATGATTAAATTACGTTCATCCTTCCACTGAGCCACTACGTCAATATTTCCGATTGTTCCTTTCTCCACGCACCACCTGGTATCGCCAACGGCATCCTTGTATTCATGAACTCTTCCGCTCGGATCGCGCCATCCGGCAAAAATCAAACCGTCCTCAACGGGAGTAGGCAGCTCCACTCGGTCGTTTATCGTATAAGTTATATCTTTGTAATTCCACGTTCCACCAAGGTGAATAGTGAATTCACATGCCTTCACGTCGGCATATAATTCAAGATTGTCGGTATTTCCGGCAGGAACACTACTTACCTGCTTTCCTGTGTTATCCTTCCAGTAATTGAAATCGTACGCCTCGATTTGGGGCTCCAACAAAGATTCCACTTCTTCCCCAACCTTATGCCACTGCGTTTGCTTCCATTTTGCTTCATTGCAATAATACGTTATCTTGAATAATTGCCATGCAACGTCTGCGGATGATATTTCATTTTCTGCTTCCTCGTCCAAATAGCACTTATGGCACTCGGTGCACTGCCAATATGCGCAATTGCCCGGGTTGCTATTGTCAACGGGATCCGTTTCGGGAACGAAGAACAAATCATGAGGCTTTTGATCAGCTAAAACGGTTTGACATACAACGCACCTCTGCGGAGCAGTACAGGATGCTTCCAGACCGGGAACGTGACCGTTTGCGGATTCAATCAATTCTCCGCAAGCAGTGCAGATCTGATCCTCAGTACAGGTTGCTTGAGCACCGGGAGTGTGACCAACAGCTTCAATAACCGTCTCGGCAACACCGATCTCACTTACTGCATCAGCATCTTCAAAAATGCTGCCGCACTCTTCGCACTGCCAATACTCTATATTACCTTCTTCGGTGCAAGTTGCATTCTTTTTAGCGTAGTGAGTGAGAGCATGGTTCTTCTTTGCCGTAACCGTCTCGCTCTCGCTTATCTCATAAAGTCCTTCGGCGTCGCTGAAATAGCTGTTGCAGCTTTCGCAATACCAATAAGCGATATTACCTTCTTCGGTGCAAGTTGCATCCTTTGCCGCAAATGCGGTGAGGGAATGATTGCACGCGGGGGTAGCGGGGATCAATCTTACGGGCACTCCGTATTCGTCCGTATAACCGCCTGCAACGACCTGTCTTATCAGCTGAGTATCCTTGGAGTTTACTCTTCCGTCGTCATTTACGTCAGCGGCAGAGGCATTCACGGTAATTCCGGCAGCCTCCCAAGCAGATTCATAGCCACCGGCTATCAGCTGTCTTATCAGCTGAGTATCCTTTGTCGTTACTCTGTCATCGCCGTTAACGTCACCGGGAACGTATTCAACAGCAGTTACGTATCCGTTCTGAATATCAAGAGATACGTCTCCACCGTTGTTATAAACGTCGCCAAAGCTGTAAGACACGTCAACGTTCATCTTGGTATAAGCTTCAACAGCACCGTCGACCTCAAACACCAGCTTCATAATAACACCGTTTTCGGTGCTTTCATCAGATGCCGCCTCGGCATCCCAAACGAAGTTACAGGGACTTGCATACGTGCCGGGCTTTGAAAAAGCCAGGGACGAGAATGCCGCACCTGCAATCGCATCGGTAAGGGTAAGCGCATCGTCATAGGATATAGTCAAAGTGGCTCCGGTAACTCCGGGATTATCCTTTATGATAACGTATACCTCAACGCTATCACCCGGCATTGCGGAAGCATCCACCACCGCTATGCTTGCAGTATCTACGGAGGCTGCAAAAATCCCTATGGGCGCAACCGTTATTATAAACGTCAGCGCCAACAGGAAAGATATTAATCTTTTCGTCATAATACCAAACTTCCTTTACTTAATCTACGGTAACGGTTCCATTCTGTATTTCAAAATTAACGTCATCCCAAGCGGAATTGTAAATATCACCTTCAATATACGAGCAGCTTACCGCAAGGCTGTCACCTGCGGTTGCTGCATCGGATACCGCAAAGGTAAGCTTAAGAATGCTTCCGTTATCGTTTGCCATCGCGTCAAGCGTATCCCATGCAAAGTTGCAGGGACTCTTGAACGTTCCGGGATATGTAATATCAAGATTTGCAAACGCCTCACCGCGTTCTGCGGAAACGAGAGTCAGCTTTGAATCGAAGGAGATCGTGAGCGTTGCTCCGGATATACCCGGATTATTATAAACGTAAACGTAGACCTCCACCTCTTCGCCTGCGTTTGCGCTGACGTTGCTAACTGCGATGGTGGGCTCGGTATAGTCAGCGTCGGGAACCTCGGGTGCTGCGGGAGTCTTGAAGTGCATCGTAGCGCTCTCAAGAGGAGCGTTGTTGCTGCCGATGCTTACGTTGTTGTTCCATTCGTCCTCTGTGCCGTCGTAGTATACGTCGGTAAGGGCGGTACAGCCGTTAAAGGCGTAATTTCCGATATCCGTAACTGTTGCGGGGATCTTTACGAGGGTGATCGCCTCGTTCTGGAATGCGCGGCGGTCTATCTCGGTTACGTTGTCGCCTTCAAAGACGGGAGGAATAATAAGCTCGGTGCCCGTGAAGTCGCCCATACCCAGAAGAATGCAGGTTCCGTCGCCGTTGGACTCGAACTCAAGTCCCTCGGAATATTCCTCGGCAGCTTCGCCGTAAACGGGGGTGTAGGTCTCGTTCTTATTTCCTACGGTAAGAGTAAAGGTAGCGGTGGTGGCAACGCTTGCGCCCGTGCCGTTTGCCCAATAGCTGAACGCCTCTCCGCCCTCATCGGTGGCGGGTGCGGTAAGGGTAAGCTTGTCTCCGGGCAGATAAAGGCCGTTAGCGAATCCGTCCTCAAGAGTGCCTGCGGTAAGCTTTACCTGAACCCAATCGGCGTTTGCAAGTCTGTCCGCTTTGTAATCGTCAAGATAAAGTTGAGCGGCAGCGCCGTATTCAAGCATATTGGTAAGCAGGGTCTTAAGCTCAGTATCCGTGGAGGCGGTAGCCGTTTTGCCGAGCATATTGTAAGCGTACTGAAGTGCGCTGTACTTTACTACCGAGCTGTAGTAATCGGCATTATCCACCTTTGCGTATGCGCGCACGTAGATAACGTCTGCCATCTGCTTTGCCATGATGGGGTATTCAAAGATCTTGTATGGATCTCCGTTTGCAGTTCCGTTATAGTATGCCGTTATCTCCCCGTCCTGAGTGCCAACGGTATACGCCGCCTCGGGAGCCGTCCATACCAGAAGCTTAACGTTCTCAACGGATGAATCTACCGCGTATTTAATAAAGATAGAATCACGGAAGGAAAGATTTGCGTATGCCAGCGTAAGCTCCGGTGCGGGGGAAGACGCTCCGATGGCAAAGGTGAAACCGCCGCAAACGCTTGCAACGGTAATGATCGCCACTAATAATGCCAAAGCTCTCTTTTTCATTTTAAGTCTCCTTTATTCGTTGATAAATCTTATAAGTGGATCGCTTTCTATCAGGGGATCCCATTCGCCCTCGTTTTCGTCCCGAACGTTTGACACAGTCAGCACTCCCGTATCGGAGAAAAGAACTATCTCGATCTCAGGGCTTTGGTAAATTGCCTTTGGGGCTTCGCGCGCGGTCTGCTTTGCCATTTTTATACCTCCTGTTCCATTGATATTACATAATCAGCATTATGTTATGTGCAGACAAAAAACTTCGTCGGTACATTATCATAAACGACCACACCATACGTCGAACAAGCGCAAAAAGAAGACCAATGATAAAAATCAAGTCATTGGTCTGTTTGTTATACCTTTTTTATGTAAAGCATTGCCTGATAGGCAAAAAAATCGTATAAAAATATTGATTTTTGCTATGCGGAGTGATAGAATAGAGAATGTATAGTTATATCCGACATAACATAATGCTGATTATGTCATCCGCCGATACTTTGCGGCGTTTTTTTATTTTATCTTATCTTTCACAGAATAAGCCTCATTTTTTCCATCTTACGGCGGTGCTCCGTCCCCGTCGATACCGTGTATATGCGGGTCGTGTTGATATTCGAGTGTCCGAGAATATCGGCAAGCTTTACAATGTCTTTCTCCATTTTATAAAAGGTTCTGGCAAACAAATGGCGCAGATTGTGCGGGAACACCTTTTTGGGAGAAACGCCCGCCGCCTCGCAAAGGCGCTTCATTTCAGTCCATATATTGGTACGGCTCATGGGATTGCCGTTTTTCGTAACGAATATCATTCCCCTTGAGATACCTCGCTCCTTTGCATAGCTCAACAGCTTTTTGCGCAAAGCGGAAACGATCAGGATGCGCCTCGTTTTGCCCTTGCAGGACACCACGGCTTCGCCCTTTCGCACCGCGTCTGCAGTAATGAAGCACAACTCGCTCACGCGGATGCCCGTGCCGCAGATGGTCTGAAGCAAAAGGGAAAGTCTTTTATTGTTCTTATTGTCCGCCGCCCTTATCAATGCAACGTATTCGTCCCTCGTAAGCTCCTTTTCCTCCGGGCAGAAGGCTTCGCGCTGTAGCTTGAACTGTTTGACACAGCAATCGTACCATTCCGCAAATCTGAAAAATGCATTCAACGCCGCAAGCATTGAATTTGCGCTTGCAAGCGCGTATTCCCTTGCAAGTGCGGCTTTATAGTCCAGCACCGTATCTTTATCCACTGCCGCATTCCCCGCATAAACGGCGAATTTTCCAATATCTCTTAAATATTTTTCGATAGTTGCGCGGCTCTTTTCATTTTCGTGCAGGTGCTTTTTAAAATTGCACAATATGGTTGAAGTTATTATATGCTTACTCACACCGTCACCTCCAACGTTATTGTACACCAAAACGCCACGTTCTAACAAAAAACACGCAGAGAAGCTAGCTTCTCTGCGTGTTTTGCTGTAAATACAGCTTTCTTTGTTAAATTCAGTCTTCCTTGTGCAACGTTGCGTTAGTTGCCTTGCAGGCGGTCTCTGCGGAACGCTTGTAGGTGTTCCACATAGAGGAGAATGCGGTGGAGTAACCCTTGGAAAGGTTCTCAACTGCGTTCTTCATGTTACCGATGTTGTAGATATAACCGATATCGAAGCCGCGGTTCTCCATCTCGAGAGTGATCATATCGTAGCTCTCGTCGTCACGTACGTAGCGGCCCGTAAGGGTCTTTTCATAGTATGCGGGAGTAACGATCTGGCGGGACGTGAATGCAAGATACTCGATGATAGCGGAAGTGCGCTCCTCGTTCTCCGTGGAGGTGGGGATACATACGAACGCAGCATCCCAACCGCCGAAGGGAGTGTAATATCTGTCCTGGGCGGGATCGGACTTGGGCAGAGGAAGAATACCGTACTCAAGCTCCGTATCGCGGAAGTGAGGGAAGCCGATATGCTCTATCCAACGGAACAGACAATGTCCCTCGCTGAACATCTGTACTGCCGTAAGGCCGCCCGTTGCGGTCTGTCCGTTATAAACGTGCTCCTTGTCCTGCGTAAGCTCGATAAAGTTGACCACTGCAGCCTCTGCTCTTTCGGTGCCGAGGCTTACGACTATATCACCGTTTTCATCGATTCTTGCCATTCTCTCTCCGGACATACCAAGAGCTGCAATAACCGAGCTGTGGATATATACCATACCGTAGAGGTCGTTTGAATCCATCTTCTCGTTACCGTCAAGATCCTCGGATATCTGAAGCACGTACTCCTTCATCTTATCGAAGGTCCAGTTGCCCTCCTTAACCAGATTGTAAAGGGTGGAGGTCTCGCCGAACTTTTCTCTGAAGAGATCCTTATTGAATACCACATTGTACATTGCCTGCGTTGCAACGAGACTGATATCTCCCGTGGTGAAATACAGCTTTCCGTTTACTGTTATGTCACGGTTCATATTCTGATCCCACCAAACCTGATCAAGGTCGATGCAGCCGAAATCGCGAAGGTCGCGAAGATCATCGGAAAGGGCAAGCTTGCCCGCATCGTAGGTGGAGATGATGCACATATCGTAATTGGAGTCGCCGGCTGTATTGGCTTTTCTTACGTCTGCCACGCCGGAGTTGCTGGAGCTGTAGTTCTCAATACCCGTGATGGTTATATCAAGGGTCTCCATTGCCTGCATATTCCTCTTGTAGAGAGCGTCGTCAAGCACGGTGCCGCCCTCGGTCCACTTGAAATCGCGGACTATTACCTGGTCGGGGTTCAGGTTCGTCATCAGCACGACGAACTCGTGTCCGTCGTAGGTATCCGTGGGAATGTAATCGGGAAGCTTGTTGGGGTCCTCCGTAGTCACTGCCTCCGTGGTATCAACGGGATCGGAGCCATCAGTGACGGCAGGGGTGGTATCACCGGTCACGGGGGGAGTTTTTTCGCCGCACGCAACAACGCTGAGCAACATTATTGCCGCAAACAGTAAGCAAACTATACGCTTCATGACTTTCTCCTTTGTATTTTTTATATTTTATTTGCAATAGGTTTCGGCATCAAAGATCTCAAAGGTCATTTCATCGGCACCAAGGGTCTTTTCGCCGACGGGAACCTGATGGTCAAGGGGGTTATACGTTACGCAGAGCACCTTGGTGCCGTCTGCGGAGATATACTCACCGCGGCGTACGTACTGTGGCAGAGGCTCCGTGTTTATAACGGTGAACTTACCGTCGTACATAAACTCCTTATACTTCATCATTGCGTCCGTATATTCCTTAACCACAGCCGCGTACTTGGGCGCTCTTTCTATGTGAGCGCGGCAAACGTACAGCTCCGCGTCAAGACGCAGTCCGTAAACGAGAGAGCAACGCATACGTCTTGCAAAATCGCCTTCCTCGTCGCGGATACCGCGCTCCGTGGTAATTACCTCCGGGAAGGTATAACGGAACAGCGCGGGGAAATTATCGCCCTTGATCTTGAAGTCAACGTTCACAAGTCCGTGAATGAACTGGTTATAAGGTGCGGCAACGTCGGTTACCACCTCTGCGGCAAGGACCTTACCTTTTTCGCGGCAGTATGCCTCCGCCTCCTCGAAGAACATCTTGTGATACTTCCAGTCCTCGTCCACGCGGTTGCCGTGCTCGTGCTTATCGTTGAAGCAGAGCTGATAAGGACAACCCGCATAGCAATCGGCAAAGGTGCAGTCTGCTCCCAGCTCATCCATCAGCTTTATCTGGGAAAGCACCTGATCGCGCCACATCTTAGTTGCGGAGCAGCACAGGGGGAACTGCTTCGCGCCGTAGGCGGCGCGTACCTCACCGTAGCCGGGATATACGAATGCGGGACGGATCTCGTCGCCGTTTATGTTGATCATTTTTATGAAATCGCCGTGTTCCTTGTAATAATCGACCTCGGGATCCATAAAGTGACAGTTGCATTCAAGAATAACGCGGCCGCCAAGCTCCTGAACCTTTTTGATGTTCTCGGTAAGCTTCTTCCAGGCTCCGGGATAGGGCTCCTTGTATATGGGATAGCCTCTGTCCATTCCCTCCTTCCACCATGCAAAGAGGAACAGGGTGTGCAGACCGTATTTTGCACCTATCTTATAAAGCTCGGGCAGATCCTCTGCGGTGTAGTAATCCTCGCCGTACTGGGAGCGCATAATGATTCTCTGCCAGCCGGACATATATTTTACCCACTCCGCCTTTTCGGGCACGCGGTAAAAAGTCTTTTCCGCGTAAGCGCGGTAAAGATCCGCACCCGCTCTCCAGTCGCCGTCAAGGAAGCCGAGAACGGTTTGGGGCATCGTCAGCTTTTCACCGGGGCGAGCCATGGGGAAATGATCTATTCCGAACATCATATTGGTGGGATCGGAATGGATGCGCTGGCGCACCGTAAGGAAGCAGTGCTTATGCTCGGGATCGTGACGTCCGACGTACAGGAAGTGCCCTGCGGACTGAACGCCGAACCAACCCATAGTTGCACGGGGATAATGAAGATGCCAGAAGATCTCAAACTCGTTATGATAATAGTAACTGGAGGTCATATTGGCAAGGACCTGCCAGGGATTCTTTACACGGGTGCCGAGGCCGTTTGGAAGGAACAGCTGATCCTCCTTCTTATCGCCGCCGAGAGAATCAAAATCCGCAAGGGGGCAGAAGCACTCGTTTATTCTTACTTCGCTCCTGTTATCAAGCTCGGGAACGAAGTAAAGAAGTCCCTCGTCCTCCCATACGGTTATCTTCAGGTAAAGATTATACGTATCGCCGTATTCAGAGATCACCTTATCGTACTCTATAATCAGCTTATCTCCGCACATAGCGGCTTTTCCTTCCTGCTTTGAAGAAAAAACGGGGATCTCGGTGCGAAGGCCGTCGTCAAGAATAAGACGCCAGAAATCGGAATTCGAAGTTCCGACGGCACCCTCTGCGGTAAAGAGGGCGTTCTTACAGTTTTCGTCAATATTAAAAGCAATGTTGTGAGCTTTTACGGAAAGCATAGCTATTCTCCTTTTTTCGGATTTAACAAAAGGCTACCTTGATTTTTATTATAGCAACAACGTCCCGAAAAAACAATACACTCATAGCGCACTTTGTTTAAAAATATGAAACTCTCGCATTTTGTTTACCGTGCTTATCACGCAAAACTCAAGTTTTTCCTCATTTTTCCATCAATACCGCAAACCCTGTTGAAAAAATTCATATTCCGTAGTATAATGATATGTGAAACAAAAAAAGACCCCGCAGAACAAAAGTTCCAAAGGAGGAGTCCGTGTTTACCTATAATATAGACACTCTGCCCTACGTGAGCATGTCGGGCAAGACGAAGGAAAAAAAGGGCTGGAGCCATTCGGGAAGAAAAATGGAATACAACCTGCTCGTGTACATTCACAGAGGCGAATGCGTCTTTGATATCGAGGGGGAGAAAATAGAATTCAAAAAAGGAAACATCGTGCTCGTGCCCAAGAACACCATGTACAAGCCTTACACGGATTCGGGAGTTGAATACACCTTCTTTCATTTCAACGGCGAGCTTATTCCCTGCAGCGAGGCGCCCGAGCAGATCGCCTCTCACTTCCGCAGTAAGGACTCAAAGCATCCAATATACGGTGTTATCGAAAAGGGAAACGGCACCCTGATCCTTGATTATAAAATGACACCGGAGGAGGACACCTCCGAGGTAGAGGTGCTGCTTACAAAATGCGTAAACGCAACGTTCCGCTACGGGGATTCAGCAAGTATGCTCCTTTCCCTTTACTTCAGCGAGCTTCTGTTCTTCGTATCCAAGGCGTACTGCACCAGCTTTGAGGCGGACAGCATACATCCGCCGGCGGTAAACAGGATAATTGCGTACATAAACAGCAACTATATGCGCAAGATCACACTTGACGATCTGTGCGAGGAGGTAAATATCTCAAAGCAGTACTGTATGCGCATATTCAAGAAGCACCTGCACACCACCATAAACGAATATATACTTGCCACCCGTATGAAACACGCCGCTTATTGCCTGCGGCATACGTATATGAACGTGAACGAAACGGCAAACTATCTGGGTTTTTCCAGCGTCAGCTATTTTTCGCGTGTATTCAAGAATTATTACGGAGTTCCTCCGTCAGATTACTATCAGCCCGTGGTATAACGAGGTCATACCCCCGTATCATTATGCTCCCTGCGGTAATCGGAGGGAGACACTCCCTCCGCATCGCGGAAGGCGTTTGCAAAATGCTTGCTGTCCGCGTAGCTTAGTCTGTCCGCTATCTGGGCAATGGAAAGCTCCGTTGAGGCAAGCAGATACTTTGCGGCAACGATGCGCCTCTCGGATATATACTGCTTCGGGGTTATGCCGAATTCCTTGCGGAACACGCGAGATATATACGCCTTGCTGAAGAAAAACTTGGAGGAAAGCCCCTCCGTACTTATTCCATTATATATATTCTTATCTATATATCTCTTCATTCTGTTCGGCAGAGCGCGCTTGTTATCCGCCGTATCGGTAACGAAGCTCTCCCTACGCAAACGGCTGAAAAGATCGAAGATAAGAACGGCGATGCCTCTGTTCATTTCGGTGGTATCGCCGTTTTTAAACTCGGAAAGCAGCCTGTGCGCCTCAAAAAAAACAGACTCGCAGTTCTCGTGAGCAACCAGCACTCCCTCCTTTATTCCGTACAGCTTTACCATATCGTCGATCATAGTGCCGCTGATATTGAGCCAAATTTTTTTGAAGGGGTCCCTTTTATCCGCGTAATACTTATGCTCGTGCATACGGTTAAGGAAATACAGATCCCCCGCGCCTACGCAAAGCATCTGTCCGTCGCACTCTATATAACCCTTTCCCGATATTACGTATTCAAAAATGTACATTATGTTATAGTATCTGGATTGGGAGGTATGCTCTATGTAATAATCGGGGCTCGGCTCCGTTATTCCCGCCTGCTCAACGTATATGGGATTTGAGAGCATACTGTAATCAAAATTGCGGTATATTATATGTTCTTTTCCTCCGTTAAAGCCCTCAGGGCGTTTTTCAAGAACAAATTGTTTCTTCACGGCAACCTCCAAGGTTCAGTTTTTTCACCATATGTTTTCTTTTTTCGGTGGAATATCCGCCGTTTTTATTGTACTATATATACAAGGAAATGTCAACGGCTACGCGATTTTACAGTTATTATGAAAGGAAAAAGCCTATGAAAAAGAAAATTACCGCCATCGGTGTAATAATTGCACTTCTTGCAAGTATTATTTCACTTGTTTCATGTAATCAGACCCCGCCTGCCGACGGCACCACCGACGTTACGGATGAGATTACAGCTCCCGTCACCACAACTCCCGTAGACGAATTCGGCCGCGAGATCATTGAGGACTCCGTTGACAAGAACCTTGATTTTGAAGGTGCAACCGTAAATCTCCTTTGCCGCAGCGATGCGGGCATTATCGACGAGTTCACCTCCGCAAGCGAGGATTCCACCGTGCTGAACGAAGCGGTATTCAAGCGCAACGCCACCGTTGCCGACCGCCTTGACATCGAGCTTAACATAATCACCATGAACGGCGCATACGGCGATGCCAACACCAAGTTCCTCACCGAGGTGCGCGGCCAGGCAATGAGCGCAACAAGCGAATACGATATTGCGGCTTTGTACGCCTCCCAGGGCTGTCTGCTCGTTACGGAAATCTGTTTTGGGATCTTTACGAGCTTCCCCACATTGATCTTGAAAAGCCCTGGTGGACCCAATCCTTTATTGACGAGATAACCTACGACGGCAAGCTGTTCAGCCTTATCGGCGACGTTACCATCACCGCCATCAGCCGCGTTGGCGTTACCTTCTTCAATAAAGACCTTGCAAAGGAAAAGCTTCCCTCAGATCTTGATCTCTACAAGATCGTAGACGAGGGCAAGTGGACGGTAGATAAGCTTTACGAGCTTTCAAAGGACGTTTACGTTGACGTTAACGGCAACGACGTACACGATCAGGGCGATGTATTCGGCTACAGCATACGCACCGAGTCCATGCCCATGGACCTTTGGGTGGGCGCGTTTGACATCAAGGTAACCACAAGGAACGCAGACGGTATCCCCGAGCTTACCTTCTATAACGACCGCACAGTTACCGCCTTTGAGAAGCTTAACAACCTCATTTATCAGAACAACGGCTGTATCTACGGTCAGGATCTTAACACCACCGTTAACACCTTCGTTGCAGGTGAGGTGCTCTTCCTTACACAGGGTCTTCTCCGTGCAGAAAAGTTCATAGATATGAACGATTCTTACGGAATACTGCCCATGCCGAAGCTTGACGAGGAGCAGGCAGGCTACTACACCCTTCCTCAGAACGCCCACTCCATGATGGTAGTGCTTAACAACTGCTTCGACGAGGAGGCAGCAGGTGCGACCCTTGAGCTTCTGGGCGCCGAAAGCTACCGCACCGTCCGTCCCGCATATTACGAAATGACCATGAAGGGCAGATACGTAAACGGTGAAGAGGACGCAGAGATGTTCGATCTTGTTGCCGAGGGTATTCAGTACAACTTCGGTACGCTCTATTCCTCCAAGGGACTTAACGCCATCTGCGCTCTGTTCCGCGACGTTGCTACCCCCATCACCTCCAGATACGAGGCAAAGGCATCCCAGTACGAGCAGTCCCTTAAAAAGCTCCTTGAGGATCTTTCAAAATGATCAAACGCATTTTTGCAATATTATTGCCGTTGCTTTTATGCGCGGGCATAGCCTCCTGCGATAACAGCGGCACCGTGAGCGAAACCACGGACGGAGATACTTCAATGATAACAGACGCCCCCGCAACCGATAAAAAGCCTCCCGCATTCATAGACATTGACGTTTCCGAGGACAGCACCGTGCGCGGCGGTAAGTATTCAAAGGACAATTACGGCAAAGAGGTCACCGTTGACATCAAGGGCACCAACGACGATTACGCGAGAAAGGCGTATCTTAAGTTCAGTCTTAAGGATCTTGAATTTACAGATCCCCTTACCGTCACTCTGGAGCTTGCCTCCTGCAGCGGACAGACCGTTGAAAAAATGACCACTTTGGTGGTACGCGCCACGGATGCCGAGAGCTGGAGCGAATATACCATTACCTTTGCAAACCGCCCCCGCTCCATCAAGAAGCTTGCGGAGATAAGAATGTACGCCAAGCAGACCTGCAGCGTGGACGTTACGGAATACGTAAAGGAGGTTCTTGCGGAGGGAAAGACGGAGATAGCCTTTATGCTTGACGGAAGCACCTCCGAGGGGCTTAAGCTCAGCTTCAACAGCAAGGAGAGCAGTGCTTCTTCTCCCAGGCTGCGCTTTGCATATACGGATATGTCCCTCTATTACGGCAGAGCGGTAGAGCTTCCCACCTCCCAGCGCTACGGTGACGGCAACGATCCCTTTGAGTGGGCGGATAAGCTCGTTGACGAATATTTTGCAAGCTACAAGAAGACGGATAATTCCGCACCTGCTCTTGAAAACGATCCCGCAGAGTACACCGCCTCCCTTCTTGCGAAGGACGACGTAAGCGGTAATTATAAGAGCTACAAGGTGCGCACCCTTGATACCCTTAAGGGCTTCACACCCACCGCCCATCAGCTTGACAGCTACGGCGGAAACAAAGCCTTAAAGCTTACAGCCACAGGCTTCTTCCGCACGGAAAAGGTGGGAGACCGTTGGTTCCTCGTTACGCCCGACGGAAACGCGTATTTTGACGCGGCAATGGCAAACGTTACCGTCTCCAACGCAAGCGAGGATGCAAAGGCCGCCTTCAAGGATCTTTACGGTACAAACGCCGTATGGGCAAAGAAGACTGCAGAGCTTTTGAAGGAGAACGGCTTTTACTCCATGGGCGGATGGTCGAAGCCCCACGAAATAAACGTAGGCGACGAAAAGCTGAATTATTCGGAGATCATCTACTTTATGTCCACATACGGCGAGGCTTATAAGCTTACTGCCGACAGCGCGGGACACGATACCTTTATAAACAACAACACCATTCCAGTATTCGACCCCGACTTCGTGACCGTATCCCGCAGGCTTGCAAAGGCAGCCGCAGAGGATTACGGTGACGATCCCCGCCTTATCGGCTATATGAGCGATAACGAGCTTCCTTGCGATAAAAAGATGCTGGATAATTACCTTACCCTTGATTATACCAATCTTTACAATTCCTTCTCCTACGCTACCGCGTGGGTATGGCTTGAAAAGGCAACGGGCAAGGAAAACCCCTCTCTTTCCGACGTGAACGATCAGCTGCGCGATCAGTTCCGCGAGTTCGTTTACGACAGGTACTTCAAGGTGGTATCCGAGGCGCTGAAGGAATACGATCCGAACCACCTGTACCTTGGTTGCCGCTTTATGAAGGAAGCAAATCTCTCCGAGGGAATATTCCGCGCGGCGGGCAGATATTGCGACGCAATATCCATAAACTACTATCTTGATCTTGACCCCGACAACGAGCTGCTTAAACAGTGGATATCCGCATCGGGCAAGCCCTTTATAATTACCGAGGTTTATACCAAGGGAGAGGACAGCGGGCTTCCCAACACCGCAGGCGCGGGCAAGATAGTAAAGACACAGGCTGACCGCGGCGTATTCTACGAGAATTTTATGCTGAAGATGCTGGAAAGCAAGTATTGCGTTGGCGTGCATTGGTTCAAATACCGAGATAACGACCCGAAGAACAAAAACGCAGAAGCCTCCAACACCGATGCAAACAAAGGTATAGTGGGCGTTGATTACAGCCCCTACAACGACCTTCTACAAAGGATGAAGGCGATAAACGATAATATCTACTCTCTTATCGACCACTTTGGAAACTGATCATAAAAGAAAGGAAATAGCTATGAAAAAGATTTTTGCGATAATATCCGCGCTTATGCTCCTTGTCCTTGCGGCTCTTCCCGTATCTGCCGCAGAGGGCTTTGCCGCTAATTTTAAAATAAGAAACGACAAGACCGCCGGCTCCTTTACTTACTCTGCCGCAGAGGATAAGCTTACCGTATCCTCCACAGGAACCACCACTTATTCCGCGCCCGTTGAGATGGGCGGCAACGATTTCGTTTGGGAATTTGATTGGACTCCCGCATCCGTCGGCAAGAACAAGGACAGATTTTTGTTCTGCTCTCCCGGCGTTGTGGGCAAGGCTAATCCCCACGCAAACGGCTACGAGTTATATATCGACGGCACCGCCTCCCCCGGGATTAAGCTCAACCACAGAATAAACCAAGGCTCACAGGTAACAAACGTGCTTGCCAAAGACGACACTATCGAGCTTGAGGCAATTACCTACCACGTAATAATCGACGTAAAGGGCGACGATATCAAGATATGGTTCTACGATGCAAGCGCAGAAAAGCCCGCAGAACCCAATCTTTCCGCTACCAAGCCTGAGGAGAACAAGTTTGAGGGCGGCTCTCTCGTTATTTATTCCTACAGCTCTGAATTCACCTGCACCAATATGACCTACTCTACCGTGGGTGCCGCCGTTGATACCACCGAGGCAGTCACCACCACGGAAGCAATCACTACCACGGAAGCCGCCACCACCACGGCGGCAACCGAGGCTGCAACCACCACGGAAACCGTTGTGACCACGGAAGCAACCGCCACCGCCCCCGAAACGGGTGATAGCGCAACTGCGGCGATCCTTATGCTTGCAGTATCCGCCGCGGCTATAACAGTTTTAGCTATCAAGAGAAAAACAGCTGCATAAAGATAAACCGCGGGGTGCAAGGCTATCCTTGCACCCCGTCTTCAGGAGAACGATATGAAAAGGCTTTTACCGTTTTTCGTATTTCTGATCGCCATATCCCTCGTATCCTGCGCAGAGAAAGCACCGCCCGCCGTCACGGACACCGCGGACGGCACGGAAGCATCCGCTACTCCCCTTGAGCTGACGATCGTAAACGCTTCGGGAAAGACCGATTACCGCATAATCATCGCCGAGGACGCAAGCAACAGAGTGCGCAACGCAGTCGGCGATCTGCGCAGTCACTTTGCGGGAGCCTTTTCCGCGCCCATATATATGAAGGAGGACGCAAGCACGGAGGAAACGGAAACGGAGATCCTCATCGGTAATACCAACCGCAAGGAATCCGCCGAAGCCGTTAGCCGCCTTGAGGAGAATACCTACAGTATTACAGCGCAGGGTAAAAAGATAGTTATTGCCGCAACCTCCGAGGAGGGACTTGAAAGCGCAATAAAGCTTTTTACGGAGCTTTATCTTAAGGGGGCGAGGGGGATCAAAACTCTAACGGTGGAAAGCACCTTCGGCTCCGCGCCGCAACCATTTGAGGCGCTTTCAGCCGGATGGAACGATATGCGGGAATATTCCTATACCGACCATATCGACCTTAATTACCGCATCTACAAGCCCGAAAATTACGATAGCTCAAAAAAATATCCCGTTCTGCTGTTTCTGCACGGCAACGGCTCCCGAGGAAACGATAACACCTACCACCTTGAAAGCACGGGCGGTACCGTGGTACGCACCATCACCTCCCTGCCCGAATACATGAACGACGTGATCATCATAGCGCCCCAATGCAACAAGGGCGAGCAATGGGTGGATACTAACCCAACCAAGGGCACGTACACCCTGAAAAGCAGCCCCTCGCAATGCCTTGGAGAAGCTATCGAGGTGCTTGAATACTGGCTTGAGCGCATTCCCTGCGATGAAAACAGACTCTACCTCTGGGGCAATTCCATGGGCGCCTTCGGCTGTTGGGATCTTATGAGCCGCTTCCCCGAAAGATTTGCCGCCGCCGTATGCGTTTGCGGATGCGGAGATCTGAACTACGCGCCAAAGCTTGCCCACATGAACATCTGGATCCATCACGGCGACAGCGATACCACCGTTCCCTACAAGGGCAATCTTGATATGTTTGACCGCCTTAAGGCAAACGGCGCGGGAGACAACGTAAAGCTTACCACCTACGAGGGTAAGGACCATAACATAACGGGAATAACGGGCAAGGATACTGCAATAATAGAATGGCTGTTCTCCCAAAGGAGAAAATAAAAAAGATCCGCACAAACCAAAGGCTCCCTTGTGCAAAGGGAGCTGTCGCGAAGCGACTGAGGGATTGTTTTAGCGTGAATCTAATCTTTTACAATCCCTCCGTCACGGCGTTGCCGTGCCACCTCCCTTTACACAAGGGAGGCTTTTTTTCCTTCCGGAAGGTAATCGCATAGGCTTTTGATATGCTAATGTCAAAAGTGCCTTTGCGTTGCTTTGGGCAAAATATTTATGTCTTTAATTAAGTCAGTGCTTGTCAAGAAAATTGGCGTACTTTCGGGGCGCACAAACCAGAGGCTCCCTCCGGGAGGGAGCTCCCGACGAAGTCGGGTGAGGGAGAGCGCGTTGCAATGACGATGGTGTAAATTCAAAGTTACGCGGGCTCCTTCCGTCACGCTACGCAGCGAACCCCAAAAGCTCATTTCATTCGCTCCGGGGAATCCCTGCCGCGTGCCACCTTCCTCCCGGAGGAAGGCTATGTTACCGCCTGACAGCACGCCTGAAAGACGTAACACACCATATCTTGCGGGCAAGGCGTATAAAAAGGAGTACGAACTAAACGTCCGTACTCCTTTTTATACGCCTTGCGGCTCTTTTTTATTTACCACTCAATAAACTCGGTGGGAATTACGTCGGTAATATACCTCTTCAGCATATCGTAGGAGAATGGATTCTGCAGAGTGCTTCCGTGGGCGGATGCAAGGGTGTGTGTATAATCGGACATACGGTAGATCTGCAGTGCGTCGCGGTTCAGGCTGTAATGGCATACGGTGGGGATAAGGGTGGGCGCGTCCACGTATTTGGTGCCGTCCTCTTTAACCACGAAATCAAGGGAGAGCATTGCTCCCGCCATATTCTGCGAATAGTGCATGGTGGAGATAAAATTACCGAGAGAATAGGTAACGAAGGTCTTGTTGCCGTCCTTGCCCGTTATCCAGCCTGCAGGCTGTACGGTGTGGCTGTGGTGACCTACCACAACGTCAGCACCCATATCGGCGCAAAGCTGTGCAAGGCGCTTCTGCTCCCCATCGGGCGCAAAGGCGTCCTCGGTTCCCCAGTGCATGGAGACCACCACGAAATCCGCCGCCGCTCTTGCGGCACTTATATGCTTCTTAATATCCGCATCCTTTGCAAAGGGAATGATATAATCCGAGTTTGCGGGCAGATCTCTCGGCAGCCAGGTGGTGGGATCGTAGTTCATAATGTTGGTATAAGAAAGGAACGCGATCTTAACGCCGTTCTTTTCCACTATGCGGACTTCGTTATAATTTGCCTTGGTGTAACCGCCGATGGTGGTAAAGGGCAGAGTCTCAAAATACTTTATGGTGTTAACGTATCCCGCCTCGTCATAATCAAGGGTGTGGTTGTTTGCAATATTCACCACGTCAAAGCCAAGCTTTACGAATGCCTCGGCGATCTCGTTGGGGGCGTTGAAGTTGGGGTATCCCAGATAACCGAGCGAGGCGCCGCCAACGCATCCCTCCATATTGATGAAGGAAATATCGGCCTCGCCTATCTCCTCGGCAACGCCCTTGTACATATCGTAGAAGTTATAATTGGGATTATCGGCGTTTGCTCTCTTTTTGGCATCCTCGCGCACCGCATCGTGAACTATGTTATCGCCGCAGGCAAGGAAAGAGACTCTCCTCTCACCCGGGGACGGAGGATCGGTCACGGGATCCGTTACGGGAGCGGTAACGGGGTCGGTAACGGGAGATGTAACAGGCTCCGTCTGCTTATCCGTTGATGGGGGCGCGTCCGTTACGGCATCGGTATCCTCCCCGGGCGCTTCGGTAATAACGGGAGCGTTAGTCAATTCATCCGTGGTTACGGCGGGGTTGTTTACGTCCGCGATGCGGGAAACCAGCATAAAGGCAAAAACGCCAACCGCAAGCACCGTAAAGGCAAGCAAGCCGAGCAGAGCGCCCTTTACTGCACCGTCTCTGCTGCTTTGATTTATCTTTCTTCTTTTTCCGTAATTTCCGTTCATATCAATAACCGTCCTTATTTTGATTTCGCGGCTCTGCGCGGTACTCCACGGGAGTTTTGCCGCAGTGAGCGCGGAAGGTGGAGGAGAAGTACTGCGGACTTGCAAAGCCAAGTATATTGGATATCTCCTTTATCTGCAGATATCCCTGCAAAAGCATTTCCTTTGCCGCATCCATTTTTCTTTGCAGCATATATTTGTGGGGCGTTATACCGAATTCCTTGCGGAATCGGAAGATGAGATAGGATTTATTCTGATAAAACCTCGTGCAGATATCGTCAAGATTGGCACTGAGCCCCGCATCGGAGTCAATAAACCGCTTCACCTCGTAAACCACGTCCTCGTTTTCGTAATGCTTTATGCGGTTTGCGGTGGATGCGGAAAGAAGCAGCTCCGTAACCAGCAGCGCGGCACGGTCGTAGACCTTATCCATATTCTTATAGTCCACGGAGCACAGCAGATCACGCAGACGCCTGAAGGTGCTCTCCGCATCAAAATGGGAGCAATACACGCCCTCGGTAATACCGAGAGAGGAAACGATACCCGCAACGTACGGCCCCGCGCAGTTAAGCCATATCTTATGCATTGGGTTATCCTTATCGGAATAATACCTGTGGGCAAATCCGCGATTAAGGAAATAGAAGCTTCCCGCCCCCACGTGGTAAACCTTGCCGTCGCACTCAATGTATCCTTCGCCCGATATAACGTATTCAAGAACGAAGATCCCGCCAAGGCTTCTTCGCGTTTCCCCGTAGCGCTCCACGAAGTAATTTTTATCGGGCATATTCTCGCCCATACGGATAAAATACAGTCCGTTTTTGGAGTTTTTGGGAGTAGGATTGAAGTAGTACATTATCTCTTTATCGGCTTTGATACAATCCTTCATTCTTTCCTCCTCTCAAAAAACGCATTCCTTCCCGTACAGGAAAAAGCTCTTTTTTTCAGTATACTATGAAAAACCGATAAAATCAATGTTTTTTAAGGAATATTCGCGGTATTTTCTTTCCGATTTTCCGACTTTTTCCAAATCGCCGAAAAACCGCAACATCAACATATTTCATACTAATCACTACATTTTTCTGCTTGACATCGGCAGAGCTACTATGTAAAATGAAATTAGCAAACCATACGCTTTATATTTTCAGGAGGAAATTATGAAAAAAAGCTTCAAGATATTATCGTTTGCTCTGGCTCTTCTGATGCTTATGAGCACGGTAACGCTGCTTGCTTCCTGCGGCGAAAAAACGCCCGGAAACGGCACGAATACCACGGATGCTACCACCACTCCCGCGCCCGTCGTTACCGACGCACCCGTACCCGAGGTACTTCCCGGCTCCATAGAAAAGGATTTTGACGATTACACCTTCAAGATCCTGCTGGTAAGCCGCTCCACCCGTTGCCCCAAGGACCTTGTTTTTGAGGATAACGGCACTATTCTCGACAAGGCGGTATACGACAGAAACGCCAAGCTTGAGGAAACCAACGGCGTCATTATTGAAGCTACCCAGCAGATCGACAGCACAAACTACGCACAAAACGCTCAGGCTATCCCCCAGATGTACATAAGCAACGAGGCGCTTTACGATTATACCGTTTGCCACACCTATTCCCTGGTTCCCTTCGTTACCGCAGGATACCTTTACAATATGGAATCCCTTGATTCTCTCGATCTTACCAATCCCTGGTGGGATCAGACCATCAACGATGGCGTAAGAATTGCCGATTCCATATACTTTACCTCCGGTGACATCAGCCTTCACATAAACGACTATATGTACTGCGTGATCTTCAACAAGGATCTCTACAAGGAAGAGATCACCGACGGCACCGACGTTTACAAGCTGGTTGAGGAAGGCAAGTGGACTCTTGACGAGCTCTCCCGCCTTTGCTCTCAGGTAAGCGAGGACCTTAACGCAGACGATATTCTCGACTCCAACGATAAGTACGGTCTTATGACCTGGTGCGACGAGCTTTACGCTTCCATTCAGGCGGCAGGTGAGCGCGTTGCAAAGGTAAACGAGGACGGTTATCTTGAGTTCACACTTCAGAACGAGCGCGTTTACGCCATCGTTGACAAGTTCAGCACCATTGAGCAGAGCGACTGGTGCATCAACTTCCAGACCATGACCGGCGGCGTAAGCTGGCCCAACGTATTCATAAACGGCCAGGCAATGTTCTTTATGTCCCTCTTTAACGAGGTATCCCGCTTCCGCGATATGGACGCAAACTACGGTATCCTTCCCAACCCCAAGTATGACGAGAACCAGAAGGATTGGTACTGCACCTTCTCCGCAGGTCTTGCTAACTTCTGCGCAATGCCCTTCGTTCAGAACGATGCAGAGCGCACCGGTGCTATCCTCGACCTCCTTGGCTACTACTCCTCCTCCACCACCGTTCCCGCATACTACACCAAGACCCTTGAGGGCGAGAAGATCCGCGACGAGGAAAGTAAGTTCTGCCTCGATATCATCTTTGATAACAAGTTCGTTGACGTAGGACACTACTACACCATCGCAAAGTTCAACACCGCAATGTACTCTTACGTTAAGGATCAGCAGTTCGGCTCCTTCGCTTCCACCGTACAGACCAGACTGAGAAGCGCAGAGGTCGAGATAAAGAAGATCAACAGCGATATCGAAAAGCTTAAGGAACAGTATTAAATAACGAAACGGGCGTGACTTTCACGCCCGTTTCCACCCTAAGGAGATACTATGAAATTGAGAAGGATAATATGCCTGATGCTTGCGCTTCTCTCCGTTGCCGCAGTGCTCTTTTCCTGCGAGGAAAAGCCGCCCGTAACGGAAGGAACAACGGAAGCAGATACCACGGAAAAGAAGGAAGACGATAAGCCGAAGAACGACGGCTTTTACGGTCTGAAGTTTGAAAGACCCATTACCGTTGCCGCTTACGGCGGAAGCGGCAGCGCATATTCCAGAATGTACGTTCTCAAGGACGGCAGAATAATCTGCGCGTGGCCCTCAACGGACGGCGGCAAGCGCTGTATGAAGGCTGTATTCAGCGAGGACGACGGCAAGACCTGGTCAAAGATCCGCGTGCTCTTCTACGGCGAGGATCAGACCAAGACCCTTGCAAACGTGGATATCATTCAGCTTGAAAGCGGTCAGGTGCTTATGGCGTACCGCTCCAATGACAGAGAGGCATCGGGCGGTTACTCCTCCATCCGCATCCACGCAAGCGACGATAACTGCGAGACCTTCTATCCCCACTCCATAGTGTGCGAGCTGCAGCAAACGGGACTTAAAGACGGCGTATCATGGGGACTTTGGGAGCCTGATTTCTGCTACGTTAACGGCAAGCTCACCTGCTTCTTTGCCATCGGAAAGACCGTATACAAGGAGCCCGTTATCCCATCCACCGACATTTTCGAATGGGACGAAGCGGAAAAGAAATGGGTACAGGCGCATTACACCTCAAACGATACGGGCAAGACCGACCGCAACGGAATGCCCATAGTTGACAAGCTGTCCACGGGCGGGTATCTTATGACGGTTGAGACCAAGCGCTTTTACAGCGCCCGCGGAAGCACTCTGCTTCCCTACCTGCTCTATTCCGCCGACGGCGTGCATTGGAAGGGCGTTACCGGTTGCTTCTTCCCTGAGAATACCGCAAGCGGCGGCTCCCCCTACTGGGTGGAGCTTCCCGACGGACGCATAGTGGTTGCCTTCCAGACCGACGAGGACGTTGAGGGTACTATATACGACACCGGCGACGATAAGTGCAAGGTCACGAAGATAGTGGTCAGCAATCCCGGCGTTGATATCACCAAGGCGCACTCCTGGGATTGGTCGGAAAGCTACGATCCCTTCAACACCTCTCTCGGCAGCTTCGGCAACTGGCCCGGTATGTTCATTCACAACGATTATCTTTACATCTACACCAGCACGAACGATCCCATTGGCTCCATTGAACTTGTACGCGCCTACGTGGGAGATATGAAAAAGTAATAATCAGAAAGGGGCGTGAACATCACGCCCCTTTTTGCAATCAGGAGATTATTGTGAGAATTCTAAAAATATTTCTATTGCTTACTATGATGATAGCAGTTGTTTCATGTACGTCTGACACTACGAGCAAGGAAACCTCAGAGGCAATGACAACTACAACCGAACCTGTGACGGAGCCTGTAACGGAGCCTGTGACTGAACCCGTTACCGAGCCTGTAACGGAGCCTGTAACGGAGCCTGTAACGGAGCCTGTGACGGAGCCTGTGACTGAACCCGTTACCGAGCCTGTAACGGAGCCTGTAACGGAGCCTGTGACGGAGCCTGTGACCGAACCTGCGACGGAGCCTGTAACGGAGCCTGTTACCGAGCCTGTTACCGAGCCTGTTACCGAACCTGCGACGGAGCCTGTAACCGAGCCTGTAACCGAGCCTGTAACCGAACCTGTCACCGAGCCTGTAACCAAGCCTGTAACCGAACCCGTTACCGAGCCTGTGACCGAGCCTGTTACCGAGCCTGTTACCGAGCCTGTGACCGAACCCGTTATTATTCCCGAAGGACCGGGATTCGAGGGTCTGCACTTTGAGGAGCCCATCGTTGTTGCCAAATACAGCACAAGCTCAAACCCCGGAAGTGCATATTCCCGAATGTACGTGCTGCAGGACGGAAGAATGATCTGCGCATGGCCCTCCACAAGCGGCGGTATGCGCTGTATGAAGGCCGTTTTCAGCGAGGACGACGGAAAAACGTGGTCGCCTATACGCGTGCTCTTTTACGGCGAGGATCAGACCAAGACCCTTGCAAACGTTGATATCATTCAGCTTGAAAGCGGCAGAGTGCTTATTGCCTATCGCTCAAACGATAAAACTGCCTCGGAGGGTTATTCTTCAATACGTATCCACGCAAGCGACGATAATTGCAAAACCTTTTACCCTCATTCCATCGTTATGGAATTACAGCAAAAAGGGCTTAAGAACGGCGTTTCCTGGGGACTTTGGGAGCCCGATTTCTGCTATATCGACGGTAAGCTGCTTTGTTTTTTTGCAGTGGGCAAAACGGTATATCCCAACCCCACCATTCCCAGCACCGAGATATACGAATGGGTAGAAGCGGAGGGAAAATGGCAAAAATACCGCTACACCTCTGACGATACCGGGAAAACGGATCGCAACGGAATGCCCATAGTAGATAAGCTTTCCTCCGGCGGATATCTTATGACAGTGGAAACCAAGCGTTACAAGGAAATGCGCGGCAATTCTCTTCTTCCCTTCCTGATATATTCTGCGGACGGTAAGCATTGGAAGGGAATAAACGGCTGTTTCTTCCCGCTTAACAAGGCAAACGGCGGCGCGCCTTACTGGGTAGAACTGCCCGACGGACGTATAGTGGTCGCCTTCCAGACGGAGGAGGATATAGACGGAACTGCACTTGACACGAATAAGGATAACTGCAGGCTTACGAAGATAGTTGTAAGCAAGAAAGGCGTGCCCGTGGAAAAGTTGACTGCAACCTCTTGGTCAAAGAGCTATGATCCCTTTAACACCAAGGCGGGTAAATTCGGCAACTGGCCCGGAATGCTTATCCATAAGGACTACCTGTATATTTATACGAGCACCAACGACCCCTCGGGGCAGATAGAGCTGGTGCGTGCATACGTTGGACATCTTAATAAAGATTAACTACTGTTTTCAGAAAAGGCATTTTTATCTTTTTTACCCGCACGTACGAAAAAACACGTCCTTAATAAACCAAAACGTATTGCATTTATCGGCACGTTATTGTAAAATAAACGTATATTGTTGCTACTTTATTTATATTTAAAAAACAACTTCAAAGGAGACTCCAAATGAACATTCCAAGACCCGAACATCCCAATCCCATGAGCGTGCGCGAGCGCTGGGAAAACCTTAACGGTCAGTGGGACTTTACCGTTGACTGGTCCAAGAGCGGCAGAGCAAGAGATCTGAAGCTTGGTAACGAGGGCTACGATAAGAAGATCACCGTTCCCTTCTGCCCCGAAAGCGAGCTTTCCGGCGTTGGCATCAAGGACTTTATGCCCGCGGTATGGTACGCAAAAAAGATAGAGATCAGTGCAACCGATCTTACGGGCAGGGTACTGCTCAACATCGGTGCTTGCGATTGGTTCTGCGAGGTGTTCGTAAACGGTGAAAGCTGCGGCACCCACAAGGGCGGCTACAGCTCCTTCCGCTTTGATATAACCGCAAAACTCAAGGAAGGCGAGAATACCCTCGTTATCCTTGCAGAGGACGATACGAGAAGCGGTCTTCAGGCAACGGGCAAGCAGAGCACCTGGTATGCAAGCCACGGTTGCTTCTACACCCGCACCACCGGTCTCTGGCAGACCGTATGGCTTGAGTTTGTTCCCCGCGACTACATAAAAGGCTTCTACGTTACCGCTGATATTGAAAACAGCATTGCCGTAATAAACGGAACCACTGCAGGCTGCGGAAAGGTAAGCGCAGTTGCAACCTACGAGGGCAAAGAGGTTGGCTCTGCCACCGCATACTCCTGCGGAAGCTTTTCCATCACGCTTCCACTCTCCGAGCTTCATCTCTGGGAGATCGGCTGTGGCAGACTTTACGACCTGAAGCTGACCTTTAACGACGATACCGTAAAGAGCTACTTCGGTATGCGCACCGTTGGCTTTGACGGCATGAAGTTTCTTCTTAACGGCAAGTCCGTATTCCAGCGCCTTGTGCTTGACCAGGGCTTCTATCCCGACGGAATCTACACCGCACCCACCGAGGAGGCTCTTATCAAGGATATTCAGATATCCCTTGACTGCGGCTTCAACGGTGCCCGCCTCCACGAGAAGGCGTTTGAGCCCCTCTTCCTCTACCATGCAGACAAGATGGGCTATATGGTTTGGGGCGAATACGGCAACTGGAGTCTTGACCACTCCAATCCCGCAGTTACCGATCTTATCGTGCCCGAATGGCTGGAGCTTGTAGAGCGCGACCGCAATCACCCCGCCCTTATCGGCTGGTGCCCCTTCAACGAGACCTGGGACTACGATTGCAAGCGCCAGAGAAATTCCCTTCTTGCAACCGTATACAAGGTGACCAAGGCCGTTGACCCCACCCGCCCCTGCATTGATACCAGTGGTAACTTCCACGTTATCACCGATATTTTCGACGTACATAACTACGAGCAGGATCCCAAGGTATTCAAGGAGACCTATCTGCCCCTTGAAAGCGAGGGTATTCTTAACGACCGCCACAGCAAGCGCCAGACCTACCGCGGAGAGCCCGTATTTATGAGCGAGTACGGCGGAATCGGACTTGCTGAGGGTTGCCCCGACGAGTACGTTGAAAGTGCATCCAAGCTTACCACCTGGAGCTACGGCAAGGCGGCTACCTGCATTGCCGAGTACGTTGACCGCTATCGCGCACTTACCGACGCAATGCTTGATAACTCCGCCATCCACGGCTTCTGCTATACTCAGCTCTATGACGTTGAGCAGGAGCAGAACGGTATTTATACCTACAGCAGAGAGCCCAAGCTTGACGTAAGCATCATTAAGGAAATTAACTGCCGCAAGGCAGCCATTGAGGACTGATATAATGAAAAAAGCCGTATCAAGAGCATTCGCGCTTTTTCTCTCCCTCGTTACTCTTTTCTCCGTCTCCGCCTGCGGCGGAGGCGGGGATACCCCCGTTACCACGGATCCCGTCACCACGGAAGCTCCCGTAACGGAGCCTCCCGCTCCCACGGAGCTTATTATTGCCGAGGATAAAAAAAGCGAGTATACCATTATTTACGCTCACGACGAGGAATACGGTAACAATGCCGCCTTTTATCTGCACCGCTTCTTCAGGGAAACGCTGAAGGTGAACGTTGATTTCGTAAGCGACGAGGAGCGCCCTGCGGAAAAGGCAGAAGCCTTTGAGATAGTGATCGGAAGAACGGACCGCGAAGCATCCAAGGACTACAGAAAAAAGATCAAAACGGGCGAATACATCATTGCGGCAAACGGGACCTCCCTCTACATCGTTGGCAGAGACGAGGAGGAAACGCGCGCAGCCGTTGAATATTTCATCAAAAATATGGCGGGAAGCACTCAGGGCAGCTGCTCCGTTGCCGCAGATCTGTTCTTTGATTCGGGCGAGGAAGTCACTCCCGTTCTTGAATGGGAGAAGAACCGTATTCTTCTGAGCCCGGGCGGATACGTGCGTATGACCACCTTAAAAACGGGTGAGCTCGTTGCGGCTTATTCAAACGGAGGCATAAAGATAGCCACCAGCACCGACGACGGCAAGACCTGGAAGAATCCCGTTACCGTCACCAAGCCTGCAAAGACTCCCCTTGGGGACACTCTCACCTTCGCTAACGCAAATATTATCCAGTACGGCGACGGCGATATTATGGTCGCTTACCGCGCCCACAGCCCCTCAAACACCAAAAAGAACTTCTATACCTCCATTCGCTATCAGATAAGCAAGGACGGAGGAAAGTCCTTTGGAGAACCCGTTATCGTAGTGGAATATCAGCGCAACGATACGGACTTCAAGGGCTTCTGGGAGCCCCATATGGTAATTCTTCCCGACGGAAGACTTGCCATGTACTACGCAAACGACTGCATAGGTCCGCAGAATGCCGATTACCCTTACGTGCCCTCCGGCGCTTATCAGCACATTATGGTGCACGTATTCGATTACGCCACCGAGACCTTTGATAAGGGTGCTATCGCCTCCAACGGCGTTGACCACAAGAGCCGCGACGGAATGCCCGTTGTCTGCCGTTTGAGCGACGGCGGTATGGTTATGGTGATCGAAGCAAACTGGAACAAGGACTATTCCTTTATTATCCAGATGCTCTTCTCCGAGGACGGACTCAAGTGGAGCGATCCCGTAACGGTCGTTCAGCCCACCAAGAAAGATCATTATGCGGGCGCACCCTACGTTACCCTGCTTCCCGACGGAAGACTTGCTCTTTCCTGCCAGGCAACCCAGTACAGCGGTGCCACGATGGGTGACACCAACGTTGCCAACAGCCAGATGAACGTATATATATCAAAGGAGCCCATAACCCTTGCCAACTGCAAGGACGTTACAACCGAAAGCTTTGATAAGGTGCTTATCAACCCCCTTACCATGGGAGTTGAGAGCCGCTCCATCTGGCCCAGCATGCACGTGCATAACGGCTATCTTATCTGCGCCGCAGACATCGGAGGAAATATGTCGGGTGCCACCACGGGAATATATATTCGCCGTGCGGCAATAGACTCCATAAAGTAAAGGAGACAGCAGTGCTTACCTGGGAAAAAGAACAGATAAAGATAAATAACGGCGGCTACGGCAGACTTATAACCCTGAAAAACGGCAAGCTGCTTGCGGCTTACGATTCCGCAAACGCCGTTAATCTTTCCGAAAGCGAGGACGGTGGCAAGACCTGGCTCCACCTGGGCAAAATGACCGTTCCTCAATTCGGACCCCTCGGCGATAAGCTTTGCATCGCCAACGCAAACGTTATTGAATACGCGGAGGGCTATCTGATGATAGCTTACCGCGCCCACAGCTTCAATACCGAGGAAAAATTCTATACCTCCATCCGCTATCAGCTTAGCAAGGACGGAGGACAGAGCTGGACGGATCCCATTATTCTCTGCGAACTGCAGAGAGAGGATAACAGCTTCAGCGGCTTCTGGGAACCCCATATGGTATTTCTGCCCGACGGCAGAATGGCCGTTTATTACGCAAACGACTGCGTAGGTCCCCAAAATGCGGATTTTCCCTACGTGCCCGATCTCAAGAGCCAATACATTATGGTTCATATATTTGATTTCGGCACCGAGAGATTCGGAGAACCCATCATCGCAAGCGACGGCGTAAAGCACAAAAGCCGCGACGGAATGCCCGTGGTATGCCCTATGCAGGGCGGCGGAATGGCAATGGTGATAGAGGCGAATTGGAACAAGGATTACCGCTTTATCACCCAGATGCTCTTCTCCGAGGATGGGATCAAATGGAGTGAGCCCGTAACCGTTTTCAAGCCTACCCAAAACGGTCTTTACGCAGGCGCGCCATACGTTACCCTGCTTCCCGACGGCAGACTTGCGGTAAGCTGTCAGGCAAACGAAAACAGCGGAGCCGTTACGGGAAAGAACGCCGTTTTCAACAGCACCATGAACGTTATCGTATCGAAAAAACCCGTGACCCTTGAAAACTGCAAGGATATCACCGAAGCGGATTTTGATAAGATTGCGGAATTTCCCCTTCAAATGGGCAGTGAAAGCTACGCAATATGGCCCGCAATGTGGGTGCACGGCGAATATCTGCTCTGTTGCGCCCAGTGCGGAAATAACAACGGAGAGCGCCACGGTCTTTATCTGCGCCGCGCGCCTCTTGCAAGTATCTGAATACACAAAGGGCAGACGCAGGTCTGCCCTTTGACATATACGAGGTAATTTATGAAGCTTGAATCGATTTTTCAGAACGGAATAGTATTTCAAAGAAACAAGCCGATCCGTATTTTCGGCACCGGGGAGGGCGTTTGCATTGCAGAGATGTGCGGTGCACGCGCCGTATCCGAGAGAACGAAGGACGGATGGCTCGTTACTCTGCCCCCTATGGAGGCAGCAACGGGTCTTACCGTTACCCTTGATCTCAACGGTGAGAAGCGCACCCTTGAGGACGTGGCAGTGGGCGAGGTGTTCGTCCTCTCCGGTCAGTCCAATATGGAGATGCCCCTTTTCCGCACTCAAAACGCCTTTGACGAAGCAAAAAACGCAGATGACGATCTTATTCGCTTTTTCACCGTTCCCCGCAGATATTACGAGGGATTTACGGGCAGAAACAGGCATTTTGAGATAGTGGAAGCAAAGAACGGCCCGTGGAAGAAATGCACCGAGGAAACGGCTCTTCATTTTTCCGCCATTGGTTATTACTTTGCAAAATTCCTGCGCAAGGGTCTTAACGTGCCCGTCGGTATGATCAACTGTAACTGGGGAGCAAGAGTAATACGCACCTTTATCCCTTACGAGGATTGCGAAAATGAGCCCGCGATGGCAAACGAGGTTGCGGCTTATAAAAAAGCACTTACCTCCATGCCCGAGGAGGAATACGAAAAGGCGTTTGCGAATTTCCTCCGCGAGCTTGAAATACAGTGCGATACCACCTCGGAAACCTTTGAGATGGCAAAGAAGTTCGGTCATCTTTTCGCATACGCATACGATGCCGCCAACGCAAAGATAGCCAAGCCGGTTGCATACGGAAAATTTTCCCCCGACCGCCCCGGCGGTCTGTGGAGCACTATGGTGCGCCATATCTGCCCGCTCTCCCTTGGCGGAGTGCTGTGGTATCAGGGAGAATCCGATAACCGCACCTCAAATTACTTTGAAAAGTACCGCACTATGCTTAATTCCTGGCGCCGCGAATTTAACGATCCCGCACTTCCCTTCTTTGCGGTGGAGCTTGCGCCCTTCCGCCGCGAGGGTCGCCTTGCGGAGCAGGACGATAACGAGGGCTTCAACTCCCTGCGCGAGGCACAGCAAAGATGCGCGGACGAGCTTGAGAACAGCTATCTTGCAACCATTATCGACTGCGGGGACGAGTTTGATATCCATCCGCAGGACAAAAAGACCCCTGCCAAAAGATTATGGCTGCTTGCGGCGAAATATCTTTACGGAATGGACGTTGTTGCCGACGCGCCCAGATACGAAAGCCACCGCTTCCTTGAGGACACGGCGGCAATAGTTAAGGTTAAAAATGCAAAGAAGCTCTATTCTTACGGCATCCGCGGATTCTGGATGGCGGGAGAGGACGGCGTGTTCTATCCCTGCAACGCCATCCTTGCGGGAGATACGGAGATACGCATCCGCGCCCCCCGCGTTAAGGCGCCTAAGTACATAAGATATTGCTACTACAGCTATCCCCAGACAAGCTATCTTGTAAACGAGGAGGCGCTTCCGCTTATGCCCTTCCGCACGGATAATCTGAAAAACGCCACCCACGTAAACGATTTAACGGAGCCTGCAAAGTGAACCAACGGTTGATTGACAGGGGCAAAAAAATATGCTAAACTGATTTTGACGAACGGAGCGTACGACCGTTTGCCTAATTCTGATGAAAGGAGGCAGTAAAATGACGAAGAAAATTAACGGATGCTTTTATCTTGCCTCACAGGTGACCCTTTCCAGGTAGAGAGCTCTTACAGCCGAATGAGCTCTCGGAAAAGCCCTATGAAGCAGATAAACTCCCGATTTTCGGGTGGGCATCCGCGCCGCGGATGCCCACTTGTCTTTTAAAAGAAGACTTCTGACCCAAAGTCTTTTTACATATAAGATAAGGAGAGTTGGATTGTTAGACATAGAGGCATTCGGCAAAAGGCTTGCAGAGCTAAGGCGAAAAGCGAACCTTACCCAGCGCGATATCGCCGAAATATGTAACGTTTCCGCTCAGGCCGTGTCAAAGTGGGAGAGGGGTTGTTGCTGCCCTGACCTGCTGATACTTGACGAGGTTGCCTCGGCACTTGGAGTGGAGGTAAAGGATCTGTTCAGTTTTCTGTAAGCTTGCCAAAAAAGCAAAAAAAGGAGGCACCCCCTCCAAATATCGAAAAGTCCTTGGATGACCGTACATCATCCAAGGACTTTTTACTTATTTAATCTTCCGTTACGGTTGCGGCTTCCGCAAAGCGCACCTCAACCTCATGGCTACGCAGCTCATCAGCCTGCGTTACGGTAATTATCAGATTCCCGTACGTATATGAGTATCCAACCTCGGGAATGTTACCGCATTGCTCTGTAACCCATCCGTTTACCGTAGCAGATGCGATCTTTTCATCGCGTTCAAGCTCAAAATAGTCAAAAAATTCGTCAATGGCAGTAGCGGTAAGCACCTTAAAGCTTCCGTCGGCAAGCTTCTCTATATTGTTTACCGCCTCATCCTGCTCATCCCATATCTCGCCCACGATCTGCTCAAGCACGTCCTCCATGGTAACGAGACCTGCAGTTGCACCGTATTCGTCCACAACTATAACCATATGATCGTGGTTTTTTTGCATATCCTTAAACAGCACGTCAAGGCTGACGGTCTCCGGCACGTAGGTCGGCTTGAATATAGCGTCACTTAACTCGCAGGAACCGCTTGCACGCTTAAGAAGATAGTCTCTTACGTGCAAAATACCTATAATGTTATCAACGGTCTCGCTGTACACGGGTATGCGGGAATAACCGCTGTTTTCAATAAACGAGAGCAACTGCTCCTCCGAGACGTCGTCGGGTATCATCTCTATGGAATTTCGCGGTGTCATTACGTCCACCGCATCAAGCCTGTCAAGCTTGAAAACGTTCTTTATGTATTCAATGCCGTCCTGATTGAGAGTACCCTCCTCTGCGCCCGCATCAAGCATAAGCACGATATCCTCCTCAGAAACCGTTTCTTCGCTTGCGTGTGGGTCAATACCGAAAAGGCGCAACACACCGTTTGTAGATACGGTAAGGAACCAAACGATGGGCTTTAATATAACTGCAAGACCGGAGATAAAGCCGCATACCTTTTCGGCAAACTTTTCCTGATAGCGCATTGCTATGCGTTTTGGAACCAGCTCACCGAGAACAAGGGTGAAATAAGAAAGAATGAGAGTAATAACAACGACGGAAGCACTGTCGATAGCCTCCAGATAAGCGGGAGCGATATCAAAAGTCTTTACAAGGAAGGCGGTAAGCCTCTCCGCAAAGTTATCTGCGGCAAAAGCAGAACCGAGAAAGCCTGCCAAAGTTATTCCCACTTGAATAGTGGAAAGAAAACCGGTCGGCTCTTCTATCATTTTTAACATCTTAACCGCCTTTTTATCGCCGTCTTCAGCGCGGGCGCGCACCTTTGTGGCGTTCAGCGAAATAATGGCGATCTCCGTGGCGGCAAAAAAAGCATTCAGTAAGATCAGTACGAGCTGTAATAACAGCTGTTGTGCAATATCGGGCATAATATCCTCCAAAATTCAGTATGTTTTTTTCAAAGCTCAGCTCAGCGACGGAATCGAAACCGTCTGAAAAAAACATGCCTGCAAGCAAAGGGGACGTCTGCCTCGCTAACCTTCATGGGGCGCAAAGCTCCATAGCTCTTGTTTTTTATTCCATTCGCAAAAATACTTCGGGGAATACTGTCCATTAAAAAACCAACTCCTTGTAATTAAATTACTATACAATACCCCATTGTATAACGTTAATATTTTATCAAACCGTGACGGCTTTGTCAAGTGTGCGCTTAATTACCAAGCAAAATCCCCATAAAAAGAAAATCGCCCCAAAGAAGCCCGACTCACTTCCGCAAGTCGGATACTCCCGGGGCGATCAAATAATATTAAAGCGATGGGTTTAGAAATCAACCTCGGTATCGTAGTAGCAGCACTTAAGAAGCTTTTCCATTTCCTCTACAGAGATAGCTCTGGGGTTGGAGCCGGTGCAAGCATCCGCAACTGCGTTCTTTGCGATCTCGGGAAGTCTTTCAAGGAATACCTTCTCGGGTACGAAGCCGTTCTCGCAGGGATAGCTGTCAGCGCCGTAGTTCTTGATGCACTGAGGAATATTAAGAGCGTCGTTCATACCGCGGAGGAACTTAATAAGGCTTGCAACCTTCTCGTCGTCGTTTGCACCCTCAAGACCCATAAAGTCAGCGATCTCGCCGTAGCGCTTCTTTGCGGTCTCGTTCTTTGCGTTGAAGGCGATAACCTTGGGAAGGTACATTGCGTTAGCCGCGCCGTGGATAATGTGAGCGCCAAAGTCCTCGAAGATAGCGCCGGTCTTGTGAGCCATGGAGTGAACGATGCCGAGGAGAGCGTTGGAGAACGCCATACCTGCAAGGCACTGTGCGTTGTGCATGGAAGCACGCTTGGTCATATCGCCGTTGTAGGAGTCAACAAGGTCGTTCTGGATCATCTTTATTGCAAAGATAGCCATAGGATCGGTAAACTCGCAGTTAGCGGTGGAAACGTACGCCTCAACCGCGTGGGTCATAGCGTCCATACCCGTGTGAGCAACCAGCTTTTTGGGCATGGTTTCTGCAAGGTCGGGATCAACAATTGCAACGTCGGGAGTGATCTCGAAGTCAGCAAGAGGATACTTGATGCCCTTATCGTAGTCGGTGATAACGGAGAATGCGGTAACCTCGGTAGCAGTACCGGAGGTGGAAGGAATAGCGCAGAAGCGAGCCTTCTTACGAAGCTCGGGAATACCGAATACTACGCACATCTGCTCGAAGGTGATCTCGGGATACTCGTACTTGATCCACATTGCCTTTGCTGCGTCTATGGGAGATCCGCCGCCGATGGCAACGATCCAGTCGGGCTCGAACTTTGCCATAGCCTCTGCACCGCGCATAACGGTATCAACGGAAGGATCGGGCTCAATACCCTCAAAGAGCTCAACCTCCATGCCTGCCTCGTTCAGGTAAGCAACTACCTTATCAAGGAAGCCGAAGCGCTTCATAGAGCCGCCGCCAACGCAAACCATTGCGCGCTTGCCCTTAAGATTCTTCAGCGCCTCAAGAGCGCCCTTGCCGTGGTACAGATCGCGGGGAAGTGTAAAACGTGCCATTTTTCTTTTCTCCTGTTTATGTAAATATTTTAATATCTGTTTGTTAAAATATTAACATACTTCTCCGTTTATGTAAACCCCTAATCCATACACCGATTACCGATATTTAAACCTGTTATTTTATACCTCTATTTTGTACTTGTTGTAAAGCTCCTTGCCAAGCTTGATCTTTCTCTCGGTCTCCTTGCCGTTTGCTTCCACAATCATGGTGTAATCTCCGTAAAAGCCCTTAAAAAGCGCAAAGCCTTCGCCGTCGGTACTTACCTCCGCTTCAGTATGCCACTCCTTTTCAAAAAGCTCCTTGAAGGTATAATAAGAAGGCTTAGGCGTCATATCAAAGCGAATGAGTCCACCGTAATAAACGTTCTCTCCCTTTTCCATATCGCCGGGCTTTGCTCCGTGAGCATAGCCGTCCACGGGATTCCAATAGATGATCTGCTCCACGTTCGGGTGAGCAAACCATATCCTGCATACATTTCTGAGAAGCTCCGCCTGCAGCTGCTCGTTTTGCTCATCCTCCGAATATGCGGGAACGGTGACCTCCGAGATCTGCAAGGGCAGACCCAGCCTTCCGTAAAGATCCATAGTATCCCAAAGATTTTTGGGATCATAGTATTTTTCCGTTGCCTTAAGGGCGTTTTCCTCCTTGAAGAACATATGATAATGCAGACCCACGGCGTCTATCCTTGCGCCGCTTTGGATGGCACTTCTGATCATATCGTAATAACCGCGCCTTATCTTTTCATCCACCCAAACAACACCCCACTCGTTGATTGCAAGCTCGTTGTGGGGGAAATACTTTTCTGCGGTCTTGAAGCACCACTCAACGAAGGTGGGATCCTGATAAAACTTGAAATACCTTCTGCCCCAATACATCTCATTGGTGACCTCAATGCAGTTTATACGGTCCGCGTAACGCTCGGCAATTTCCTTGCAGCGTTTTTCAAACTGTTTTTTTACTTCCTTTTCGGATGCGTTCTGTAGCCATTTGGGGAAAAAGTGCGGATATGCAAGTCCGTGTTCTCTCGGCTCAATACCGTTTTCCTCGCAAAACTCCATACAAAGATCAATAGCGGGACGGCGGTACATCCTTGGGGAATCCTTTGCATATCTGGTCTTTCCCTCCTCCGGCTCCGTTGCATTCCAATAGAAAGGGAGCGTCGCCATATTGGAGATCCCTTTTACGTACTCTTTGTAAAGGCCGTTCTTCTCTTCGGTCTCAAGCTCGTCCAGCATAAATAGGTTACAACCGTATTTAAATTCGTGGCTCTGCTGAGAAAGGGTTATTTTTGCATCGGGAACGGGGTTTCCCTCTCCGTCCACAACGGTGATCTCGCCCCAACCCTTGCGGTACTGCTCTATTCCGAGAGCGACCCTGTCCTCGGTATATGCTTCGTACTTTCTGAAATTCTTCAAAAAATCCTGCTCGTAATACATTTTTCCTCCTTAGCGCCCAATGCTTCAAGGTGCTTTTTTATCAGTATATCACGTACTCCGCCGTATTCAAACCCGAAAAACGGTACTGCAAGTTGACTTTTCGAAACAGTTTTGATATTATATCCATAATAGCGGGAGGTGATTTCGTGATTTTCGAAACAGACGGGCTAAACGTTGAAATAATCAGCTTTACGGTGCTGAATCAGGAAAACGTCGTAAGGCACAACGCGGGAAGAAGCTTTGACGCGCTCTCCTTCCGTTTTCATTCCGATGCAGAGCTTGTAACCGAAAAGAGCTCCCACATCGTGAAGGACGGTCATCTGTGCTTCGTACCCGCAAGCGTAGGCTACGACAGAATAGCAAAAAAGGACGAGCTTATAGCCATAAACTGCCGCATAAAAGGCTACCAAGCACAAGATATAGAATGCTTTTTACCCACAAATGCAGATAAGGTTGGAAATCTGTTCAAAAAAGCCTTTGAATGCTGGACAAAACGGGAGCCGGGATATTATTACGGATGCATTGCGTATTTTTATCAAATTTTGGCGGAATGCCGTAAGCAGAGCTCCGTCGCACTGCCCGACGACTCAAAAATACGGGAATCCGTGCGTTATATAAGCTCCCATTTTACGGATCCGAAGCTTTCCCTTGGAAATATAGCCTCAAAATCCTTTATGAGCGAGGTCTACTTCAGAAAGCTGTTCAAAACAGAATTCGGTGTATCCCCGCAAAAGTACGTAATTAAGCTGCGCATCCAAAAAGCCATGGAGCTTATGGAAACGGGGGATTACTCGCTGAAGGAGATCGCACTTATGACAGGCTACGGGGATTACAAGTACTTTTCTTCCGAATTCAAGCGCATAACGGGCGTCTCACCTTCCGAATACCGATAAAAAACTATTTACCGCTTACCGCCGTTTTTTATACCTGTCAGCAAAAAGGTATTTACTTTTTCCTTTGCTTTGATTAAACTATACGTGTAAGCAAAGAAAAGGAGAATTTACCGTGAGACCGATAAGAAACACCGCATTTGAATCGACCGAAGCGAGAACACTTCGCACAAGAGTTAAAGCAAAGGGAACGGAAAGAACTTACCAAAACATATCGGACGAGATCAACGACCGCAAGGATAGGATTGATTATTCTTTGCGGACGCTATGAAAACGATCACACCGAAGGAAAGGAGGCAACACTTGAAGCTGAGAACGGAATTTATTTCCGAGGGCGAGGAGGAAGAAATAATCCTGCGCCTTAAGGAAAAAAACGACCGCACGGACGGAATATACCGCCGTATTTCCGAAATGCTCAACGACAGACGCCTTTGCCTTACCTTAAACGGCAACGAGCATTTCATTTCCCAAAGCGAGATACTTTTCTTTGAAACCGAAGAAAACCGCATAGCCGCTCACACCGCAAGCGGAATGTATTACACCCACAAAAAGCTCTACGAGCTTGAAAGAATGCTTCCCGCCACCTTTATCCGCGTTTCCAAATCCTGCATACTGAACGTTTCCCGCATCGGATACGTCAACCGTAATCTGACGGGAGCAAGCGAGGTGGGCTTTGACGGCACCCGGAAAAAGGTGTTCGTATCCCGCATTTATTTTAAGATACTTAAAGACAGACTGAAAGAAATGAGGTAATAAAATGAAAAGATTGAGTGCAAGCAAGCTCTTTTGGGGCGTTATACTTATTCTTGCGGCAGTAATTTTGGTGCTGGACGCCGTAGGTGCGGAGCTTGGATTCCTAAACGGCATTCCCGTATTCAGAAGCATAATCGTTCTGCTGCTTCTCAGCGCTGCCGTGGAGCAGCTCGTTAAGCGCGAATTCGGCGGATTCTTCTTTGCTCTTGCCTTTGCGTTCATAATTTACGAAAAGCAGATCGCCACCTGGCTCTCCCTTGAGGATACCAACATAATCTCCGATTGGACCGTTCTGCTGGTAGCCCTGCTGCTTTCCATCGGCTTTTCGCTTCTCTTTAAAAAAAGGACCTTCACCTTCACCTATAACGGAAACAAATCAAAGCACAAGGTTGCGGGAAGCTACGTGACCAATATAGATTGCTCGGTATTCGACGAAATGACCGTAAACAACGAGCTTGGCTCCTGTGAGGTACATTTTTCCAACGTGGACGGCTACACGGGCAACGGCGTGCTCCACGTTAATAACGAGCTTGGCGCTATGAAGATATACGTGCCCGCCGATTGGACCGTAACGAACCGAATCGAAAACGAGCTTGGCTCCGTAAAGATCTCTGGAAGCTTTAATAGCGGCGGCAAGACCCTTATCATCGACGGTACAAACGAGCTCGGCTCCGTGGAGATCGTTTGCGTTCAATAAAAAGCTCCGTATAGCGCATTTTCCGCGCTATACGGAACTTTTTTACTCTTTTTGCCGTCTAAAGGAAAAAGGAGGCAGTAAAATGAAGAACGTTTTCTTAAAGCTTGCCGCGATACTGCTTATTTGTGTAATTTCGCTTTCCTTTGGTGCCTGCACCGACGGCACCAACGAAGAACAAACGGACGAGGTGACCACAGAGCAGCTTCCCGAAACCGAGTACACCCCCGGCACCGCCTACTATCCCCCGGGCAAGGAGCCCGTTGAAAGACCGCATCCCAAGACGAATTAATTCCGTTCAACGTCTATTACCTAAAAACCGTTTTTAGGTCTCACCGATAAAGCTTTGTACGGTCTGAAAACGCTCAAATGACCTGTGTTTATGCAGGTCCTTTGAGCGTTTCTTATATGCAGAACGCCGCATAAAGCGGTACCGTCTTTTTTCCGTTCTCAAATCCAAAATTTTTAGCAGATAGCTTTATGGCATAATCGGGTTTGTAAGCCGCCATATATATATTCAAGCTTTTTGCTCGCGTATTATCTGCAGATTTAACTTCTATCGGAATGAGTCTACCGTTTCTTTGAATTACGAAATCCACCTCCGCACCGCGATCCGACTCCCAATAGAAAGACGCGTATCCGTTTGCAACAAGTTGAATATTCACGTAATTCTCTACCATTCCACCCTTAAAATCGTTCAGTTCTTCGGACGTATAAAGCACGTCTGCCGGTATAATATCTTTTTTGGCACACAGCAGACCCATATCGGATACGTATACCTTGAATGCGTCAATATCCCTGTAGTTCTCCAACGGCTTTTTAATATCCTCGGCTTTATACACCTGCGCTACTATTCCCGAAAGCACCAACCATTCGATCGCATTTTCAAATTCCGAAGCTCTGCCTCCCTTTTTCACCAGCTTATATTGGAACCGGGTATTCTTTTTGGATAGCTGGACGGTAATATTATCATAAACTAACCGCGTTTTCTTTATCTCGTTAAGATTATTGTATTTGCTCATATCGTTGAGATAGCTTGCAAGAATATTGCTCTGAACATGACGAACGAGAATAAGATCGCGGGTATTTACGTACTGCATTACGCATTCGGGCATCCCTCCTACGACAAGATACTGTCTGTAAATACTCATTGCCGAGCTGTGCATCGCTGCAGGCATCGGGCTGTCACTTTCAAAGCATTCCTTTATCCTTGATACAGAATCTGCTTCACCGAGAGCAAGCATAAACTCTTCCATATCCATGGGATACATAGTTTTGATATCGACTTTCCCAACGGGAAAAGAAAAACGCTCTCTGTTGACCGCAACGCCAAGCAGACTTCCCGCAACGATCAAATGATATTCGGGGGCTTCTTCACAAAAATACTTCAGTGAAGTCAACGCCCTTTCGCACAGCTGAACCTCGTCGAAGAAAATAAGAGTTTTATCTTTAATTATCGTCTGTCCCGCCAAATGAGAAAGAACGGGAATCAAATAAGAAGGACTTATACTCTCTTCAAAAGTTTTTGCCAGCTTTGGATCGCTCTCAAAATTGAAATACGCCACGTTCTCATAATGCGTACGACCGAATTCCAAAACGGAAAAGGTCTTTCCAACCTGCCTTGCCCCCTGCAAAATAAGCGGTTTACGGCAAGGACTGTTTTTCCATTCTTCGAGATATCTTGTTATCTTTCTGTACATAACGCACCTCTTTATACCTTTATGTATATAAGATAACACACATTCGTGTAAAAATCAATATATTATCACCGAATTTTCACACTAAAATGCACCATATTTTTCAAACAAATATCATTATTTGACAGATAACCAAAAAATGCGGCTGGCATACCTGCTTTTGCAGTTCGCCAACCGTATTTTTATTTCTTTAATCTCTTATCGCACTTAACGGTCAGCTTTGTTCCGACTGTCTGGAAGAGCTGAACGAGAACGATAAGCAAAATTACGGCGATTATCATTATAAGGGTCTTATACCTGTAATAGCCGTAATTTATGGCGATGCTTCCAAGTCCACCGCCGCCGATGATACCGCTCATTGCGGAATAACCGAGAATGGTGGTAACGGCAATAGTGGCGTTTGAGATAAGGGAGGGAACGCACTCGGGGATCATTACCTTAACGATTATCTGCATAGGGGATGCGCCCATGCTCTGTGCCGCCTCGATGATATTGGGGTTAAGCTCACGGAGCGAGCTTTCCACAAGGCGCGCCACGAAGGGAAATGCGGCAATGGTAAGAGGCACGATAAGCGCCACGGTACCAACCGTTGTTCCCACGATAAGGCGGGAGATGGGGAAAACCAAAATCATAAGTATAAGGAAGGGCACGGAGCGAAGCAGATTGATGATAACGCCGAGAGTCTGCATCAGCCACGCAGGAAGGGGCAGGACCCCGTTTTTTTCGCCCGCAACGAGCAAAACGCCCAGAGGCATACCGATAATCACCGCAAGAAGCGTTGACACCACGGTAACGTAAAAGGTCTCCCACAGCGCCATGGGGAACTCGGTGATAAATATCTCCCAAGCCTCTGTAAGCGCCTCGGAGGAAAATACGTCATTCCACATCCGCGGTCACCTCCTCCGTAATAACGTCGCCCACGCTCTCAAGATATTTTACGGCACGGGCAAGCTCGTCGCTGCCGCCGGGAATACCCAGAAGCATATTTCCGAAAACCTTCTCTCCGATGGTACGGGTGGACGCGGAGAGAATATTGGGGGTGATGTTGATATCAAGCGCCATTTTGGTTATAAGGGGAGCGCTTGCCGCCTCGGAGCCGTGGAATACCACGCGAAGCAGCTTTTCTCCGCTTTTCGGTGCCGAGATAATGGCATCCGCCCCGTCGGGGAACACAAGGCGCTTTGCCGCCTTGCTCTTGGGGGTGGAGAACACCGTTGCAACGTCTCCCTGCTCCACAACAACGCCGTTATCAAGAATGGCAACTCTGTTGCATATCTCCTCAACGACGCTCATCTGGTGAGTGATGATTATAACGGTGATACCAAGCTTACGGTTGATATCACGGATAAGCTCAAGGATGGAATGGGTGGTCTTGGGGTCAAGGGCACTGGTTGCCTCGTCGCACAACAGAACCTCGGGGTCCGTTGCAAGAGCTCTTGCAATGGCAATTCTCTGCTGCTGACCGCCCGAAAGCTGTGCGGGGTAAGCCTCTGCCTTATCGGGCAGACCTACCACCTCCAGAAGCTCCAGCGCACGGGCTTTGGCTTCCGCCTTTTTGACACCCGCAAGCTCCAGGGGGAACATAATATTTTTCAGGCAGGTGCGCTGCATAAGCAGATTGAAGCCCTGAAATATCATGGTCACCTTGCGGCGAACCTTGCGAAGCTCCTTTTCGGAAAGGGCGCCCATATCGGTACCGTCTATAAGCACGGTGCCCTCCGTGGGGCGCTCCAGCATATTGATGCAACGTACAAGGGTGCTCTTTCCCGCACCGCTCATACCTATTATGCCGTAAATATCACCGTTTTCAACGGTGAGATCCACGTTTTTAAGCGCTTCAAAGGAGCCGTCGGCTCCTTTGAAGGCTTTCGTAAGGTGTTTAATTTCGATCATTTGGTCTTGATGGCGTCAAGAGTGGTCTGCTTGCCGCCGTAGATGCCCAGAGGCTCTACGTGGATAGCACCTGCAGAAACCAGCTTGGTGCCGTTTTCCTTGTTAAAGTCCTCAAGATAGGGGAGATGCTGGAAGTAGTTTGCGTCGATCTCGCCGTCGTTTACAACGTTATTGGGGATAACGTAATCGGAAAATTCCTTAATTTCAAGGGTGATGCCCTTCTCCGCAAGGATCTCCTTTGCAACCGCAAGGATCTCTGCGTGAGGCGCGGGAGAAGCGGCAACGCTGATCTTGGTGCCGTTCAGAGCCGCGTAATCAACGGTAGCGTCAAAGCCGTCACCGGGATTCTCGATAACGGAAACAACTGCTCCGCCGTATTTCTGTGCGATAAAATCAGCAACCTTCTTGGAGGAAAGAGCGGCAACGAGAGCCTTGGTCTTGGGGCTGTTCTCGTTTCCTTCCTTTACCGCAACGATGTTGGAGTACGCAGAAGCGGCACCCTCGGAGGCGAGAGACTTCTCAACGGGGTTAATACCTGCGGCAATGGCGTAATTGGAGTTTATAACGGCGTAGTCAACGTCCTGAAGAACGCGGGGAAGCTGTGCTGCCTCCGTTTCCTTGAAGGTGACGTTGTAGGGGTTCTCTACGATATCGCGGATGGTTGCGGCAATGCCTGCGCCTTCCTTCAGCTTGATTATGCCGTTTGCCTCAAGAAGGAGAAGTGCACGTGCCTCGTTAGTGGTATCGTTGGGGATCGCGATGGTGATACCCTTATTTCCGCAAGCGGAAAGGGTAAGAACTGCGGCGAACACGAAGAGAGCCGCAAGAAAGACAGACACGATTCTTTTCATTTCGTTTCTCCTTTGGTTTTTTATTTTTAGTAATTATTTATATTCTTGCAACGCCGGTCTTGCGGGCGGTGTCCATAACTGCCTCTGCAACTACCTTTGCAACGCGCTTGTCAAGAGCGGTGGGAATGATGTTCTCCTCGTTAAGCTCATCCTCGGAGATAAGGGAAGCGAGAGCATAGGAGGTTGCAACCTTCATTTCCTCGTTGATGCAGCTTGCGCGGCAATCAAGAGCACCGCGGAAGATGCCGGGGAATGCAAGTACGTTGTTGATCTGGTTGGGGAAGTCGCTTCTTCCGGTACCAACAACTCTTGCGCCTGCCTTCTTTGCAAGGTCGGGCATAATTTCGGGAACGGGGTTTGCCATGGGGAATACGATGGCGTCGTCTGCCATACTCTTTACCATATCCTCGGTTACGATGCCGGGAGCGGAAACGCCGATAAATACGTCTGCGCCCTTCATTGCATCGGCAAGAGTGCCGCGAAGCATACCGCGGTTGGTGATCTTTGCCATTTCTGCCTGTGCGGGGTTCATTTCCTCAACGCCCTCGCAAAGAGTGCCGAACTTATCGCACATAATGATATTCTTGAAGCCAACGTTGAGAAGATGCTTTGCAATAGCGATACCTGCAGAGCCTGCGCCGCTCATTGCGATCTTAACGTCCTCGTTCTTCTTGCCAACTACCTTAACGGCGTTGAGAAGAGCGGCGGCAACTACGATGGCAGTACCGTGCTGGTCATCGTGGAATATCGGAATATCGCACTCCTCCTTCAGTCTGCGCTCGATCTCGAAGCAGCGGGGAGCGCTGATATCCTCAAGATTGATTCCGCCGAAGCTGCCGGAAATAAGGGAAACGGTGCGAACGATCTCGTCAACGTCCTTGGACTTAACGCAGATGGGGAATGCGTCAACGTCTGCAAAAGCCTTGAAGAGAGCGCACTTACCCTCCATAACGGGCATACCTGCCTCGGGTCCGATATCACCAAGACCGAGAACTGCGGTACCGTCGGTAATAACCGCAACCAGGTTGCTGCGGCGGGTAAGCTCGTAGGACTTGTTTACGTCGCCGTTGATAACCATGCAAGCCTCTGCAACGCCGGGGGTGTAGCAAAGGGAAAGATCCTCACGGGTCTCGGCAGGGCAACGGGTGATGACCTCTATCTTGCCCTTCCATTCGTAATGCTTTTTGAGAGATTCCTGTCTGATATCCATGATAATAACTCCTTGTGCGCTTTGCGCTGAAAAATTTATACTTTGTTTTTCTTGAAATAAAATCTGTACCAGGAAAGGGCAACGGAAAACATATTGAATATCTCCGTAACGATTCCCGCTATAGCAAAATTGAATACGTTATACGTAAGCCACATGGGGCAGCATATAAAGAAGTTGAGCTTGCGGATAAATTTTGCATCCGCATTCCAGATCGCGTACGTGAATATGATCATCGCAACGCTTGGGATAAGCTCGACCGGGTCTCCGCCAAAGGTAACGGCACCCACGACGGCAAACGCCGCGCAAAATGCCCAGAACCAAACGGAAGCAAAGGGAGTGCTTCCCTTTTTTTCACCGGGCAGGCCGCCGTTTTTGTCCCGGAAATATACCGCTATTCTCAAAAACATACCGAGAACGTTGCAAGCAAGCCCTGCATAGGCGTTAAGGAACAAAAACTGCAACGCAAACAGAACGCTTGATACTGTCTGCATAATAAGAAGCTTGCGCACGTCCTTGAACTGGAAGGACGCAATGATTATGCAGGCGGCAACGGTGCCGAATATCTGGGAAAGCACAAAAGTCATTTTTATTCTTCCTCTTCTTCCCCTTCGTCGGGTCTTACCATAACGGTAAGCTTCATAACGCGCATATCCGCCATTTCGGATATGACGATGAACAGATTCTTATACTCAAAGCTGTCGCCCTCGTGAGGGTCGCCTTCAAGCATCTCGATCGCCCAACCGCCAACGGAGGTATAGTCGGACTCAAAATCTCTTGCGTTGATCTCAAGAGCCTCGAAGAAATCGTAGATGCCCATATCTCCGGAAACCTCGTAGGAGCTTTCCGCAGTCTTGACAAGCTCGGTCTTTATCTCGTCGCTCTCGTCCCAGATCTCGCCCACTATTTCCTCAACGATATCCTCAATGGTAACCAGGCCGAGAGTTCCGCCGTACTCATCCGTAACGATGGCAAGATGGAGCTGACGCAGGCGCATCTGGCGGAGAGCGGCGGGAAGCTTCATTGCCTTATGGAAGAAGCACCCGTCCACAAGCATATTCTCAAGATCCACGTTCTCAACGCCAACCTCGGAGACCTTTTTAAAATAGTGATTAAGGTAGAGAACGCCGATGATATTGTCGATGCTGTCTCTGTACACGGGAATACGGGAGAAGGTGGAGGACATTGCTATCTCAAGTATCTCGTGGCACTCGTCGTCTATATCTATTGCAAGCATATCACGGCGGGGGGTAAGTATCTCGCGGAGAGTAGTTTCGCCAAACTCGATGGCAGACTGCATCATCTCGCTGCTGCCCTCGTCGATAACGCCCTCCTCCTCGCTCTTTTCAATTATGCTCACCAGCTCCTCCTCCGTTACGGTCGGCTCTGCGGGGCCTTTATTGCCAACGGCCTTGGAGATAAGCTTAACCACGGAAAGAGAAAGGTAAATAAGGGGAGAAAAAACGAGCAGGATAACGCGCAGGGGAACGCAAACGAACTTTGCAAAGCTTTCGGGAGAATTGTTTGCCACAAGCTTGGGAACTATCTCGCCGAAAATAAGTATTATAACCGTCATAATAACGGTGGACATGGTTGCGGCAAGTCCCTCGTCCTTGAAGATCTCAAGGAAGATAAGAGTTGCGATGGACGAACAAAGGATGTTTACCAGATTGTTACCGATAAGCACGCCCGAGAGCATAAAATCGTACTTGGAGCTTATCTTGAGGGCAAGCGCGGCGCGCTTGTCGCCCTCTTCCGCAAGCTTCTGAAGGCGCAGCTTGTTTACCGCAGTCATAGAAAGCTCGGAGCCTGAAAAGAACGCGGACATACAGATGGTAAACAGCATAATAATATACTTTATCATTTGCTTACCTCCTCAGCCTGCTCTGCCGCATCGGTCGCGTCCTCCGCTTCGTCCTCGTCGCGGATGCTTACGGTAATACGGATAACTCTGCCGTCGTCGTCAACGTCGGTAGCCTCAAAGGTAAGATCGCCGTACTCAAAGCACTCGTCCTCCTCTGGCACGTGACCCAGATTTTCTATCATCCAGGTGTTAAGGGTCTTGGAGCGGATGCGGGTATCAACGACAGTTCTGCCCAAACGGGAAAAGGTGTCTCCCACCGTAAGACGGGCGTTGACGTCGTAATTATATCCGCCAAGCTTGATGAAGTTCTTATCGACCACGTCGTCCTCGTCCCATATCTCGCCCACTATCTCCTCAACGAAGTCCTCGATGGTGGCGATTCCCTTGAATTCGCCCTCCTCGTCCTTTACGACTGCCATGTATACCTTTGAATTACGCATGGTATCGAAAAGCTCGTGCACGGGGGTGGTGGGAAGCACCACGAGAGGCTGATACATAAGGGAGCGCAGATTTGTGGTCTCCTTATTTATGTATTTTTTCAAAAAAGGTCTGATGGGTAAAACGCCAACGATATTATCCGCACTTCCCTCGTACAGGGGAAGTCTGGAGTGGCGGGTGTTGCGGACTATGTTAAGCATTTCGTTTTCCGATAAGGTAATATCGATAAGCTCAACGTCCTCCCTTACGGTCATAACCTCGCTTACCGTAGTCTCGGAAAACTCCATTGCGGACTGAAGAAGCTCACTGCTCTCCTCGTCAAGCACGCCCTCTTCCTCACCCGTTTCGATAATGGTCACCAGCTCCTCCTCCGTGTATGTCGGCTCCTCGTTCTTCGGGAACAGACGAACGAGCAGGCTGGAAATGCCGGAAAATAACCAGACGAAGGGGGTAAGCACCGTCATCATAACGCGAAGAGACGGAGCAAAGGCGCAAGCGACCTTTTCGCTGTTTGCCTTTGCAAGGCACTTGGGAACAAGCTCACTTGCAAAATAAACGACGATGGTGGTCACCACGGTAGCAATGGTGGTTGCGGTTCCCTGACCGTATATCTCGCCCCAAAGGTCAAGGCCGATAACGGTGGAAAGAGATGCACATCCGATATGCATAACGTTGGTACCGATAAGAAGCGCGGTAATGGCCTTGTCGAAATCTTCGGAGATTCCCATGGCTTTTTTTGCCTTACGGTCTCCATCCTCCGCAAGATTCTTAACGCGGATCTTATTCATGCCGGAAAATGCGCTTTCGGCGGCGGCACAGTATGCAGCACCGAAAAGGAAGCAGATGTAGATAGCTAGCTTCACCCAACTGTCACTGTCCATTTAAGTCGTTTTTCATCCTTTCATTAAATACAAAATTGTCAAAAGGGCATACCTCACCCATTTAACATATTAACTTATATTATATAATGTCACCCTTTGTTTGTCAACCCTAAAATGAACTCGAAAACAAGGTCGTAAAGCTCTCTGCTCCACACTCCCGTACCGTCGTGTGCCGCACCCTCAACGTTAACGTAGCAGCATTCACAGCCCGCATCCTCAAGGAGCTTATACATACTTTCCGACTCAAGGGGAAGCACTATTTTATCCTCACTTCCGTGGACGATCATGGTTGGCTGCATTATGCGTTTTTCCTTAAATATCCGCTCGGGGCTCATTGCCTCCATAATGGCGATGCGCTCTTCAAGATTTGCGTCCTTGCCGCAGAAGGAGGTGCAGAAATCGTTCTTCATCCAGTCGTCGGTTCCTCTTATATGAGCCGCAAAGCGCAAAAGATCCGTAGGTCCGCACACTGCAACGACACCGCTGACAGCGTCGCTCTCCTTTGCGTATTCCTCCGTCTTGTAGCGGGGATCGTCGCCCGTCTGACCCATAAGGAGCGCGGTGTTACCGCCCGAGGACGAACCGCCGAAGTATACTCTTTCCTTGTCTATGCAATATTTATCCGCATTTGCACGCAGAAAACGCACCGCTGTCTTTGAATCCTCAAGAAACGCAGGAGCGGGATAGCCCTTATTGCGGTCGCGGTGGGTTATCATCGCAACGCCGATACCTCTTTCCGCAAAGTCCATAAACATAGCCATCTTGGGATATACGTTGGGGTAGGTCCAGCCGCTTCCCTGCAAAAAAACGAAAAGAGGATGCTTGACGTCCGTTTCACGGGGCAAAAGGAGCTGCATCTTCAGCTCAACTCCCGTTGCGGTGGAAAAAACCACGTCGGGATAATAGGTGCTCATATTTCTGTATTTTCTGTTTTCCTTAAGGGTAGTATATTTCTCCATAAGATCTCCTTTTGGGAAATTGTATTTTTTTATTATTTTAACACATCCGATATTGCACTTCAATAGCACGGCTTGACTTTTACCCGTTTTTTACTGTATACTGAAGCTATATTAAAGAAAGGTATAAGTCTATGAGATACGCGAAGACAGTTGCCCTGCTTTTATCCCTGCTTACCCTTGCGTCCTGCGCAAGTACCCCACCGACGGAAACTACCGCCGATAACGTAACTGAAGGAAGTGATCCCGTGACAGAACCCGTTAAGCTCCCAGAGCCGAAGCTTACAAGTATATACGAGCTTAATCCCAAGCACGAGGAGGGCAGCCACACCGATATGACCTCCACCTCTTTTCTTGAGGCGGATTACCGCTCCCGCAACGAAATATCGGAGGATATCGCCAAAGCGACCGTTCCTTATTACACCAGATTAAAGCAGCTGCCCGACGGAAGCTACATACTGCTTTATAATGACGAGCATAACGGCAAGGGCGTGCGTATGCTCAGAAGCGAGGACGGAGTAAACTGGGGAGAATACTCCACCGTTTTCGCTCAATACTCGGACAAGGTATACGCAAACCCCGATGCCCTCGTGCTTCAGAACGGCGATATACTCTGCTGTGCCGCCTGGCGCCACACGGGCTCCTATTACAGAAACCCCTCCAAGGGCGGCATCTCCATCAAGCGCTCCACTGATAACGGAAAGACCTGGGGCAAGGAGCAGGTTATATTTATCGGCATAAACTGGGAGCCCTATATGCTCCAGCTCCGCTCGGGCGAGATACAGATATACTGGACGAACACCACCTGCTACGTGCTTCCCTCCTGCAACAACACCTCCACGGGAACGGCTATACTCCGCTCCTACGATAACGGCTATACCTGGACGGGAGACCTCTCCAAGGTATATTCAGGTCAGGTGGTTGCAAAGCAGGCAACGGAGCTGATCGACGGCGTACAGTTTTACACGGATCAGATGCCCGTTGCCGTTGAATTGCAGAACGGCACCATTGCCCTTGCTCTGGAAAGCCGCCTTAACCGCAACAACACCTACCGCATCACCATGGCGTATTCAAGCGATAACTGGGCGGAAAGCATCCCCCTTGACGGAGAGGGTCCCGCAGACAAGCTGACTAACCACTTCGTAGGTACCGCGCCCTATATCGCACAGTTCCCCTCGGGAGAGGTTATTTTGCGCTACAGCCGTCTTAACACCTCCACCCTTCATCTGGCAGACCCCACGGGACATAATTTTACCACCAAGACCGTAAAGCTTGACAATATGAAGTATTGGGGATGCATAGAGCTTGTGGACAACAAGCACACCGCCGTGGTGTGCAGCACCACCAGATATAACGAGGGTAAGGAAAACGAGCTGTTCAGGCTCACCACCCAAAAGGTAAATCTTAACCACACTCTGTTTATCAAGGACGTTGATATTACCGTTGACGGCAACAGCGCGGAATGGGGCACGGATCACGACGCCTTGTTCGTGGGAAGCGAGAGCCAGGCGCAGATGAGCGTGCGCTTTGCAAGAAGTGAAAAGGGACTGGGCATACTTATCGACCGTCTTGATTACGATCTTACTTCAAAGGATTCATCCACGGTGCGCATTGCAATGCCACAGAACAAATTGAGCTATATTGAAGTGACCGTAAACCCCGACGGAAGCTACACGGCAAAGAAGCTGGTTGACGGCATACACACGGATATTGCCGTAGAATGCGCCGTTACCGTATTCGGAACCGTTGATAACGGAGACGACACGGACGAGGGCTATCTTGCGGAGATTCTTATCCCCGCAGAGCATCTGCCCGAGGAGCTTGCGGTATACGCAATGCTCTACAACAAGGACACCAAGGGCGCGGGCGCTTACGACAGCCCCGATATGATGAACGAGAATAACAATGTTGAATGGATAAAACTCAAGTAAACTAAAAGGGCGGTACGTACCGCCCTTTCAGTTTACTTGACATTTACTTTATTTTTGCTGTATACTTAAATCATCAAAACACAAGGGGAAAAAGATGAAGATCAGACGCTTGGCAATACTGCTTGCATTACTCGCGCTTTGTTCCTGCAACGGAAAAGCACCCCAAACCACGGATACTCCAACGACCTCCGAGGAAATAACGGAGCAGCTTCACGACGGTTTTGTAGAGCCTCCGTACCTTTCTTCCTTTTACGATATAATAAAGAATAACGCGGAGGGCAGCCACACGGAGCTGTATATCCTCTCCACCCTTGAAGCGGACTTCCGCTCCCACCAAAATATCGACAGCTCCGTTACCGCATCCGTCGCCCCCTACTATATACGCATAAAGGAGCTTTCCGACGGCAGCTTTATTATGGTATATAACGAAGTGAAAAACGGCGATGGCGTAAGGATGCTTACAAGTGCCGACGGCGTTAATTGGGGCGGCTACGCCACCGTATTCCAGCCGACGGAAACGAAAAAGTACGCAAACCCCGAGGTAATAGTTCTTGCAAACGGGGATCTGCTTTGCTGTGCCGCCTGGCGCATAACCCCCGATTATCTTACCAATAACTCAAAGGGCGGCATCGAGATAAAGCGCTCCACGGATAACGGAAAGACCTGGAGCGAGGCGCAGAACGTTTCCACGGGTCTTGCCTGGGAGCCATATTTTCTGCAGCTGCGCTCGGGAGAGGTTCAGCTTTACTGGACCAATACCACCCGCTACAATCTTCCCGGCGGAAACAACACCTCCACGGGCACGGCGCTGCTCCGCTCCTACGATAACGGCGTTACCTGGACGGGCAACCCAAAGATCCCCTATTCGGGACAGGTGGTTGCAAAGCAGGCAACGGAATATTACGATCACGTGCAGTTCTATACGGATCAGATGCCCGTTGCGGTTGAGCTTCAAAACGGCACGATCGCCCTTGCCCTTGAAAGCCGCCTTGACAGAGACGGCAACTGCTACGTTACTATGGCGTACTCCCCCGATAATTGGTCGGTTAATATTCCGAAGAACGGAGAGGGCCCCGCTGACAAGCAGGAAAATATGAACCGCGGCGGCGGACCTTACCTTGCACAGTTCCCCTCGGGCGAGACGGTACTGAAATATTCATACAGCACTATCTTCAATCTGAAGTTGGGTGACCCGGAGGCAAGAGTTTTCACCAAGAATGCACTTAAATTCGACGATATGAAGAATTTTTCTTCCTTTGAGCTCCTCTCAAACGGTCATACGGTCATCTGCTCCGGCGGAGCTCCCTATACGGACGAAAAGGGCGCGGAGTGCTTCACCGTATGCACCCAAAGAGTAAATCTGAATCACGCACTGTTTTTAGCGGAGCAGGAGGTGACAGTTGACGGTAACGGCGCCGAATGGAAGAATAACGGAGAGGCGCTCTTCGTGGGCAGTAAAAGTCAGGCGCAGATGAGCGTGCGCTTTGCAAGAAGCGGTGAGGGACTGGGCGTACTTATAGACCGCCTTGATTACGATATTACAAGCGAGGATTCCTCCACCGTGCGCATCGCACTGCCCCACAACAAATTAAGCTATATAGAGATAACGGTAAAGGGCGACGGAAGCCACAAGGCTTTTATGATTGCGGACGGAGAGCATAGGGATATTACCGTGCAGTGCGCCGTTACCAATTTCGGAAAGCCCGATAACGTTGAGGATACGGACGAAGGTATGCTTATTGAGCTTCTTATTCCCTCGGAATACCTGCCCGAAAGCATTTCCGTATGCCCCGCCCTCTACAACAAGGATACGGGCAAGGCGGGCACCTACGATCAACCCGAATGGAATTACGAAACCGTCAACACCACTTGGTATCCGCTTAAATAAAAAATATCCGCAGCACCAAACGGTACTGCGGATATTTTTATTCTGCCGCCTTGAAGTTGTAAATGGGCTTTATTATTTTGATTATTTCTGCGGTGGGCTCGATATTTTCAACGATCTCGTCCATGCTCTTATAAGCCATGGGCGATTCGTCAAGAGTGTCGGGGACCACGCAGGTGGAGTATATACCCGCCATCTCCGCCTCGTATTCCGCCATGGTAAGCTGCTCAAATGCCTTGGAGCGGGACATAAGGCGCCCCGCACCGTGAGGCGCGGAAAAATTCCAATCCTCATTGCCCTTGCCAATGCAGATAAGGGAGCCGTCGCGCATATTGATGGGGATGAGAAGCTTCTCCCCCGCCTTTGCGGATACCGCGCCCTTGCGGACTATCATCTCGTTCACGTCCACGTAATTATGTATGGTCTGAAAGGTCTCCACCGCGGTCCACCCAAGACGCTCAAGTATGATCTCCGCCATTCTTTCGCGGTTTCTTTCCGCAAATTGCTGGCAGATATCCACGTCGTAGAGATAATCCTCCATGAAAGAGCCGTAAAGGAAGCAAAGATCGCGGGGGAGAGTAGGCTCCTTTGCCTCCCATTCCCTTGCCATTTTCTTTAAGGTTGGCTGTATCTCCGCACGTCTTCCCTGCTCCTTATAGGTGCGGATTATCTCCTCGCGCCGCTTGAAATAATCCTCCTTGCCCATATTGAGGTCAACGGCGATCTGCTGGTAAAACTCCGCCACCTGCGTGCCGAGATTGCGCGAGCCCGAGTGGATAACGAGATACTTGCCGCCATCCCCGTCCTCGTCTATCTCAATAAAGTGGTTGCCGCCGCCGAGGGTGCCGAGGGATCGCTCAAGACGTCTGGTGTCCCTCAGATATCTGTAGCAGCGAAGGCGCGTAAGATCAAAGCGCTCCGTTCTGCCCTCCCAGACGTTTCTGCCGCAGGGGATGAAATGTGCCGCCTCGTCCACCTTTTCAAAGTCTATATCTATATTACCGAGGTACACGGTGTACATTCCGCAACCGATATCAACTCCCACCATGGAGGGAACCACCTTGTCGGTCACGGTCATGGTGGTGCCGATGGTGCAGCCCTTGCCCGCGTGAACGTCGGGCATTATTCTTATCTTTGAGGAGGCAAACGCCTCCGTATCGCACACCGCCTTGATCTGCTCCCGTGCACCGTCCTCAAGGGTAGACGCAAAGCATATTGCAGTGTTGAAATTTCCTGTTATTTCTATCATAATATCTATCCTTTCATAGCGCCGACCGTTTCTCCGTTCAATATCGCCGTAAGCTGAGAGAGCATATTTCCGTTGCCGTTAAGTGAAATATTGCCAACGTTCTCACAAATGCGCTCAACGTACTCAAGCTCCTTTAATTTATAAAGGGTCTTGTTTTCGTCCATCAGCTTTGCCGTGTTTAAAAGCGAACGGGTGGAGGCGACCTCCTCGCGGCGGGTAATTACGTTTGCCTGTGCGCGCTTTTCTGCCACCAGCACCGTGTTCATTATCTCGCGGATCTCACCGGGGAGAATAATATCCTTAACGCCCGCATCCCTGAATTCAACGAAGAGCTCCGTTTCCTTTGCCTTCAGCCTTTCAAAAACGAATTCCGACATTTCCGCCTTTTTCTCAAGTATCTCGTCAAGCTTGTATTGCCCCACGTAATCGCGCAGAGCAAGCTGTGCGGCAACGTGGATCTGCTCCTCAAAATCGTCTACCTCCGTTATCATTTTGACGATATCGGCAACGCGGTAGTTGCAAACGAAATTGATGCGGAGCGATACCTTATCTGCGGTAAGCATCTCCTGCCCCGTGATCTTCAGCTGTGTAAGACGTGTATCAACGTAATGCACGCCGACAGCGGTGGAAGTATTCCAAAAATAGTACGTTCCTGCATCCAAAACCCGAACAAGCTTATTGCCGAAGTACAGCAAAGCCTTCTGGAACTCCGCAACCTCTATCCTGGTATACAGGGTATTGGGTATTTTTTGGAATATATACTCGGGAACGGACCCATCCACCGTAGGCTCGGAGATATCCACCGTTTTGAATTCGTGGCGATCCGTGACAGCCCAGAAGGCGTGCTTGCCCTCGGTGAGCACGGAGGAAAATCTGCCGTTTACGTAGTGGAGGGCAAGCTCCTCGTCGCCAACCTCAACAACGGCCACCTTATCCGCAACCTCTTTATCCGCGAGCAGGGTTTCAAGGGAGCATTTCTTGCAGGATATGGGTTGACCGAGCTCCGAGAGCTCAACCGAATCCGATCCGAACAGCATATACCTTCCCGCGCCAAGCGTCTTTATGTACTTTCCGTTTTTAAAGAGAAATCCCCTCATATTTTCGTTTATGATTATCTTTTTCATAATATGCATCCTTTCTTATCTTTCTATCCGTTTTTGTCCTGTTTTACCGTAACCGAAGCAATCGCGGTAAAGCTTTTTGCCCACGTAATCTTTGTATTTGTAGCAATCGTATCTGCAGTTTTCGTTCCAATAGCTTATCATACGTGCGTGGGCAAGCTTAATATAATCAAAATTAAGCTCACAAAGCTCCTTATATTCTTCACAGCCTCTATCCGAAAGCCTTTGATATACCGACTCAAGTATTTCCGTTACGTATTCGTCGCAGACCTTTACCACGTACGGAAGAGCCCCGTCAAAAAGCTCTGAATCAAGAAGTGCTTCAATATGCTTTTGGCGTACGTATCCGTCGTAGCTTCTTGAAAAAATGCACCGATATACGGCTCTTTGACGCGGGGTAAGCTTGTTTCCTTGATCTTCCTCTTCCCTTACGTAAATTCGGTAAGGAATATCCACCGTCTCCCCCGTGGGCAAGCGCCATTTGGTGCTTGCCTCGCTGTACAGCGAACCGTCGTACGCCTCGCTTTTTATCTTCAAAGTATCGCAAACGGCTTCAACGTCCGCCGAATATTCAGACGGAAACGCCTTCAAAAGCCGCGAAACGAAACGTTTTCTTTTTGTTCTGAAAAACAACAGCATCTTAACTTCCTCCCCAAAGCTTACTTTACAGCGCCGAGTGCAAAAGCGGCGGCTGAAGGCTTGAGCGCCTCCGTTACGAAGCGGAAAGAATTCTTTTGGCTCCGTTCGGGATAACGCGGTATCCGTCCTCAGGCATGGCGCGCTTTTGCATTGCATGGATATCCGTGGTCTGCTTTTATCCTTGCTGATCGACTGCTGCCGCTCGGTTCCCACAAGCGACTGTAAACTTCAAATAGTTTTTTAATAAATAATCCTATCCACAGGCGATACGTTTTTAACGCACGGCGGGATTCGAACCCGCGAAAAAGAGCTTAACAGGCTCCCGCAAGCCTTTTTGGGCATACACCTTGGAATATCCTCGTGCACCGCGGTGAAAACTATCCAAACACCGCAACCGGCCTTGCAAGCATATTTTACCATCGGTATACTCCCGCTTTCACGGAAAAAAAGCTGCGAACTCTCATCTGAGTCCGCAGCTTTTCTGTTTTTTCAGCTTTTCTTTTACCAATTCACGGAACTGCATAGGCTCCGTTACCTCCGCAAGAGGGCCGAAGGACAGTATCCTTATAAGCATTTCCGTTTCGTCGTCACGCACGTATTTTATCCTTACAGAATAGGTATTCTTCACCGTTTTCTCCGCCTGCTTCTCAAAATGGGCAAAATGGAGCATAAAGCGCTCAAGGGCGTTGCGCTCGTCCGTTATCTTCACGGTAACGGTATCGTATACTTTTTCCCGCTCCTCCCCTTCAAGCATTCTTTCGCCCGAATAACGCACGCAGGAGCGTATCTTTGCAAGATTGACCGTTGAAACGGATCTCCAGCCTGCAGTTACCAGCCTGAACTTATCGTCCTTTACCGAATACTCAAGTCTTACGGGGTGGCAACGTATAAACATAGTCTTGCCGTTTCGGCTTGTCATCTCAAATCTTATCTGATCGCCGTTGCGTATTGCGCGCAGTATAACGCGGAATTGGCGTATATATTCCTTATCCTCAAAGGGATCCCCATCGCAGTACTGATCGTAAATGCGGTAATCCTCCACGGTAAACAGAGGCTCCACACCCTCAAGCTCGGGCATTTTCACGTCAAAGAGCTTAACGCGTGGGTCCATGGCCACCGCCTTCAGCCATTGCTTCTGCAGAGTCGTCAGGGGCATATGGGGCTTATGCTCAATGGGTGTTGTCATATCCCTGCGGAGAAGCTGCCATTTTCCACCCTTAAGGGCAGGCATTACGGAAAGCACGCTTTCCCCGAAGGCGCGCTCGCTTACTATCCTTTGCAGCTCCTTTTCCGAGCTTTCACCCTCCAGAATGCTGGATATTATGGCGGCAACCGTGTTGTAATAGGCGGAATAAAGCTCGCTGAAGATCATTCTTCCACCTCCTCTATTCCGTACGTGCGGTACATTTCTCTCACGTCTTCCTTGAATTTGTTCTCCACCGTGCGGTTTGAAAAATTCATTTGCGTTATACGGCAGATAAAGGTCCTTATCCAGGGCACCATCTCGCTTGAATCGTAAACGTCGGCGGTAAAGCGGTAATTATGCTCGTCGATCCGTTCCACCTTTCCAACGCGCTTTTCTCGCTGAAGCCGCTTGACGATATAATCCTCCCCGTCCTCCACCCTTACGGTAAACTCCACGTGCTCCATATGCTCGGCACCCAGCTTGTTGCGCTTGATGCTGACGCCCCACATCTTTTTTTGCATTCTGTCAAGCTCTGCGCGAAGCTCGTCAAATCGGGGAGTAACGTCCTCAAGCTTTATATTGGAAAGATAATCCACGCGGTAGGACTGAAAATGATTATAATCGGGCAAGTACGCAAGCAGGTGCTGCCTGCCGTTTTGCGCGCTTATAAAAACGCGCAGGGGTACTATGCGGTTGCGGCGGGGCAGATCTCTGCGGCGGCTGAGATTGGAAACGGTGCACACGCGCTTTTCCCTCATTGCCGTGAAAAGCGAGGCAAGCACGCCGCTGTCAAGGGTTCCCGTTATGTAATGATGCTTAAAGGAGAAGGGCTCGTTTTTCACTTCAAACTTATCAAGGAGAAAAGAGCCGATAACACCGCAGGGCGCAACCTCCGAATAATAATGAAGCACCTCGTCGATACCCGAAATATCGGGACTTTCCGTTCTGTGATAATATACCTTTTTTCCCTCTTTTACGCGGTCGATAACGCCGATATCACAGTATTCCTTCAGTTTTTTGCGCACGGTGGACTCGTCGAACTCCATGGGTTCTTCAAATCCGCACAGATACTTTCCGTCTATAAGCTCTATTATCTCCGTGAGCGTGTACCTGTCCTCAACGGAATGGAGTATATCAAAAAGGATGAAGTGCAGAGTTATATCCCCATCGGTAAAGCTTTTTGCCTTCCACGCCTTAAAGAAGGGGTTATGCCTTATGGAGCGGCTGTCTATGGAGATAAAAACGTTTTTACCCTCCCGGGTACGCACGAAGCTCATATGATCCCCAAGCCAGCTTTCTATGCGGCGGCGCTCGTCGTCGTAAGAGCGGGAGCTTTTGGTTTGATATTCGCCGCGGTTCTTAAAGCCGTATACGTAAAACTCACGCATATACGCACGGGTCTTTTCAAAGCTTTTTATAAGCTCGCTGTATGACGACATACCTTCTCCTTCCAAGCCCACAGGCTTTCGTTTCCTGTCTCAATATTACACTATTTACGGCTCTTTGTCAATCTTACTAATTTTTTGCGATAATGAATAACGCAAGTCAACACAAACAAAAAACCGTTGATGCCGAGGCATCAACGGTTTTTTATTGCTGTTAAATTGCTAAATAGATTATCAGGAAAACGAGTGCTATTGTAAGGCAGACGGTGCCGACGAGAAGCATATCGATTCTCCAGCCGCTGCGTTTTTCGGCTTTTTCGCGGGAGTAATCGCAATAGCTTACGTTATCCATATTAACGGATGTGAAGGGCAACATACCCCAGAGCATCTTAACTCCGTATCCGAAAATATCGTAAGCGCCCTTGCTTGAAGCCCAACTGAGAGCACCAACGCAAACGAGCACGACACCGGGAGCGGTAAACGCGTCGCACAGATGGTGCATTGCCTCCTTGGCGTTCTCGGACTTAAAAAGTCCGCTTGTAGCCATGCTGAAGGCAAGCAGCACCGCGGCAACGATAAGGGATGCAATAAGATCCGTGGTTTTGATCTTCTTCATGCTTACTTGATCATTTCCTGATACTTGGCGAACTCCGCATCGTTGCACTGCACGAAATGTCCGGGAGCTACCTCGCGGAAGGAAGGCTTATCCACCGTATAATCGTGCTCCTCGAGAGGATTGTAGCGGATTCTCTTTCTCTGCTTTTCGTAATGGGGGTCGGGCAGAGGAATTGCAGAGAGAAGCGCACGGGTATAGGGATGGAGAGGATTGCGGAACAGCTCGTCGGAGCTTGCAAGCTCAACCATCTTACCGAAGTACATAACTCCGATACGGTCGGAGAAATACTTTACTACGGAAAGGTCGTGTGCAATAAAGAGAATAGTAAGACCAAGCTTTTGGCGAAGATCGTTCAGCAGGTTGATTACCTGTGCCTGAATGGACACGTCAAGTGCGGAAACGGGCTCGTCTGCGATGATAAGACTGGGCTCCATAACGATGGAACGGGCAACGCCGATTCTCTGGCGCTGACCGCCTGAGAACTCGTGAGGATAACGGCTTGCGTGCTCGGGAACGAGTCCAACGAGCTCAAGCATCTCGTATACCTTCTTATCAATGACCTTTCTATCTCTCTCGCCCTGGATCTGCAGACCCTCGGAGATTATCTCACGAACGGTCATACGGGGGTCAAGGGATGCGATAGGATCCTGGAAGATCATCTGAATTTGAGTTACAAGACGAGTGTGCTTTGCCTTGTGGAGCTCGTTTTTATACTCAAGCTTGAGGGCGTCCTTCTCCGCGCCGTTTGCGGCGGCAATAAGGGGAAGATACTTTTCCTTGCATTCCGCAACAAGCTTTTTGCTGTATTCCTTATCGCAGTTGTTCTGATCGTACTTTGCCTCTGCGATCTTCTTGTTGTTCTCGGCAACGATGGCATCTCTCTGCGCGCGGTCTATTTTGCCCGCCTTCAGATCCTCGTTTGCCTGATTGATGGCAAGCTGATAGGAACGGATGCCCGCACCGATGCGTATACCCTTGAAGTAGATATCGCCGCTTGTGATGTTATAAAGCTTGATAATGGAGCGGCCGGTGGTGGTCTTACCGCATCCGGACTCGCCAACGAGACCGAATGCCTCGCCCTTCATTATCTCAAAGCTAACGTCGTCAACAGCCTTATTGCTTTTGAAATACTGGCAAAGGTGCTCAACTTTAAGCAGAACTTCATTTTCGTTATGCATTATCGTTTCCTACCTTTCCCTGCATTCTTGCAATTCTGTCGGTAACTATCTTGGGAGGTGCCACCTTGGGTGCATCGGGATGCAGAAGCCAGGTAGCTGCATAGTGGGTATCGCTGATCTTGAACATGGGAGGCTGCTCCTCAAAATCAATAACCATTGCGTACTTATTACGTGCCGCAAAGGCGTCTCCCTTGGGAGGATAGATCATATTGGGAGGAGTGCCGGGGATGGCGTCCAGCTTCTCTGCAGTGTCAAGGTCGGGCATTGAAGAGAGCAGTGCCCAGGTATAGGGATGGGCAGAGTTATAGAAGATATCGTCTGCAGTACCGTACTCAACGATCTTGCCCGCGTACATAACGGCGATTCTGTCCGCCATATTGGCAACTACGCCGAGGTCGTGGGTAATGAAGATAATGGAAAGCTGACGCTGCTCCTTAATTTCGTTGATAAGCTCAAGTATCTGGGACTGAATGGTAACGTCAAGAGCAGTGGTGGGCTCGTCGCAGATAAGGATATCGGGGTCAGCCGCAAGAGCGATAGCAATAACGATACGCTGGCGCATACCGCCGGAGAACTCGAAAGGATACTGATTGTATTTCTTTCTGGGCTCCTTGATACCAACCTCCTCCATCAGCTTGATGGCGCGGTGCTTTGCCATATCCTGAGTTACCTTATGAACAACGCCGGAGGCGTTCTCCTTCAGGTAATCGATCATAGCAACTGTTTCCTTATCAAAATCACGGTTTGCCTTGTTCTCCAAAGCGCGCTCGTAATGTGCGATAAGGCGGTCGATCTGGTTGAGAATATTCTTCTTTACCTGCTCAAGGCTTGTAATGGCGGCAGGCTTAACCTTCCAATCGGGAGCCTTGCCTGCGGCAACCATACGGTCGTACTTTGCCTGCTCTCTTGCGTAGCGGGCTTCTTCCTTGGCATTCTTGCCGATGGAAACGAAGTACTTCTCGATATCGGCCTTGACGCCAAGCTCAAAGGTATATGCAAAGCTGTCCTTGATAAGCTCAAGACGGTCAATGGAAGCGTTTACAGCCTCACTCATCTTCTTATGAGCCTCAAGCCATACCTTCTTATCGGGGTTTTCTACGGTAAATACGTCTCTGTTTGCGTTCAGAACGGCAATAGCCTCGATCTTTGCGGCGTATGCATTCTCGGCGCTGTACATAAGACCCTGCTTGGCGTCTGCAATAAAGCCAAGCATAAAGTTATCGTCAAGATACTTGCGGAGGAACACGTTAAGCTCCTCAACGGACATATCGGGCAGCTTAGCACCGCCGCCGAAGGTGTAGAAATAACCGAGAGCAAAGAAATTGGGTGCGGGGAAAGCAACAGCCTCGGAGGCTATCTCGCTGATAGTGGAAAGGAGAGCCGCAACGGGAGCAAGATCTCCGGACTTCTTGCAGGAGGCAAGAGTGGGAAGTAGCGCGTTTGCGGCAGCTGTGATCTCGGCCTTTCTTGCGTCTACAACGTAGGTGTGTACGCAGTCAAGAGCATCCTTCTTGATCCGGCCAAGACGGTACTTAACGTCGCTTGCCGCGTGCTTCTCGATCTCGAATATAAGGTTGTCGGCCTCGGCGGAAACCTCGATTGCCGCCTCATGAGCGATATTCCATGCGGACTCAAGCTCGATGTGCTTATATTCGAACTTATCAAAGTTCTTGCACTTCTCTTCAAGCTCCTTTGCCTTTGCGGCATCGCCCTTTGCAATAGCGGCAGACATTGCCTGATTGAGCTTTGCGAGAGTGGTGTTGAAGTTTATCTTGCTTTCCTTCTGGCGTGCCTTACCCTTAAGGAGCATCGCCTCGGTAAGCTGACGGCCTATCTTTACGATGGGGTTAAGGCTGGACAAAGGGTCCTGGAAGATCATGGCGATCTTATCGCCGCGGATACTGTGGAAGTCCTCCTCGGAGATCTTAAGGAGGTCCTTACCGTCGTAGATTATCTCGCCGCCCTCGATAATGGAGTTACCGGCAAGAATACCAAGGATAGCCTTGGAGGTTACGGACTTGCCGGAGCCGGACTCACCGACTATGGCAAGAGTTTCACCCTTATTAAGATCAAAATCAATTCCTCTTACCGCCTGAACCTTACCGTTTGTGGTACGGAAGGAGATAGTAAGATCTTTTACTGATAATTTCTTTTCCATTTTAGTCCTCCACTCCTCTCGTTGACGGGTTGAACGCATCTCTCAGACCGTTACCGAACAGGTTGAAGGAAATAAGCAGGAGAGATACGAAGAGTGACGGGAACAGCATTGCGTGAGGAGAGCCTGTCATAGCGGTCTGACCGAGGGACATAAGCTCACCGATACTGGTACCCGCAAAGGTTGAAAGGTTGATAATACCGAGGTAGGTAAGAGAGGTCTCGGAGCTGATAACGCCGGGAATTACAAGCACGCAGCTTGTGATGATGGTACCCAAGGAATTAGGGAAAATGTGCTTGAACATAAGACGCTTGTCGCTTGCGCCAAGGGTCTTTGCCGCAAGAACATACTCCTGGCTCTTGAAGCGGTAGAACTGCTTTCTCGTAAGAGCCGCCATGCTGATCCATCCCGTCATAACGAAGGCAAACAGGAACGCGGGAACGATACCCACCTTCTTTGCCAGATGGAGCTGGAACAGCACCGCAACGACGGTGAAGGGTACGCCGCTGAGGATATCGGAGATACGGTCAAGGATCATATCCACCATTCCGCCGTAGTAACCCTGAATGGAGCCGTAGATGGCACCGATGGTAAGGTTGATGGCGGAAACGAGAACTGCGAAAACAAGGGAGAAGCGGGCACCTGTTCCGATAGCGCCGAAGAGGTCGCGACCGTACTCGTCGGTTCCGAAGAGATAATTGGGCTCCATGCCCTTAAGATACTGATAGTAGTTGTAGTAGCAAACGCGAACCTCCGCAGAGCCGGACTTTGCGGTACAGTAGGAATAGCTGCCGTCATCGCCCTTTATGCGAAGAGAATTGTATGCGTATGCGGGATCGGTGCTTGCAGTACCCGTAGCGTAAGCGGGAATGAAGTTACCGTTTGCATCGTAAGCGGGGGTGTTCTTGGTATCGGCACACTGATACCAGATGTTGGAGTTCTTTGCAATAAGACGAAGCTCGTTGGTTTCAACTCCGGGATATACCTTGGCAATATCGATAACGGGGTAAAGAAGCTGAATGCCCGTTTCGTTCTGCCACTGCTGCATCTTCTGGAATTCGTCGGTAGAAACTACCAGATTACGAACGCCCTGCTCAAAATACCTGTTTACCTTTACCTTGTAGGAAAGAGTAACTCTCTCCTGTCCGCGGTAAATGGACTTGGTCTCTGTGGTTCCAACGGTCTTGATATAGGGGCTCATACCCGTCTCAATGCCGATAGCCTTGAGAGCGGCGATCTTGGTTTCGTTAACGGAGGTATAGGTAACGGAACCGTCAAGGATTCCGATTCCCATTTCCGCAACGGTGGGATTATAGGGGGGGAAGTTTGTATATACGTTATCCTTATCGGTGATCTTATAGGGGGTAACGATGGGGGCAACGATTGCAAAGATCACAAGGAAGAGAATGATATAAGCCGCAACGACGGAGGACTTATTCTTTTTGAAACGGATAAGAGCGTCCGCAAAATAGCTGCGAGCCTTGGTATCAAACTTTGTATCGTGTAAAACGGCATCCTTCTGGGCAAAAGCGAACTTTTCCTGAGGAATATGCGCGTATTTGTTTTCCATTTTAATTGACTCCTTTCGTAAACTGCGCTCGGCTTACTTCTTCGAGCCCATACGGATACGGGGATCGATAAAGCCGTAGCTGATGTCAACCACTATACCTGCGGCAAGGCCGATGGCAGTGTAGAAGACCGTAAGCAGAATAAACAGCGGGTAGTCAAGAGCGTTGATGGAGTAGAGGTAAAGCTCACCTACTCCGGGGATGGAGAAGATCTTCTCAATAATAAGGGATCCGGAAAGGATTCCGATAAAGTTACCGAAAATTGCGGGAAGCACGACTACCATACAGTTCTTCATTGCGTGACGAACGGTAGCCTGGCGCTTGGTAAGACCCTTGGTACGGGCAAGGAGCATGAACTCACTTGTAAGCACCTCGGTAAGCTCCGCACGGGTGGTACGGGTAAATCCGGCAATGGTACCGAATGAGAGAGAAAGCACGGGGGGCATCATGGAAACGAACATAGGCCACGAGAACCAGTCCGTTCCGCCCTTCATAACAAGCGGGAACAAATTAAGCTTGAAGCACAGCAGATACTGAATAAGGAAAGCGTAAACGAACGAAGGCACGGAGATACATACCATAACGAGAGTAGAAATGGTATGGTCGATCCAGGTGTTCTTCTTAAGCGCGGCAAAAATACCGAGAGCAATTCCTATCGGTATACTGAAGATTATGGAATACAGATTTACTATCATGGATGCGGGAAGCTTGGACGTGAAAAGCTGCGCAACGTCCTTTCCGTAGTACTTTGCGCTGTCACATATACCCCAATCCCATTTCGTGAATACGTCGCGAAGGAATATTCCGAACTGAACGAGATAGGGTTTATTATATCCCAGAGCCTCACGGCGTGCCTCTATAACGGGGGTGTGAGGGTCGCCGATGGGAAGAGGCGGCAGGGGAAGCATCCTGATAAGAACGAAGCACATGAGGGTGATGATGAACAAGGTGAACAGCATCAGTGCGGTTCTTTGTAAAGCGTATTTTACCATAATTAACCTCCGGATTTAAGCGGCGCCATCAGAAAGGACGCGGCTTAAACAGTGACGCGAAACGGTGAAAAGTGCACCGAACGTGTAATATTTTGCGCATTTTTTGTATTTTAACGCGCGATTTTAAACTCTTTTAATACGCACTTTCCCGCAAGGGGACCCAAAGGACCCCCTTGCGGGATAATGAATATACCTTAAACTAAATATTAAGCTTCAGCGATCTCGCCGTAGATTAATACTTGAGCTCGTAGTTATTCTCTGCGCAGAATGCTGCCCAAGCAGTATCGTCGTAGTTATACTTCATGTAGCGGATGCCGCCACGACCCATGATGGGATTGTACTCTTCTACAACGTAGTATACCTGCTGAGAAAGGAGAGCCATGCTACCGTCCTGAAGCATAGGAATGTAGTCGTAGGTCATAAGAACCTTGGTCTCAACTGCAGCGAGAATGTCAAGACGGGTGTCAACGTCAGCGATACCGTCGCCGAAGCAGTACTCGGTGCCGTCATCAAGCTTAACGGTGGTGCCGTTAAGAGCGTCGGACCACTGCTTGAGGTTCATGGTAACGGTCTTAACGTTCTTCTCCTCGCCGATCTTAGCAACGTTAACGTCGAGAGTAAGATCTACGGTAGAAGCGTTGAACCACTTAGCATCGTACTGATAAGAAGGATTGGTGTAAAGATCGGTGAGACCGAAGGGATCGAGAGCGGAACCGGACCAACCACCAAGAACGGTGTCAGCGTTACCTGCCTTGATCTCATTGGACCACTCGTTGCCGAGAGGAGCAGACTCAACGAACTTGATCTTGCCTTCAAAAGGAGTACCTGCAACAACCTCATTCATCTTCTCATTGAGGTAATCAAGAGTCTTGGTGATGAATGCGGAGGAAGCGGAAGAAGCGTAAACGATCTCGATAGCCTGGTCAGACTTGCCGTCCTTATCGGTATCGGTGATGAAGCCCTTCTCGATTGCCTCGTTGTAAGCCTCGGTGTAGAGAGCCTTAGCAGCTACGGGGTCGTAACCGGTGATGGAATCTACAGCAGCGTCGAGAGACTCGAACTTGGAAACGTCTACAGAGTAGAAGTCGCAGAGAGCCTTCTTAGCCTGATCGGTGTCGCGGTACTGAGCACCGGACTCGGGATCGTAGATGTAGTTGGTACCGATAAGACCGTAACCGCCGGAACGAGCGGGAGATACTGCAGTGCAGAGTGCTTCCTTATCGTAAGTAACTGCAACAGCCTTACGGAAGGAGGTAAGAGTAAGAGTTTCGATATCGAACTTAGCCTTATCGAAGCCGTCAGCTGCCTCTCTCTTCTGGATTGCCTCAAGGTAACCGTTGAAGATGAAGAAGAAGATGGTCTCGGAAGGAGTTACGTAGCAGAACTCGGAATCACGGTACTCAGCGTAGTCGTCAGACTGGAGACCGTAGCCCATGAGCTCGCCCTTAAGGAACATAAGCTTTCTGGTATCAGCCTCAGCAACAACCTGGCAGTTGATAGCGGTGGTCTGGTACATGGGGTAAGTCTTACCGTCAGTAGGATCGGTATAGATGTGCTTGCCGTCGGTATAGCCGAACCAGTTCTCGTTCTTAACGAACTTCATGGACTTATCCTGCTGATACTCAACGAGCTTGTAAGGACCGTAGGACATGGTGGTCTCAACGGAAGAGTTGTAAGAGTTGGTCCAAGCCTCGGTATCGCCAACCTGCTTCTTACCTGCTTCGTAGTAGGGCTCGTAAACGATCCAGTTACCGGAGAGGTTGTAGAGAAGGTTGAAGCCTGCAAGAGACTTGCCGAGAACGATGGTGATCTCGTAATCGCCGGTCTTCATGATACCAACGTTAGCGAAATCGTAGTTATCTACGTAGTTGAAGCCCTCTGCAAAGTAGTTGAATGCATCAGCTTCGCTCTCACCCCAAGCGGAGGTGGAGATAACGGATACGAGATAACCGTAGGACTCATCGGTAAGGGGAGCAACGCCGTTTGCATCAGCAAGAGCGAGGAGAGCGTCCCACTTCTCGAGGTTGAAGTACTGAGCGCCGTAATTGTCAACGTACGCCTTAAGGCTGTTACCGCCGAGCCACTCCTGAAGAGCGAAGTCAACGGCGATACCCATGGGGTTACCGTCAGCATCGGTGTAAACGCCGTCAGCGCCCTTCTTCAGATCAGCGAACTTGAACTTGTTCTGAAGCATGGACTCGGTGTAAGCGATGGTACCCTGATGGTAGTAGTTCTTTGCATTTGCGATGCAGAAGCTACCGTCGAAGTAGTCGGTAGCACGGTAGTTGTCCATCTTGGGGTCAAGGAGTGCCTTCATGGAGTAGACGTAAGTATCAGCGTTGATCTTTTCGCCGTTCTGCCAGGTAGCGTCCTTGTTCAGCTTGATAACGTAAGCGTAGCCGGAGGTAGCAGACTCGGGAATGTTGAATTCGGGATGCTCTGCCTTGATCTTCTCGGTTACGTCAACGGGCATTTCAGCTGCCATTTCGGGGCGGATAACGTATCCCTTGTAGGGATCCTTACCCTCAACGGGGTTGAGCTCATCGTTGTAGATGAAGCTATAAAGACCGGAGGTGAGGAAATCGATAGGATAGCTCTCATCAGTGGTCTGGTAGGTGTGGGGGTTCCAGTTGGAGGACATGGTTACAACGGAATCGTTGTAGGTGTACTCACCAACGAACTCCTCAACCTTTACCTTGCTACCACAGGATGCCATGGGAAGAACCATGCATACAACGAGCAGCAAAGCAACAATAGAGGCGATTCTCTTTTTCATTGTTTTCTCCTTATTATTTAATTACATATCCCGCACAAGCGTATCCTTGCAACCGACTATGCAAAAATAAGCGCAGTGCACGAGAATATGTTTTAGGATACTAAAGATTTTACCACCAAAACTTGCGGTAGTCAATAGTAAATTCACATTTTAGTCACAAATTCAAAGTTTTTTGCCTTTTTCAACAAGTATTTCGTTTATCTTTGTGGCAATATGCTCCATACATTTGGGAGCGTAAGGAAGGGTGAGCCCGGACTTTTCCACAAGCTCCTCAAAGGTGCAGGTGCCGCCCATATCAACGAACGCAAGGTATTTTTTCCACGCCTTTTCCTTGTTTTCCAGCATTTCAAGCCAGAATTGGAAGGCAACGGTCTGCGCCATACAGTAATCTATATAATAAAGGGGACTTTCATAGATATGAAGCTGGCGCTGCCATCCCGCGCCTCTGCCGTAGAAGGGCATTCCCTCGCGGCTTATAAGGGGGCGGTACTTATTTTCAAGCTCTTCCCAGACCTTGTTGCGCTCCTCGGGGGTCAGATCCTCGTTTTCATACATTATATGCTGGAATTCGTCGACCATACAGCCGTAAGGCAGGAAGGAAAGAGCGGATGCTACGTGCATATACTCGTATCTCGCGGTATCATCACCGAAGAACTTGCTGTGATACTCTCCGGTAAGAAACTCCATACTCATGGAATGGACCTCGCAGGCCTCGATAGTGGGGCTCTGATAGGAGGAGATATAGTTCTTCTTGAACGCGCGGTAAGCGGCAAAGGCGTGACCTGCCTCGTGAGTCAGCACGTCAACGTCACCGGAGGTGCCGTTAAAGTTGGAGAAGATGAAGGGCGCGCCGTACAGGGGAATATCCGCGCAATAGCCGCCTGGTGCCTTGCCGTCCTTTGAAAGCACGTCAAGAAGCTCGTTATCGTACATAAAGTCGATAAACTCCGCAGTTTCGGGTGAAAGGGCGTGATACATTTCCCTTCCCGCGGCAAGTATATCGTCGGCACTGCCGTGGGGCTTGGGGTTTCCGTCCTTGAAAATAAGGGTATCGTACATGCAGAGCTTATCAACGCCGATGCGCTTTCTCTGCTCCTCGCGCAGATTGTTTACCACGGGCACCACGTCCTCCGCGATCTGGCGGCGGAATTCCTTTATATCCTCGTAGCCGTAGCAGTTTCTGCCCAGGCGGTCGTAGGCAAGCTGAATAAAGTTCTTATGTCCCAGTGCGCGTGCCATTTTGTTGCGCACCTTAACGAGATCCGTGTAAAGGCGGTCGAATTCCTCGCGATGCTCGTCAAAGAACTGCCCCTCCTTCTCGTAAGCAAGGCGGCGAATCTCTCTGTCAGTGCTTTCTTTATAGGGCCCCAACAAAGGCAGGGGGAGAGTCTTACCCTCCCATTCAACGGCGGCGCTTGCGTAAAGCTTCTGATACTCGGAGGAGAGCTTGTTCTCCTGCTGTATAAGCTCTATTATGTCGGGGCTGAAGGTGCGAACGGCTATCTCAAGATTCTTAAAGTACAGAGTTCCAAGCTCCTTTTCAAGCTCCGCTCTGAAGGGGGATGCGAGCATTGCAAGGCTGACCTTCTGAGCCGCCTCTCCGTAAAGAGGCTCCACCTCGTCTATATATTCCCTCTCCGCCGCGTAGAACTCGTCCTTGGTATTTATGGTGTTGCGGATATAAACGAGAGTGCCGAGGGTGTTGATCTTCTTTCCAAGCTCCTCCGTCTCGCGGAAGGCTTCAAGCTGCTCTGCGGCACTTTTGGCGTTCTTCAGCTTTTCCTCGATGGCGCCAAGGGCGCTTTTGATCTCCTCCACGTTCGGTCTTGTGTAGGGCATTTGGGAAAATTTCATTGTGTACCTCCACGGTATTGCGTTTTTTCTTTATTGTATCACGGCGCAAACGTTTTTACAACATTTTTTCACCCACAGGGGAGAAAACGCGTATGCTGTAACAGAACGGTATCGGAGATAAATATGAAAAAGCTTAACACAGCCGTTATAGGCGGCGATAAAAGAATGAGGCGGCTTTACGAATTACTGAAGGAAAACGGCGAGTGCGTTATCGCACTTAACGGCGGAACGGACGATATCAAAGCCGCCGCAAGAAACAGAGATGCGGTGATACTGCCCGTTCCCTGCTCTCTTGACGGAGTTTTTCTTAATTGCCCGCCGGATTACGCGGCACCGAGGCTTGCGGAGGTTGCGGAGCTTATTGAAGGCGGTACCGTTCTCTTCGGCGGCGGCCTTACGGAGGAGATAAAGGAGCTCTGCACCCGCCAAGGAGTCACTTGCCGCGATCTGCTGGAGGACGAGGCTCTGCTTATAAAAAACGCACAGCTCACGGCAGAGGGCGCCCTTGAATACACGTTCAGGGAACTCGACCGTGCGGTTCTTGGGGCAAATATGCTCGTTATCGGCTTCGGCAGAGTGGGGCAGGCTACTGCGCGTATACTTACGGCAGTGGGAGCAAAGGTATGGGTAAGTGCAAGAAGCTCCGCCCAGCTTGCCCTTGCACAAGCTACGGGTTGTTCCGTTATCCCTCTTGCGGAGCTGAAAAACGCGGTGGGAAACCGATGGGATATGATATACAACACCGTTCCCGCAAACATACTTGCGGATATACTTCCCTCCTTTAAAGCGGGAACTCCCCTTATGGAGCTTGCCTCGGGAAATATTTACGAAGAAGCCGCAAAAAAAGCGGAACTGCCCTATATAATCGCCCGTGCTCTGCCGGGAAAGACCGCCCCGGAGACCGCCGCACTTATAATATACGAAAGAATAATTCAACTTTTGCAGAGGTAATATGACCGGATTTGCATTTTGCGGCTCCCACTGCACTCTCAATGCCGCCCTTGAAGCGGCAAAAAGGCTGATAGAAGCAGGCGAGGAGCTTTTACCCATTTTTTCTTTTTCCGTTTCCGGCACGGATACGAGGTTCTTTAAGGCAAGGGATTTTTGCCGGAGGGCAGAGGAGCTATGCGGCACCAGAGGAATATATTCAATAGTGGAAGCTGAGCCGCTTGGCCCCTCGCGTCCCCTTGACTACCTTATTATATGCCCCTGCACGGGCAACACCCTTGCCCGCCTTGCAAACGGAATATGCGATACACCCGTAACCATGGCGGCAAAGGCCCATCTGCGTAACGGCAGAAGGATACTCCTCTGCCCCGCCTCCAACGACGCCCTCGGTGCGGGGCTGAAAAATATAGCGGCGCTGACCGTAAGAAAGGGCATCTTCTTTACTCCTATGAAGCAGGATGACCCCCTGAACAAGCCTTTTTCTTTGGTAACGGATTTTAATAAGGTGCCCGAAGCCTTTGAAGCGATGAAAAGGGATACACAGCTGCGCCCGCTGTTTCTTTGATTGACAAAAGCTCCGCCCGCGTGATAAGATAATAACCGTAGGGGACGGCGCCTCGACGTCCCGCCGTACTATCACGCCAAAGGAGCAAACATGAATCACCGCGCAATATACTGCGGCAGATACGCCGCCGAGCTTATAAATGAATATAAAACCGCCGACGTGCTCGGCGTTTACAGCGCGGGTACCTATCTGCTTTTCGGCGATAGCGTCCTGCTTATATGCGACGCATCCAAAAAAAGCGTGCCCTTCGGAATAAGCGTTGACGGATATGAAAGCTTCCGCGATAGCATTAACGGCGCGGAGCACGCCACCGTAACGGAAGATCTGCTTACGGTCGGTGACGCCGTTATAAAGCTTTGCGCAGCGGAGAAAAGAAGCTGCCGTATTCCCGCACCCCCCTCAAAAGAAGCTCTTGATAATGCAATACAGCTGCTTTTAAGCAAGAAGCGGGAGGGCTTTGCGCCGATACTGGGGGAAGGGGAAATAACCGATCCCTACGCAAAAAAGGCAAGGGAGCTTGCAGCGGAGCTTTTCGGTGCTCTGAATAAGGGCGATACGGAAGAGCTTGCCAAAAAAGCAGCGCTGCTTACGGGGCTCGGCAAGGGACTTACTCCCTCGGGAGACGATCTGCTTTGCGGCGCCCTTTACGCGCTTCACTACTGCCAAAGCACGAAAAACGAAGCTTTTCTTCTGGCCGATGCGGTAATCAAAGCGAAAAAGAACACCAATATTATCAGCCGCAGATATCTTGAATGCGCGGCGGCGGGAGAATACTTCGGACTTACGGCGGAGCTGTGCGAGGATCTATGTAACGAAGAAGATACAGAAGCCGCCCTTGACGGGCTTCTCACCGTGGGAAGCTCTTCGGGAGGCGACATTGCAACGGGAATGCTGCTTGCCTTCCTTTCTATATAAATATTTGGGTGTGTAAAGAAACGGAAATTTCTTTACACACCTTTTTGCATTACCAAATTTGCGCAAAAACGGCTAAATCCGCGCAAAACGCGCAAGCAGTTTCCGGATGTGTTAAAATTCTGACAAACCAACAAACGACCCGGAGGTTGTTATGAAAAAATTATTACTTAAGTCTTTAAGCCTGTTCCTTGCCGTGCTTATGATAGTACCCGCAATGGCAACGGGCGCCTACGCCATCACCGCGGAATCACCCTCAAGCTACCGTTTTTCAGACGTTAGCAAGAGCGACTGGTTCTACGAGCACGTGGCATACACCAATGCAAACGGCATATTCAAGGGGGTTTCCGATACGGAATTCGATCCCCACGGAGTGCTTACCCGCGCCATGTTCGTTACCCTGCTGGGAAGAATAGCGGAAGCAGACACCTCCGATTATAAGAATACTTCCTTCAGCGACGTTGAATTCGGAACGTGGTACGGTCCCTACGTTGCCTGGGCAGAGGAGAACAGGATCACCACGGGCACGGAAAGCGGCCTCTTTGAGCCCGACGCTCCCGTAACCCGCGAGCAGATAGCCACCTTCCTGCATCGCTTCCTGCGCGTTTTCAGCGTCGGCGCCATGGGCGTATACGATCTTAAGTATGAGGACGCATCCGAAATATCCGATTACGCCGTAAGCGCAGTCAGAGTCTGCTACGAGATGGGACTGATGAAGGGCGATACGGATAACAGATTCCGTCCCGCAGATACCGCCACCCGCGCAGAAGCCGCAGCGGTTTGCGAAAGACTGCATAAGCACGTTGTAAGCAGCCCTTCCATCCCTCAGCTTCCCACCGCAGGGGATGATTTTGATACCGTAGACAGCGTTACCTTCCACAGCGTAACCGTTGGATATCCCGCAAGCTGGAGCGAGGCCGATAAGAAAAACACCGTGATGCCCACGGAGCGCCTCGTGGTTGCGGGAGATCTGGTCTACTCCGTGCCCACGCCCTACCGCGAGGGATATATCTTTGCGGGCTGGTATTACGACGCGGCCCTTGCAACGGTAGTGAGTGTTGAGGATACGGTTACCCGAAATATGACCATATATCCCCGCCTCGTACCCTCAACGGACAGCTCCGTTATCGGTGACGGGTCGCTGAACTACGTTGCCGCTATCGACGTTGATACCTCGTTCCGCGTTACCGTCAAGGCACCCAATGCGGAAGCGGTCAGAAACGGATTGTCATTTACAGGAATATCCGACGGAAACGTTGATATGCCCTTTACCGTCACCGATAACGGCGACGGCACCTATACGGTAGAACCCACCGAGGGCATGGAGGCGGGCAAGACCTATCAGCTTATCGCCCGCGACCGCGAAACCCTTGCAACGGCGGCTAACCCCGTTCCCGCCGACAACGAATACATACTCTTCCTCCACGAGGGGGAGGTACAGCGCAAGGAAGTGCGCTACTACAATATCTTCACCTACCGTGAGGAGGTATATAATCTCCGCATTGACGACGACGTAATATTCATCGACTTCAGCACCGTTTCCGGCTTTGAGATGGAGGACGCCGCAGGTCTTTACACTGCCCGTCTTTCCGATAACGGCGGCGTGTCTCTCGTTGATAACGATGCGGAAGGCACCTTTACCTACACGGGCACCCCTGCTCTGAAGGTGGGCGACGTGGTTGCCATCCACAGCGGTGAGGCAAACGACGAGGAGCGCACCTTTGCGGAGGATGCAGAGGTCGCCTATATAGAGATAACGAAAGTGGAAGGTACCACCTACACCTACGTTTCCGCAAAAGCAACCGACGTTATGTTCCTGCCCGAGGTATTCCCCATTCCCTACGGCGCGGATCTTGACGGAGATCGCACCAACAACGTTATCGTGGTTGATACCGAGCAGCTTGACTTCACCCTTTTTGAGGATCAGGAGGTGCTTAACGCCGATACCGTGGTCGGAATCGACGATTTCGTAGTTCTATACGACGGCGTGCTTGCAGAGGGTACCAACGTTACCTACGGCAAGATCGTTTCCGTGGTAAGAGGCACCGATACCGTTACCCTGACTGTAGAAGCGGCTACGATAGAGGATATTGAAACCGCCATCGACACCTATACCGTTAACGCCGTTGACGTAAACATCCCCGAATCCGAGATCAAGGATCTTGAAAACAAGCTTGTTTCCCAAGCGGTTGAAAGCGGCTTTGCGGAAGAGGCGGCAGCCTTCTATCTTGCGGAAAGATTCGGCATAGAGGATGCTACCGTCGGCACAAAGTACACCCTTACAAGCGAGCAGTTCTCCCGCACGGGTATAGAGGTGGACGGCGGAAACCTGATGTACCAGATTGAGATCGGCCGCCCCAACGTCAGCGCCGAGATAACCAAGCATCTCCAAAAGATCACCCAGATAAACAACGCAACGGGTCTTCGCGTTGCCTTCGGAGTTACCATCCCCGTTGGACTTGAGGTAGTTGAAAACGGCTGGCACGTGGTTGAAAGCCTTACCTTTGACCTTTACGTTACCTTTGAGCAGGAGGTTGCGTTCAACGCCAAGTTCTCCGCAGATACCAAGTGGAAATGGTACTTCATCATTCCCGTACTTAAGGAAGTTACCGCAGACGCCCGCTTTGAATTCGGCACCTACACGGGCGTTGGCGCCATTACCACAGCTTCCACCGAGAAGTACTACAAAAAGACCTATCTCTGGACGGAGCTGGTTGAAAAAGAGGACGGCACCAAGCTGTTCAGCTCCGCTTCAAGCATCGCCACCAAGCTCAACGAATACCTGAAGAACGGCGATCTCTCCTTCTTCGGTGACGTTGGCGAGGAGACCGAGCTCGTTGACAAGTATGCGGATATGCTTCAGCGCGAGATAGATTACTTTGACATTTTCGCACTGCCCATATTCCACAAGAAGGGTTATTTCGACCCCAAAACACACATCGTTAACTACGTTCTTGATATTGAGCTTATCTTTGCCGCAAAGCTGAACGTTACCATGGGTATATCCTTTGAAAACCTTAACGTAAAGGAATACTCCTTCCACTTTGAGCTTTTCAAGGGCAAGAAGAGCTACAACGTCGTCGATAAGCAGACCCCGTACACAAACTTCAATTTCTTCCTCTTCGGCAATCTTGGTGTGCGCGCAGGCATCGGACTTACCTTCAGCGTAGGTCTTATAAGCGTTAAGCTTGACAATATCGGCGTGCACGTGGAGGTAGGACCGTATCTTGAGCTTTACGGATTCTACTATTATCACTACGATAAGATAGGAAACGCAAGCCCCAACATCAGATCGGGCGGCGCCATATACGTGGAGATAGGCATTTACATGGCCCTTGACTTCTTTGCGGGCGCGTTCCTTGACCTGCTCTCCGTTGAGGTGCATCTGGTTGACGAAAGCTGGAAGCTGTTCGGTGCGGGAACGGAATGGTACACGGTTGCTCCGGAAATCCGCTCAAGCAACGTTACCGTCCACAGCGGCGATACCTTCACCATCTCTGATCGCTACTTCAACGTTCTTGAGTTCAACATTCTTACGGGAGAGCGGAGAAAAAGGAGCGTATCCATAATCGATTATACCGTTGCTCCCGATACCTACTCCCGCCTTGCCTCCGGAGATACGGACAAGATAAAATACAACGAAAGCACCGGAAAATTCGAGGTCACCCCCGAGCTTACGGATCTGGAGCTTTCCGCCTCCATCGACTTCGTATACAAGCACGGCAATCCCCTCCTCGGACCCGTAACCAAGACCGTTAACATCAAGTGGGTAAAGACCGACCCCAAATTCGCCGTGCAGTATTACACGGGACACACGGTCTACCGTTCCCCCAATCTCTACGATCCTCAGCCCGACGTGGACGATACAAGGACTCAGGTATTCATTGCAGGCGTCCGTCTCCCCGCCCTTCCCGACCACGATCTGACACGGCCCGGATACGATTTCCATGGTTGGATGATAGACTGCCCCTCCTGCCCCGATATTCACGGCAAGATGCTTGATGACGTGAATTTCCTTGAGGGCTATATAATGCCCGAGGCAAACATCGGACTTGACCCCGTTCACACCACCCGCAACGATACCCCCTACACCGTCCGCCACTTGCTTGAATCCGCTGATAAGCCCGGCGAATACGATCTTATTCTGGAGGAAGAGTTCACGGGAACCACCGGCTCCTCCATAAGCTCCTTCAACTTCGTTTCCGAGCCCGGTATAAGTCTTGATTTTGACAAATACCCCTACGAAGAGCTCTTCAGCTACGAATACCAGGGTCAAAAACGCAACTACATATTCTGGCATAGGATCATGGGCGACGGAAGCACCGTTGTAAACGTCTATTACAACCGTGATACCTACAAGGTGGGCGTTCATATGAACAACCGCGCCTTTGAATCCGACACCGATATGCAGCAGGTGTATTACCACACCCTTAAGATGGGCGCGACTATACCCGACCCCGGCTACAGCGAGATCGAAAGCCCCTATTACACCTTCCTTGGATGGTCCACAAGTCCTGACGGGCCCGTGGAATTCACCGAGCTCCCCGAGACCGTTCCCGTACTTGACGGCAGCGGAATAGATTACTACGCAATATGGGATTTTGAGGACGTGGACGTAACCATAAACTATTTCGTTTACGATCCTATGGCAAAGGATTATCCCTCTACCCCCGCACATACCGAGAACCGTGTTCTCCCCATCGGCACAAAGATCACCTCAAGCGCATTGTACCCCGAGGATGAGACCTTTGATGCAGGCAGACTTGACAAGTACGTTGCACATCACGCAGGCGACGCCGGCTGGGTGATCAAGGAAGACTATATCAGCACCCACGGCCACCCCAACGGCATAGTGATCAACGTATATTACAACTACACCTTCTATCAGTTCTTCTTTAACCACAAGCTGCAGTACGTCCGCGAAGGCGACGTGATCAACCTCCCCGAAGGTCCCGAAAAGGACGGCTACGTATTCCTCGGCTGGAGAACCTCCTACGTTGGCGAGGAAGAGCTGCTTTACGAGGCGGGCGAAAAGTACACCGCAGTACGCGGCGAGTACTTCATCCCCGTTTACAAGGCGGCAGACGACACCGCCTACACCGTAAATCATTATTACGAGACGGAGACCAGCCGCGAATACGGTGATCCCGTAACCGAGACTCTTTACGGCACCACGGGCACCAAGGTAACCCCTGCCGTTAAAGACAAAACCGGCTACGAATCCCCCACTGCAAGAGAGATAACCATTCTTGCCGACGGCAGTGCGGAGATAAGTTACTACTACCCGCGCAAGGAATACAGCGTTAAGGTCGAGCTTGGCGGCGGAAGACTCGTTGGCAATTACCCCGGCTTCTATCGCTACGGCGTTGCGTTCCCGCTCTTTGCGGACGGCTACCTTGCAACCAAGGACGCTTACGTCTGCCTTGGCTGGTATATCCTTGGCGACGAGACCGAGACCCTTGTAAACCCCGAGTGGATAAACGGCGATATCCTTACCTCCGACGGAGATATCACCTTCGTTGCAAAATGGGAAAAGGCTCCCATTACCTACAAGGTGGAGCATTACCTTGAAGGTCTTGACGGCGTCTTTGCTCTTCAGCAGACCGATACGCCCGCAGGCTATATCGACGAGGACGTAGAGGCGGCTCCCGCAGCATTCGTGGGCTTTACCTGCGATACGTCCATTGAAGGCACCGTTACAAGCGGACATATTTCCAACACGAGCGAAACCGTTGTTCTTAAGCTCTACTACTCAAGAAACAGCTATACCGCAACCTGGGTAGATTACGACGGCACCACCGAGCTTGGCTCCGCTACCTTCAGATACGGCGAAGAGATCGTATTGCCCGATACAGTTACCGATCCCGTGCGCGATTCCTACAGATTTGACGGCTGGAATGAGTTCGGCACCATGCCCGCCCGTAACGCAACCTTCTCTGCGGCGGAATACGGCAACTGGACCTCCCTTGCAGGCCCCTACGATCTGGTGCTTGACCTTGGCGGCGACAGCATGAAGTATTATGACTTCATAGAGATCCAAACCTACGATACGGATAACGTTACCGCATCCGTTGGTCTGGGAGAATCCCTTGCGCAGTATTTTGAGAATGCGGCGATCACGGAATTCCTCGGCCAAACCTATCCCGGCTACACCTTTGACGGCTGGTACGACGGTGAAGGCAATCTCTACGACGGCGACGAGACCATGCCCGCAGGCAACCTGACGCTTACGGCAAAGTGGACGCCCATCACCGTAACCGTAGTATTCCATAACGATACGGCAGACAGCGAGGGTGCTATCAGAAAGACCTACGCATACGGCGATACCGTACAGATACCCACCGACCACGGCTTTACCTCGGAGGGACAGTTTATATCCGGCTGGAAATACGGCTCCTTCGCATTCCCCGGCGGTCAGGGCTGTATGATAAGCACTGAGCTGGTGCTTATCGACGGCTTCCACAGCTACGACCAGATCAGCGTGACCGAAGGAAACGGCGACGTTCCTCCGGGCGAGGTACAGCTCTTCCCCAACTGGGTATCCGAATCCTACAAATGCACTGTGACCTTTGCGGGCAACGGCGGCATCGGAACCATGGCAACCCAGGATATCGACGGCAGCGGCTACAACTTCACCGCCCTTGCACCCAACAGATTCGTGCGTGAAGGCTACCGCTTCATCGGTTGGACCACCGCTCCCGAGTACGATCCCGAGAACGATTCCCTTATCTCTGACAGAGAGGGATACATTCCCCAGGATAGACCAACTGCTCTTACCCTCTACGCACAGTGGGAAGCAATCGAATAACCTAAATAAAAAATGCAGACGAGCCGAGGCTCGTCTGCATTTTTTATTTCAAACCCTTTCGGTATTTTCCAGGAGTCTGCCCCGCGTATCGGGAAAACTGACTTATAAACTGCACGTCGCACGGATACCCAAGCCGGTCCGATATCTGCTTTACGGAATAATCGGTATACCCCAATAAATATTCCGCGTATTCCATTCGGCTTTTCACAAGATCCGCAATGGGGCTTATGCCGAAGTGCTCCTTGTAAATATGCTGAAAATACGATGGGCTCACGTTTATGGACGCCGCAAGTCCGTCCACCGTTCTTTTTCTGATGGGATCGGAATATATGTCCGTGCGCAAAGCCTCCAGCTTATCCGTATAGCGCTTTTTCGGTGCTTCCGTTTTTTCTATTCCGTCCGAAAGCCGCAACAAAAGCACCTTAAGATACAGCGCCGTAATATCCACGGAGCTTTTATGCGCGGAGTATTTCTCGTACTGCAAAGTCCTTATAAGCTCGGAAAGGGTATGAACGTTATCGGGGTACAATACCGTATCAAAGCGTATCCCGCGGGAAAGAGCTTCATTTCTCTCCTCGGGCGTAAGATCAAAGGTGACCCAATCGTGCAAAAAGGGCTCTCCGTACGCGCCGAAGTTGTGCGGAGTTGTTTTATCAAATATCATAACGGCGCCCTTTTCGGCAATTATCTTTTCCTCACCGAAAACGAAGAACGTGCGCGAACGCAAAACGAGCATAACGTATTCAATTAGCCTCGGCGGGCGCGAGAGCGCAAAATTTTCGTTGTGTCCGCGGTTGTATCCGATACATCTCAATTTCATTACGATCACCAAAAAAGCAGGATATATTAGTTTTATAACAGTATATCACATTGTTTGCAAAAAGTAAATATGATAAAATTGTAAGAAGAAGGAGGTATGGCTATGGCAACTGTTAAAATATATCCGAATACCCCTATCGGAGAAATAAAGCCGTTACACGGAACGGTGAACGGTCCCGTTGCAAACCACGACGGAAGCGGCGGAACCGTAGACGCCTTCAAAAAAATGGGCGTGCCCCTTGTCAGACTTCACGATTCCTCGTTTTTCGTCAATTACGGCGGTGAGCATACCGTGGATATAAGCGGCATATTCCCCGATTTTGAAAAGGATGCGGAGGATAAAGACGCATACGACTTTTTCTACACCGATTCCTATATAAAACGGTGCCTGATGACGGGAGCGAAGATTCTTTACCGTCTCGGGCAGCGCATTGAGCCCCACCCGAAAAAATACCACGTGCACCCGCCGAAGGACTTTTATAAATGGGCGCAGATCTGCGAGCATATCGTAAGGCACGTAAACGAGGGCTGGAACGATGGAACCGAATGCGGCGTTGAATACTGGGAGATATGGAACGAGCCCGATAACGTTCCCGCCTGCTGGACGGGTACTATGGAGCAGTTTTACGACCTTTTCGAGATCACGGCAAAGCATTTAAAGAGCTGTTTCCCGCATCTGAAGATCGGCGGTCCCGCCTTTGCGGAGTGGTCGGTGGATAACGGACGGGTAGAGCATTTTCTTAAAGAGATGAAGCGCAGAGAAGTACCCCTGGACTTCCTTTCATGGCACACCTATTCAAGAGTGCTTGAGGATTTTACGCGGCGCTCCGGGAAGGTACGAGGTCTGCTTGACGAGAACGGCTATCCCGAGGCGGAAAGCATTGTAGACGAATGGAACTACCTGATAAACTGGAAAGACGGATTGCAGGAATCCCGCGTTAAGCTGATGACCATGGAGGGGGCGGCAATGGCAAGCGCACTGCTGTGCGCCGCACAGGATCTCCCCATCGACAAAATGACCTATTACGACGCGCGCCCCTGCGGCTTCTGCGGACTTTTCAAGCCGTTTACCTACGAAAAATACAAGACCTGCCACGCCTTTGAGCTCTTTAACAGGGTATACGGCGAAAAGAACCGTATAAATGTGGAATGCGACGACGGCGACGTATACGTGCTTGCCGCCAAGGGAGAAAAGTGCGCAGGCATCGTAACCTATTACACCTACGACGAAAACGCCGCGGAGAAAGAGATCACCCTTGATATTGGAAATGCGGCAAAGCTCTATCGGCTTGATTCGGAGCGCGACGCGGTCTTCATGGGAGAATACCCCGCCGTCGGCAGGATAACGCTCAAGCCAAACTCAGTTCTGTATTTTGAAAGTGAGGAGTAAACCGTGAAAAAGATTTATATTATCATTGCCGCGGTAGTCATTCTTGCCGCGTTGATATGCATTATTATTTTTGGGAGTAAAGCTATGAAAAACAACGATTCCACCGAAACCACCGCACCCGTAACAGAGGCACCCATCCCCGGTGCAGAGCTTATCGGCTCACCCGAATATACGGGAGAGCAGATATTCACCAACCCCGTAGCACCCGGAGCAGACCCCTTCGTATTCAAGGACGATGACGGAACCTACTATCTTTACGCCACAAGCGGCGACGAGTACGGTTACCGTTGCTATTCCTCAAAAAATCTTGTGGAATGGAAGTCCGAAGGCTACTGCCTTCTTAAGGACGACGTATATACCGACCCCAATTCCGATTTTAACAAATACGCCTTCTGGGCGCCCGAGGTAATGAAGTACGAGGGAAAATATTACCTGGTCTACACGGCACAGCACCGCATCGGAGTTGCGGTATCCGATAGTCCCACGGGCCCCTTTACCAATAACGCAAGGCGCTACCTCATAAACTCCGCAAACGTAATAGACGGCAATTTCTTCGTTGACGACGACGGAACGGTATACCTTTACTTCGTTACTCAGCGTAAGGCGGAATTCAACGGCGTGAAGGTAGAGGCCGGTAACAACATCTGGGGCTGTGTTTTCGATATGGAGGAGCTGAAGATCGATCTTAAGAGCATCAGGCTCCTGGTACAGTGGGATGCGGAGATAGAGACCCTTGCCCTTAGCGGCGGCGACTGCGTTGAGGGACCGTTCATGATCAAGAATAACGGCACCTATTATATGACCTTCTCCTCAAACAGATATCAGAACACCAAATACTCCGTCCACTACGCAACCAGTGATAAGCCCCTTGGCACCTTTAAGCGCGACAAAAATAATATCACTCTTATGTGCGATGATCTTGATTATAAGGATAACAAAAACCCACACCTTTACGGCACGGGTCACCACTGCTTCGTTGAAGCCCCCAACGGCAAGGATCTGCTTATAGTTTACCACGCACACAGAACGGGAAGATCCTCCGCGGGACTTACGGGAGCATCTCTCGTATCCCCCAGAAGCGCGTGCATAGACCTTGCGTGGTTCACGGATGACGGCAAGCTCCTTGCGGGCACCAAGGAAAATCCCACCGTACCTACGGCAGTATCACAGCCCATGCTTGAGGGAACCAAGCTTGAGCGCGGCGTGCTTCTTGAGGGAAAGTTTGAAAAGTTAAGCGAGCTTCCCGTAGTTTACGTTGCACAGACCGACGGACTTGACACCAACGCAGGCACCAAGGACGCTCCCGTAAAGACCCTTGAAAAGGCTTTTGATAAAATAATGCGCGGCGGTACCATCGTGCTGCTTCAGAGCTACGATGCTGGCGCACTCCTTGAAATACCCAAGCGCACCGCTCCCGTAATGATAACCGCAGAGCATAATAACATACTTCTTACATACAAATTCATAAGGATAAACTGCCCCCTTTATCTTGACAACGTGATCCTCACTCCCGAAACAGCAAACGGCATATCCGTTATCGAATGCAATTTCAACACCGTGGTGATGGGTATGGGCGTAAGCTGTCTTAACCGTCCCTTCGGAGAAAACGATTACCCCTGCCTTGTGGGCGGAAAGTGGAAATACACGGGCGACGATACCGCCAAGGTATACGACAGCTTCAAGGCAAGCGACGGGGAAATGATATCCGATAAGGAATACACGCTTACGGTCCTCGGCGGCACCTGGCAGATGATAGCAAAGGGAAGCGTAGTACAGAGCGAGGAGCTTGCCGACAGCGCCGTAAACGGAATTCTGCGCCTTGGCGAGGATGCAGAGATCAAATAGAGTGTTGACGAAACGGGCACGCAGGAGTATAATTAAAAAAACTCTGCTCTTATACGGTGAAAAATGAAAACCGAAACTAACGCGCTTTTTTCACGCAAGGACATTTCAAAAATACTTTTCCCCCTGCTCGTGGAGCAGATACTTGCCGTTGCACTGGGAATGTTTGACTCCATGATGGTTTCAAGCGTCGGGGAGGCGGCGGTATCGGGCGTTTCCCTCGTTGACTCCATAAACATATTGCTCATAAATATCTTTTCTGCCCTTGCCACGGGCGGAGCGGTGGTATGCTCGCAGTTTTTGGGGCACAAGGATAAAGAAAACGCCTGCAACTCCGCAAAGCAGCTCTATTACGCGGTCTTTGCCGTATCATCCGCACTTGCCGTCGTTGCACTGTGCTTTTCGGGCGGGATACTCCGCTTCGTTTTCGGCAAGGTGGACGCGGACGTTATGGAATACGCCAAGGTGTATTTCGTGATAACCGCCCTGTCCTTCCCCTTCCTTGGCATTTATAACGGCGGAGCGGCGCTTTTCCGCGCAATGGGCAACTCAAGGATATCCCTTTACGTTTCCCTTGTGATGAACGTTTTTAACGTGGGCGGCAACGCACTGCTTATTTACGGCTTTAAGCTGGGCGTTACGGGTGCGGCTTTATCCACCCTTGCGGCGCGCATTCTTGGCGCCGTGGTAATGCTCGTTCTTTCCCACAACAGAAATAATATTATCTTCGTGGATAACGTTTTCCGCTTCCGCCCCTCCTTCCCCATCATCGGCAAAATTTTGCGCATAGGTATTCCCGGCGGAATGGAGAACGGAATGTTTCAGATAGGTAAGCTCATTACCCAAAGCCTCGTTTCAGGCTTCTCCACCCCCATGATAGCCGCAAACGCCGTTGCAAACACCCTCTCCTCCTTTGAATACGCGGCAGGAGGCGCCGTGGGTCTTACCCTTATCACCGTTATCGGAAGATGCACGGGCGCGGGAGAAACGGAGCAGGCAAAGCAATACGCAAAGAAACTGCTTTTGACCGCTTACAAGATAATGATAATAACCTCCGTGCTGCTGACGGTGTTTGCAAAGCCCATTATCGGACTTTTTGATCTCTCTCCCGAGGGAGCAAAGGCGGCACTTCACCTTGTTTTGATGCACAACGCGGCAACCTCACTTGTATGGCCCCTTGCCTTTACTCTTCCCAATTGCTTCCGCGCCGCAAGCGACGTTTTCTTCCCCATGACCGTTTCCATTATATCCATGTGGGCGTTCCGCGTTATCGGAAGCTACGTGTTTGCTCTTTATTTCGAGCTTGGTATCTACGGCGTGTGGATCGCTATGTTCTGCGATTGGCTGTTCCGCGGCTCGCTGTTCTTTATCCGTCTTATAAACGGCAAATGGCTTTTGAAATACAACAAAACGTAAGGAGAAAGATATGAAGATAATATTTTTCGGCGACAGCATTACCGACGCAGGCAGAAACCGCGACGATCTCAGCAAGCAATCCGCCCTCGGCTACGGCTACGTGCGCGTAATCGGCGACAGACTGCTTGGCCCCGCACCCGATAAGCACACCGTATTCAATATGGGCATCAGCGGCAACCGCATCGTTGATCTCTACGCCCGCATCAAGGCCCACGTCTGGAACCGCGAGCCCGAGCTTATCAGCATACTTATAGGTATTAACGATATCTGGCACGAGATCTCCCACGGAAACGGCGTTGACCTTGAGCGCTTTGAAAAGGTCTACCGTATGATAATTGAGGACACCCGAAAAAAACTTCCGAACGTACGCTTTATCCTGTGCGAGCCCTTCGTGCTTGAAGGAACGGCGACCTGCGCCACACCCGAAATGCCCGACCGCTACGAGCGTTTCAAGGAAGTATACGAATACGCAAAGGTCGTAAAGAGTCTTGCAGATGAATACGGTATTCCCTTCCTTCCCCTGCAGGAAAAATTCAGTGAAGCCGCAGAAAAGCTTGGCGTGGACTACTACGCACCCGACGGAGTGCACCCCAATATCGGCGGTTCTTCTCTTATAGCAACCGAATGGATGAAGCTGTTTAACGAAAAATTTGCCTAATAATAAAAGCACCGCAGAGAAGAAATTCTCTGCGGTGCTCAGTCTGTCGAAAAAGTCACTCTACGGGGTGGCTTTTTTGCGTTAGATATGGTATAATAGAAGCAAGAAAAGACAGGCGGTGAAAGAATGTTAAGCAGAGGACAAAACGGAAGAGATATAATGC
>SVSB01000042.1 GCA_015064505.1 Oscillospiraceae bacterium
TTTCAGTAGATTGTTCAGAAAGTATACCGGCATGACGCCTACGGAATACAGGAAGAAAAGGGGCAAAGGTGATTGATTTGTGTTATGTAACTTTAAATTTGCTTTATGCCTTGCTTAAGTCAATGGCGTTTCCAATTATGTATTTTATCCTTTATGTGATAGATTTAATAGGTGATCTACAAGCATGGCGTTGCGCCCCGGAAGATAGCGGTCAAGTGCAGCTCCCATCATCGCCAAGGGGTTACCATACCCTCTGCAAAATCAGTGTGCATCTAAATCAGCCACTCACGCTTTTGCATCTAAATCGGACACACATCGCAAAAATCCCGCGCGGTCAGCGTGGGATTTTTACTTTTTCACTTTTCACTCTTCACTTTTCACTAACTTTGCGGGATTTTTGGCAAAGTAATAAGTAATAGTGAATAGTGAAGAAGTAAGGTAGCTTTTCGCTGAGGCGGAAAGCAATTTTATTATATAACAAGTTTTTCAAAATTTTGTGGATGCATATCGGGCATTTCGGGTCTGTAGACAGATTCGAACCGCCACAACCGTAGGGGCGTTCTGTGAACGCCCGCGGGCGACCAATGGTCGCCCCTACCAATGAAAAATATTTTCAAATCCATAGATACAACGGCTTTTTGGACAGATTCGAATCGGCGAAAGCCTTCCTCCGAGAGGAAGGTGGCATGCGAAGCGTGACGGAAGGAGCCTGCGCGACATTGGAATGTAATTAGACTTTACGGCGACGCGCTCTCCCTCAGTCGCCTGCGGCGCCAGCCTTCGGCCCAGGTCGCAAGCATAGCTTGCTTCCCGCTTTGGCTAAAAATATGCCACAGGCATATTTTCTTAACGCGTCGCGCCCACCCGGAGGGAGCCTCTACGATTTGTTTGCGAAACGGTTGAAACGTTTACAAATTTATGGTATAATAAGCGCAGAAAGCCTTGCGAAGCAAGTCTTTGGGCTTCGCCCGATGCGTGTTTTACACGCCTGCGCAATTGACGGCTTCGCAAAAACGTCCGTGCAAGCACACGTTTTTGCTTCATGGTATAATGTAATAAAAGGCGGTGAACCGATGAAACGAAAGCTTAACGCAAAAACAGTTTTTTGGATCTCTACGATTGCCCTTTTCGTGCTCAATATTGCCGGCATAGTAATATTCAGGGATCATATCAGATCGTCGATAAATTCTTTTGTTGCTACCTTTATGCTTATCGTGATGCTTCTTCGGGGTGTATTTGCATATTCAGGCAAAAACGATAAATATCTCTTTTTAAGAAGGTATTCAGGGCGTAAGTTTAACAAATATAATTGGCCGACCGGAGAGCAGTTAAAGGATTTTTATATTAAAGCAACCGTTTATTTTGCTTTTCTTCCTTTTTATTTGCCGCTTGCTGCGTTTTCTTCGAAAAACGCACACTGCTTATGGTGCTTAGTGTTATTGTTTGTTCCTCAATTTGTAATAATAGGCATAGAGATCCGTAAGATGATGATTGCAATTAAAGAATCAAAGATTAAGGATAATATCTTGGAAAAAGAAAAAGAAGAACAGGAAAGACGGGAAGAACTGGGCCGTTGGAAATAATATGTTGCTATAATTTCACCAAACTAATCAAAAGAGAGCTTTTGGCTGCCCAAAGCTCTCTTTTGATTATGCGAGCCACGATTGGGGTAGTCCGAAAAGATTTAAATATCCTTGCAAAACTATTTCGCAAAATAGGTGAATCGGAACGAAAGTTGCGTTATTGCATTGCCGGAATTTTAGTAATATAATTATGGCATCAAGTACTTGACGATGAATCATATACAGAAGGAGGATCTTATATGGACATTGGAAATAAAATCAAACTGCTTCGCCAGAAGATTGGAGCAACGCAGGAGCAGTTGGGCGATAGAATAGGAGTCAGCCCGCAATCAATATCAAAATGGGAAACGGGTATCACGATGCCCGACATTACTCTTTTGCCCATCTTATCGAGTGAGCTTGGTGTGACGATCGACGAGCTTTTTGATTTGACCGTTGAACAGAAATTACAAAGAATCGAGAAAAGGATAGACGTGGAGGTAGAGCTTTCCGACGAGGTGTTTGCGGAATACGAAAATTTTCTGAAAATACAGCTTGACGAATTTGACGACAGAAGAAAAATACTGTCCCTGCTTGCAAGGCTCTATCATCACAGAGCTGATGCGTATTTGCGGAAAGTCGGTAAATATGCACGGGAAGCGATTATGCTTGCGCCCGAAATCAAGGATTGCCAATGGTTACTGCAGAAAGCAAACGGTGCAACCGTATGGGATTGGAATTGTGCCAATCACGCGGAAGTTATTGATTTTTATAAAAAGGTAATTGATAGCGACACCGTTGATCCGCAAACGCCGCTGCCGTACTATTATATCATCGATAATCTGATTGCCGATCATCGAACGAAAGAGGCGGAGGAATATTTGAACAGGTGTGCGGAATTACCCGCACACAGACCATTTTTGATCCCAATATACGAAGCGCACATCGCGCTTGCTGAATACGATAGAGCGAAGGCCGATAAAATTATTGAAGCTGCTTTAAGTGATTTTTCAGATGATTCGGGATTTCTGTTTGAGACGGCGCAGTATTATGCCCGTCAATGTAAATACGAAAAGGCAATAGAATTTTATGAAAAATCGTGGGAAGCGGAAAGCAACCAAAAGCCAAGATTTACAGATGCGTTGGAAGGCATAGCGACTATTTACGTAATCACAAACGATTATAAAAAAGCGGCACAGACGTACGACAGGCTGATCGATTGTCTTAAGAGCGAATGGGGATATAAAGAGGATGATGACGTTGTAATTGATGTCAAGGTCAAAAAACAATCTCTTATTGATTGACTTATCATTTTTTAAATTTTCTTAAAAAAGCAGGTTTGCACGCAAACCTGCTTTTTTGTTATTTACTCCATTTAACCGTCAGCGGAATTTGAGATGACGGCAGACAATTATATGCGTAATTATTCACATTGGGATTTGCCGATAAGCTGCAATCGTATTCGCCGTAATATAGCAGTCCCGAGCTATCATACACCGCAACGTAATAGCTGCAGATCTCCAAGGCGTTAAACCTGCCTTCGCGCATAAAATCAACGGTAATCAGCTTTTCTCCGTCGTAATCGATCGCCGCGTAAGGATAAAGTACCTCAAAGGTATCGTTGATATAATGTGCAGTCATTGCGATGAATGCGGTGCGGTAAAATCCGTTCTCATCTTTGTCTATTACCGCTATTTCCTCAGTTCCTTTTATCAGGAAGTATTCCTCTTCTTCCCAGAGATTATAAATGTGGAAGGGAAGCTCTGTTTTCTGCACGGTTTCAAAGTCATCAAGATCTACAACGTACAAATAACTTTTGCTGCCGTCAGTTGTGAAAATAAATAACTCATTTTTATCCTCGCGGAGGATCATTTTCGTAACTTCCTCGGCTTCGGTAACGGAATAAACCGTACGCAGTGAAGCAAGATCGATTCCATGCTCGAATTCTTCTCCGTAGTTTATTGCGTATATTCCGTAGCCTCCGGGTATCAGGCTCATATCAGCCTTTGTGCCGTCAGTGTTCGTGTTTGTTATGGAAATATAACAGATGGATTCACCCATTACGCATTGAGAAAACAGATTATACATAGTTGCCTGTACGCTTGTGGAGCTGTGGCCGTCGCTTGGGTCTCTATCGACGGTCATTTCAAATTTTGCGTTTTCGTTGATAGGTATTTTGAAAAAATCGTTGAAAGCGCGGATGATCTCCTTCTTTGCAATGGAATCGTTTGGTCTTTCGATTGAATCAAAGCTTCTGTAGAGATACCCCGGGACGCTCATATTCACGGAAACGGGATAATAATCGTAATAATCCTTAAGCATTACCGTTACGGTTCTTTCCGTGCCTTTGGGGGTTGCGTCGTAGATCTCTTTATAAGCCTTTGATAACCCGCTTGCGCTTTCTTCGTTTGCTATATCCCAATCGTAGTAAATAGAGGAATGAATTTCTATACCCGAGTATTTTGGGCCGCTTCCGACGGTTTTTACAAGGTAACAGAAATCGTACGAGCTTGTAACCGTATTATCTTTTCCGATGCTCAGCTCCGATCGCCAGAACAGATTATCGGAATGCTCGTATGCCGCGTTTATAACTGCGCCGTATGCGCTTGTACGGTCACCGTAAAGCGCTCGTTCCGCGTATTCTATCTTATCCCTCGCTCCGTTTACGGAAGCAAAAACGAACACGGAAAGGGAAGCGGACGTCAGCAACAGTAAACAAATAAAAATAATAAGCTTTTTCATATATCTTCCTCGCCCGTGATATCGGATAGCGCCTTGCTTACTCTGTCGCTTCTGTAATTATAGGTGGATTTGATATAGTCCGTAAGGGTAAGCCCTTGTTCTTCAAGCTTATCAGCAGTCACGTCTCCGATTATTTTACCTCTGCGAAGGAGAACCGCGCGCCCAATAAAGCCGCTGACTTCCTCTATAAGGTGAGTTGAAAGTATAACAGTTTCGTTTGGCTCAAGAATACCCGCAAGCACCTTGTAAAAATCCTCGCGGTTGAAAAGATCGTTGCCTGCAAAGGGCTCATCCATCAGAATGTAATCCGCGCCTTGTGATAAGGCAAGAATGACCTCGAATTGGTTCTTCTGGCCAGTAGAAAAGCTTCGTAAAATTTTGTGGCGGGGAAGCGCGAAAAACTCCATAAGACCGTTGAATCTTTTATCGTTGAACCTCGGGAAATGCTCGCTGTAAAACTTTCTGTGAGCTTCTGCTGTAATATCGGGAAAAAAGGAATGCTCGCTTGTTGCAAAGGAGAGCTTTGCGATATTATTTACGTTTATCACCTCGCCGTCAAGGGTGATCTCTCCGCTGAAGTGAAGAAAATTGAAGATGCACTTCATTAGCGTTGTTTTGCCTGCACCGTTTTCGCCAAAGAGACCAACGATCTCTCCTCTCGGTATTGAAAGCTCAACCTTATCAAGGGCAATCTTCCCACCGTAGGTCTTTACAAGATTCTTTATTTCAAGCATTATAGCCTCCATATTCCTTGCCACATATTCACGGGCAAGCATTGTTCGGGAGTGAAATTTACGTATATAATTGCGTAGATACATAACAGGGCGCATTTTACCGCAATCAGCAAAACTGCGTACGTTGCGGGGATTGGTGCGATAATGGAAAAAACGGGTAGCTTTTTGGGGAGTCTTTTTGCAGTATAGATGCTTTTACTTTCTCCAAAAAGATACATATATCTTATGGCTGAAAAACACAGAACGGTAATTGCCGCAACGGAAAAGCAGTACATATATCCTCTGCAGATCCCGGCAAAATTCTTTACCACTGCGCCCTCCTTCAGTAACCTGCGTCCGCCGTCGTAATAATAAAGAGAATTGATCTCGTGAACGTATTCTGCAATAAATCCAAGGCTTATAAAGCACGAAAGCAGCAGAAGCGCAACGAAAATATTCTTTTCCCTTTGGTGGTTATATCCCGGCGGGGAATAACGGTCAAGAATCATAGGAAGGCTCCTCCCCCGAAATTTTGATTACGTAATATAAAATATACGCAGACATAATGAGCGAGATAAATATAGCAACGATCACGGAGAAATCTGCGCCGATAGTGCCCGAATTCCATATTACGGAGAATACCGCAATAAAGAATATTGCCACGCTTATTTTTCCGCGTCTGTGCTTAAGCGGGAAGAATGCGGTTGCCAGAGAAAAAGTGCAGAAGAGAAGTGCGTTTCTTATCCACAGGATGATATCTTCAAGGGGAAGAATGGAATGAAGAAATTCGTTTCTGTAAAATGCTAGAAAAACCGATTGTCCCGAAATAAATTCCGCGGGTGCGGCGCTTAGATAATAACCCGATAAAAAGAATGTAAGGATGATCTCGGAGCATAAAAGAATAATAAAGACCGTTGCGTTGTATGCCGCTTGCATGAAGAACACCGAAATTTCCGATACTGAGAGTCTTTTTACGGTATAAGAGCATTTGCTTCCAAATTCACAGCCGTGTATGCACAGCAAAAGCGTTATCAGGCAAACGGTGCCCGCAAACCAGACGTTAGCCGCAGAAAGTGAAACCATTCTTTCAAGGTCCGGAATATAATCGCCACTGAGATCCTCCGCGTGAAAGGCGTTATTGCATTCGCTTATAAAAAACGCGGACTGTATTATTAAGCTTAAGACGAGAATGAGAATCACCTTAAAAATACTGCTTCTCGCAATAAGGCAAAAAACTGATAAATGTTTTTTCATTCCGACCACATCCTTTCGATATATTCAAGGGCTTCGCTTTTTGAAAGGCCCATTTGCTTCATTCCGTTTATAACTGCGGAGATATCGTTTTCAAGAAGCTCGCGTTTAATTCTATCTACGGTATCATCGTTCAGTACAACGTAGCTTTTTGCGCCCGAATGAGAGCATATAAGTCCCTCTGCTTCGAGTAGCGCGTAAGCCTTTTGCACCGTATTTGGATTAACGCCGAGAAGCGCGGAAAGCATTCTTCTTGAAATTACCTCATCGCCGTTGTTTACGGTTCCTGCGGCGATCTGCCGTTTTATATGTCTGATAACCTGCAGATATATGGGTATTCCGCTTTCGGCAATAAAATCATCAAACGTTATCATAAGTCACCCGATAAGTGTATTTGTACCACCAACCGTATTATATCAGTAATACGGTTGGCTGTCAATAGAAAAGGCGAGAAAATTTCTTTTCTCGCCTTTTTTGATAATTGCTTATTCGTCTGCGTTTTCCCAGTTGTGGTAAACGTCCTGAACGTCGTCGTTATCCTCAAGCATTTCAAGGAGCGTGTTCATCTGCTTGATCTGCTCCTCGTTTTCAAGGGTTACGTACATGGAGGGGATCTTATCGTGCTCTGCGGAGGTGATCTTGTAGCCTGCGGCTTCTATCGCATCGCGAACGGTGTAGAGATCTGCGTAATCGGTGGTGATCTGGAAGCAACCGTCCATATTCTCAAAGTCGGAAGCACCGGCTTCAAGTGCGGTTTCCATAAGCGCATCCTCGTCGCTTACGTCCTCTTCGGCCACGATGATAACGCCCTGATCGGAAAAGAGATAAGAAACGCATCCGTTGGTGCCCAGGTTTCCGCCGTACTTATCAAAATAATGGCGAACCTCGGGGCCTGTGCGGTTCTTGTTATCCGTTGCGCAGGAAACGATGATTGCAACTCCGCCGGGGCCGTAGCCCTCGTAGCTTATCTCATCGTATACAACGCTGTTGTCACCGGAGAACTTCTTAAGTATTCTTTCGATATTATCGTTGGGAACGTTGTTTGCCTTTGCCTTAACGATAAGCTCGCGGAGCTTGCCGTTGGAGTTGGGGTCAGCACCACCCTCGCGGATAGCGATAGACATTTCCTTGCCTATCTTGGTAAAGATCTTTGCGCGCTGCGCATCGGTCTTTTCCTTTTTATGCATTATATTTTTCCATTTGCTATGTCCGGACATCTTTATTACCTCTTATATTTTATTGGGCGTTTTCATACAAATAAGGTGGAGCGCGGTGCCAAGTACGGTTTTGGTTGCCGCCACCAACTTAAGGCGTGCGGTGCGTACTTCGTCTTCGGCGTTAAGGATCTTGCATTCGTGATACATTCTGTTGAACGCGGTGCAAAGATCAAGGATATATCTCGTTATATAGCTGGGCTCGTATTCCTTCAGCGCGTCCTCAACTCTTTCGCCGAAGCGGGAAACGGTCATTGCAAGCTCAAGCTCGGGAGTGCCGCAAACGCCGTAATCGCAATCAGTGGAGATCTCACCTGCCTTTTCAAGGAGAGAGCAGCAGCGTGCGTAGGTATACTGGGCGTAAGGACCCGTGTTTCCGTCAAAGGAAAGGGCGTCTTCGATATTGAAGTTGATATCGCGCATACGGTTGTTTGCAAGATAGTGGAATACGATGGCGCCAACGCCGACGGCTTCCGCAACCTGCTCCTTACCTTCAAGATCGGGACTCTTTTCGTTGACTATGCCCGCAACCTTTTCTATTGCCGTGCTGAAGAGATCGCGAAGGAGAATAACGTTACCCGTTCTCGTTGCAAGCTTCTCGCCGTTGATGCTGACTGTTCCGTAGGGAACGTGGACCAGATCCTTTGCCCAATCGTAACCCATAAGCTCAACGACCTTGAACCACTGGGCAAAGTGCAGGCTCTGTCCCGCTGAAGTTACGTATATGCACTTATCAAAATCGTAAGTGTTCTTTCTGTAGAACGCAGCCGCTATATCACGGGAGGGATAAATGGTGGAGCCGTCCTTCTTGAGAATAAGGCAGGGAGGCATATTGTATTCATCGAGGTTAACGATGGAAGCACCGTCGTCAATTACGAGAAGTCCCTTTTCTTTGAGCTCTTCTGCAACGGCGGGAGCTTTGTCAAAGTAATGGCTCTCGCCCATGTAGGAATCAAATTCTATACCAAGCTGATCGTAGGTTATGCGGTATTCCTTAAGAGAAATATCAAGGAAGAGCTGCCACAGCTTAAGATTCTCTTCATCGCCCTGCTCAAGCTTGGTAAACTCCGCGCGCGCCTCGTCGTTAAGGCTTGCGTCCTTTTCTGCTTCCTCGTGGAACTTGACGTAAAGCTCAACAAGACCGTCGCATCCGCCGTTTGCAACCTTTTCGGGGTCGCCCCATTTGCGGTAAGCAACTATCATCTTGCCGAACTGAGTGCCCCAGTCGCCAAGGTGGTTAACGCCGACGCACTTGTATCCTGCAAATTCGTGCAGAAGACGGAGCGCGTGACCGATAACAGTGGTGCCCAGATGGCCGATGTGGAAGGGCTTTGCAACGTTGGGGGAGGAATAGTCAAGCACCACGGTTTTTCCTTGGCCGCATTCGGGAGAGCCGAAGCGCTCGCCCTTCTTCTCGATATCGGTCATAACGTGCTTGACAAATGCCGCCGAATCAATGCGGAAGTTTAGATAACCGCCGGCAACGGAGCATTCGGATATATAATCGCAGGAAAGATCCTCGGCAAGCTTTGCGGCGATCATGGGAGGGCCCATACGAAGATCTCGGGAAAGCTTGAAGCAGGGGAACGCAAGATGACCCATTTGAGGATCGGGAGGATATTCCAGCATTTCGGCAAGCTGTTCGGGCGGAGGCGGCTCCTTTCCGAATTTCCCGATTATCTGGGAATACAAAGCTTTTGCCAATGTGTTTTTAACAGCCTGCATAATAAAAGTCCTTTCGTGAATTGCATTATTACTCAAATTAAAATTATAACACGGTTAAATCAATTTTTCAATATTATTTCTACATTTTAATTCACAGATCCGCTTAATTCTTAATAAATTCTTAATGGATTCTGCTATTGAAGCTTAAAGCGCTGTCTGCTATACTTATGATAAAAGAAAAAGGACGGTGAATCGGATGTATAACGTTTTGATATGCGATGACGAACGCGACATAGTAAATGCGCTGAAAATATATCTGGAGGCTGAAGGATATAAGACTTTTCCTGCTTATAACGGTAACGAGGCTGTGCGTATCTGTCAGATGGAGGAAATTCATCTTGCACTGCTTGATATAATGATGCCCGAAAAGGATGGTCTGAACGCCTTAAGGGAGATCAGAAAGATCAAAAATATTCCCGTGATATTGCTCACTGCAAAATCGGAGGACAGCGATATCGTTCTCGGACTTAATCTCGGGGCAGACGATTACGTAACTAAACCCTTTAACCCTGTGGAGGTGATAGCGCGCATACGTTCCCAATTACGCAGGTATCTGATCCTCGGTGGCGGAGATGTGAAAAACAACGGAGTTACCGTTGGAAATATCTCCCTTGACGACTCGTCAAAAAAGGTGACGCGCGACGGAGAAGAAGTATCGTTAACTCCACTTGAATTCGATATATTGAAGCTGCTTATCAATAACCCCGGTAAGGTCTTTTCTCCACGCGAGATATACAGAATAGTCTGGGGCGAGGATCCCATGGGGATGGAAGGTGCGGTTGCTGTACATATAAGGCATATAAGAGAAAAGTTGGAGTTTGAGCCCGCAAACCCAAGATATCTTAAGGTTGTCTGGGGGCAGGGATATAAAATGGAGGAAGGAAAATGAAGGGTCTTAAGAAAAGCGGATTTATGAAGGCATTTGCGGCAGTTTTACTATTCGTTTCAGTTGTGGCGTCTGCAGTGCTGTCCCTATTGCTGTTTGCAATTTACGAATACGGCGGTCTTTACGACGGCGGATTGAATATGGTAAAGAATATCTTAAGTGATATCTGCTATTATAACGCCGATGCGATCGGAGAGTATTACGGCTCAAAGCTTATGGGCTATACTTCCGAAGCTGCCGATATAACTTTTGCTGCAAAATTTGATACTGATAAAACAAATGTAAGGTTCTCCGTTCTTGCGCCTGACGGTTCTGTTTATTTCTCTAATATTGATGAGAACGAGGTGTTCGTTTCAAGCACCATATCAAGAGATATATCAAGGATAGTTCAAGGAGATAAGGTAGACAAGCTCTGTTCCAGCTACGAAGCGGCACACGAATACTATAACGAGCTGCTGAATGAGGGACACGTCCTTTCATTCGAAATTACGGAAACTGATATAAGCAAGCTTCCTTTTAAGGCAACAGCCGTGCTTGGTGTTACGGTTCACAAGGATTTCTGCGTGGTTGCCGCTATTCCTTCCACTCTTCAGCCCGTTGACGGCATATACTTGATATTCAATACCGTAACGTTCGTTGCGCAATATTTCTATGTTTTCATAGGGGTTCTGTGTGCGGTGTTGCTCCTTGTCGTCCTTCTCGTTGTTTTCATCATTTCATCTGCCGGATACAAACCAAACGAAGAAGCAGTAAGACCGGGATTTTTCGCCAGGATGCCTTTGGATATCTACTGCGCAATTATTCTCTTGATTGCGAACGCATACGTTTGGGTGTTGGATACCTCGCGCCACGAGCTCGTCGCCTTTCTGATCTCCACTGTCGTTGCGCTCGTGCTGCTGATTGGTTCACTTTTCAGCATTTCTGCAAGGCTGAAGGTTAAGGGATGGTATAAGAACCTTCTTGTATTCCGCATTATCGGATATCTTTACCGACTGCTGAAAAAATACATTACTGCCGTGTTTTCCGTATTATCCCGCATCGGTCTTTTCTGGAAGACTTGCGTCTATCTTGTTCTGCAATACGTGCTCTGTTTTATAGGTGCAATGGCGGGCAGGGAAGAGGGAGTAATGATAGTAAGCACTGTTCTGATAATCAACGCTTTGGTGCTTATAAAATTCGTGCTTGATCTGCGCAAGCTGGAGGCTTGCGGCAAGGAGATCGCAAGCGGAAATATACAGTCAAAGATCGACTCAACCGCAGTTCTGCCTTCTCTGCGAGTGCACGCAGCGTCACTTAACGGCATTGGAGGAGGGCTTGAGGAAGCCCTTGAAAAAAGCATTAAAAGCGAGAGAATGAAATCGGAGCTGATAACTAACGTAAGCCACGATATTAAAACGCCTCTTACTTCTATAGTTAATTACGTTGGACTCTTAAAAAAAGAGGGGCTTGACTCCGAGAATGCGCAAGGCTACGTTGAAGTGCTTGAAAAGCAGTCCATGCGCCTGAAGAAAATGACCGAAGATCTCATGGAAGCATCAAAGGCGGCAAGCGGAAATATATCAGTGAATACCGAACTGATTGACGTTGGCATCGCTCTGGAGCAAGCTCTTGGAGAATACAGAGAAAAGCTTGATGAAGCTGAGCTTGACGTGGTGAAGCAAATAGGAGCTGACGAATGCAACGCCAGTGCAGACGGTAAGCTTTTATGGCGTATTTTTGATAATATTCTCGGAAATGCATGCAAATACGCAATGCGTAAAACCCGTCTTTATATCAGCTTGCAGGCAAATGAAGAAACGGTGGATATCGTATTCAAAAACGTATCCGCAACTCCGCTGAATATTGATGCCGATGAGCTTACTGAACGGTTCGTTCGCGGTGACGGATCCAGGAATACCGAAGGAAGCGGTCTTGGACTTTCTATAGCAAAGAGTCTTACGGAGCTTCAGAAAGGATCATTTAACGTAAATATCGACGGGGATCTGTTTAAGGTTACGGTTTCTCTGAAAAAAGCATAATAAAAGCTCCGTTGGCGCGCCAACGGAGCTTTTATTCAATTAGTTACTTGGAAATTTCTTCAAGGTAATTAACAACGTCGCCAACGGTGATGAACTTGTGCAGATCATCCTCATCGATCTCAACGTTAAGCTGATCCTCAACCAAGAGAACGAGCTCGGCAAGCTCCAGGGAGTTAACTCCAAGATCGCTTGCAAGTGCTGCATCCATTTTAATAAGCTCCTCGTCTATCTGGAGCTCGGACATAAGGATCTCCTTAACCTTCTCAAACATTATAAACCTCCGTTTGATCTTTGGTGAATTTTATCGAAAAAACGCTTACTGTACTTTATAGCGTTTGATCTTACGTGATGGGGTCTTCTCGAATTCCTCCCAGCGGATCTCCGTAACGGCTACCTGCTTGAAGGTGGGAAGCTTTTTGTTCATTTCAGCGATCTTTGCGCGGATGTCGGCTTCAACCGTTTCGTTATCGGCACCCTCGTACTTGGTCATATCGGGAACGCAGATGGCAGTGATCCTGGGAACGCCAGCGGCATCCTTTCTGCCGATTACAACGGATTCAAGCACCTCGGGAATCTTGTATATATATTCCTCGATCTCCTCGGGGAATACGTTCTTACCGTTTGAGAGGATGATAACGTTCTTCTTTCTGCCGGTTATGTAAATATATCCGTCCTCGTCCATATATCCTATGTCGCCGGTGCGGAAATATCCGTCTACTGTGAAAACTTCTGCGGTAGCCTCGGGATTTTTATAGTAGCCGAGCATTACGTTATCGCCCTTAACGAGGATCTCGCCCGTCTTTCCGTCGTCACCAACGTCAATGCGCACCGTGCAGCCGTCAACGGGAGTTCCTACCGTGCGGAGCCTTACTCCGTCAGGTCTGTTAACGGAAACGAGGGGAGAGCATTCGGTGATTCCGTAGCCCTCAAGAATGAGGATTCCGAAGGCGTGAAAATCCTTGATTATCTCGGGATTAACAGCGGCACCACCGCATACTATACTCTTAAGATTACCACCAAAGGCGGAGGTGATCTTTCCAAAGAACTTCTTGCGCATATCGATTCCGACGGCAAGAAGCGCGTTGCTTGCTTTGATCGCGGCATTGACCTTTTTGCGCATACCGCGCTTGTCTATCTCGTCCCAGATCTTTTTGTGCATCGTTTCAACGAACAGAGGAACGAGCATAAGTGCGTTCGGCTTGAAGGAAGCCATATCTCTTATGGTGTGCTTAAGAGAGCTGTTGATCTTGATGGTTGCGCCAAGATTCATTATTGCGAACTGTCCTATAGACATTTCGTACGTGTGATAAGGGGGCAGGAAGGATATAAAGGTATTATCCTCGTCGTACTGCATGGACTGACCTGCGGAATTTGCGGCAGTGGTCAGATTGCGCTGATTGAGCATAACGCCCTTGCTTGTACCGGTGGTTCCCGAAGTGAAGATGATGGCACACATAGCTTCAGGATCGATATGATGCTCGGTAAGCACGGTGCAGCCCTCTTCAAGCATTTGTTTGCCTTCATCAAGCAAAAGGGAATAGGGCACTGTGTCATCCCCCTCGTCACCTTCAGGCTCAATGGGGATAAAACACTTGATGTTATCAAAAAGCTGCTTATCTTTTTTGAATACGGTGTTCATCGCCTTGGTGTATATTACTGCGTCGCATTCGGAAAGCTTCATGAAGTCGGCAAGATTGTCAGCAGAAAGCTCCTTCGGCAGTGGAACGATAACTCCGTTTCCGTTTACTACGGCAAGATAGGATGCGATGTACTCGGGGCAAGTATCGCCGACAATGGCTATATGCTTGCCGAACAGATTATACTTTGAAAGTGCGGTACCGATGGCGTTAACGTGGAAAAGAAGATCGTTGTAAGTGAACCTTCTCTCCTCGCCTGCTCTGTCATAAAGATATAAGGTCTTATCTCCGAAATTGTCGGCGCCCGTTTTTACCATATCGTAAAGATCAATATTTATCTTTGGGCGAGATTTGGGAGAAAGTGTATTAACGAATCTCATACCTACCTCCTTACATACGAAGATATTATATATTCAAACAGGTCAAAAGTCAACAAAAATTTTCTTTACGTGCAAGCCATTCTTATATTTGCTTCAACGTATTGATTTTTTTCGAGTTTTGTTATATAATTTCAATGAGGTGATGTTATGGCTCTTGAGGCACTTAAAAACGCCACTGGGAAGAAAAAGGGCATACTTATTGCGTTACTTGCGGTTGCCGCGCTTTTGCTTGTTGCCGCACTGCTGTGTCTCGTGCTCTTTCTTGTGGACTTCTTCATTCCCGACAGGGGTGAAGAGCTTGCAAACCGCTTTGAGCTTTATCCCGTTGATTATGAATACGATATAAGCGGGGATGAAAAATACATGGCTGAGGATCGCCGGGTTTGGGTAAATGACGGAACTCTTTCCGCTCCCATAGACGATAACGATTATTCGGATAATCAGCTTTATATGTTTTTTGAAAAGTATTTTAAGGCTTTGCAGGAGGGAGATGCGTCTTCCCTTAAGGAATGCTATTCCGATGAGCTTGTAAAAACGTTAAAGCTTCCGTATCGCATATCCATGCAAAGGGTATACGATATCAATCTTCAATATATATCCACCGAAGCAGCTACCGATGAGGCCGGAATTGTTTACGACAGCGTAGTTTACCGCTTTGAATACAAGATAATGAAGAATGACGGAACCTTCAGACGTGATCTTGAAAGTGACGCCGTAAGACCCCAATACATTACCATAAGGCAGTACTTTGACAAGATCTACATTTCAAACGTTGTTTCAAATTTCATTAAATAGGAGGTAATATGACACTCTTTTGGACCGTTTTGCTTGTTCTCTCCGTTGTCGTCGAGACGTTCACCACCTCCCTCGTGGCGGTTTGGTTTATTCCCGGAGAGATACTTGCCATTATTTTCGCAGCAGTTAAATTCCCGCTTTGGACGCAGATCCTTGCATTTTGCATATCAGGATTGGGTATACTGTTCCGTGTAGCCCTCCGCGAGAAGCTCTTCAAAACCAAGGTGGTGCTCACTAACAGTGATGCCCTCATCGGGAAAAGAGCCGTTGTTATTGAAGAAATATGCAACGTTGAGGCGCGCGGTGCAGCCAAGGTAGGCGCTGCGGTATGGACCGCTCGCTCCGCTGACGGCGGCGTTATTCCCGCCGAAGCCGTAGTTGAGATCGTTGCCATTGAAGGCGTTAAGCTGATCTGTAAAACCGTTAACTAATCAAAAAATTTAATTTATTATAAGGAGATAAAATATGCCCGTACTTATTATTCTTGCTGTTCTCGTTTTCGCTATTCTCGTTTCCAATATTAAGATCGTTCCTCAGGCCAGAGCTTACGTTATTGAGCGTCTCGGCGCTTACAGCACCACCTGGAAGACAGGTATGCACTTCAAGATCCCGCTTATTGAAAAGGTTGCAAAGAAAGTAAACCTTATGGAGCAGGTAGTTGACTTTCCTCCTCAGCCCGTTATCACCAAGGATAACGTCAGAATGCAGATAGACACCGTGGTTTTCTATCAGATCACCGACTGCAAGCTTTTCTCCTACGGTGTGTCCAATCCTCTTTCCGCTATCGAGAATCTCACTGCTACCACTCTCCGTAACATCATTGGTGAGTTGGAGCTTGACAGCACCCTTACAAGCCGTGATATCATCAACACCAAGATGCGCGCTATCCTCGACGAGGCAACCGATGCCTGGGGTATCAAGGTAAACCGCGTTGAGCTTAAGAACATTATGCCTCCCCGCGAGATCCAGGATGCAATGGAAAAGCAGATGAAGGCAGAGCGCGAAAGACGTGAGAGCATCCTTAAGGCTGAGGGCGAGAGAAACTCTGCCATCCTCGTTGCGGAAGGACGCAAGCAGTCCCTTATCCTCGAGGCGGAGGCAGAGAAGCAGTCCGCAATTCTCCGTGCCGAAGCTGCAAAAGAAGCTAAGATCCGCGAAGCAGAGGGTGAGGCTGCTGCAATTCTTGATATCCAGAAGGCAACTGCTGAAGGTATCAGAATGATCAACGAGGCCAATCCCGGTGAAGCGGTTATCGCTATCAAGAGCCTTGAGGCCTTCATCGCGGCTGCTAACGGAAATGCTACCAAGATCATAATCCCTTCCGAGATTCAGGGTCTTGCAGGTCTTGCCACGTCTCTTAAGGAGCTTATGGCCGCAGATCCCGCCGATAAGAAATAATTTTAAAAAAATTCAAAAAACTATTGCAATTCCGAAAACTGCGTGATATAATCAGTTGTAATTTGCGGAATTAACAGAAAGGTTGTGAATAGAATGAAGAACGGTATCCATCCCGAATATAAGGACGCTAAGATTATTTGCGCGTGCGGCGAGGTTATTGAGACCAAGTCCACCAAGGGTGATATGAGAGTAGATATCTGCTCCAAGTGCCATCCTTTCTTTACCGGCAAGCAGAAGTTCGTTGACGCCGGCGGACGTGTTGACAAGTTCAACAAGCGTCTTGGCAAGTAATAAGCAGATCTTTTTCGGGGCAGGTGAGTCATCGCTTGCCCCGTTTTGCTTTTTCATCCGAAAGGAGGAAGTATGAACAACTCAACTACAAACAGTGAAGAAAAAAATATTCGCGCAGTTATTGTCGGTATCGAGCTTCCCGGACAGACGGGAACGGAAGCAAGCATAGAAGAGCTCGCCCGCCTTATCGACACTGCGGGAGGAGAGTGCATTGCCGCGCTTATACAAAACAGAGAAGCGCCCGACGTTCGCACTTGTATAGGTAAGGGTAAGATAGAGGAGCTTAAGGACGTTTGCGAGAAGAACGAGATCTCCCTCGTAGTATTTGATTGCGAGCTTTCGCCATCTCAGATCAGAAACGTGGAAGAGGAGCTTGGCGGACCTGACGTAATCGACCGCAGTATGCTTATCCTTGATATATTTGCTCTGCACGCGGTAACGAGAGAAGGCAAATTGCAGGTTGAGCTCGCTCAGTTGCAGTATACCGCCCCCCGACTTATCGGCAAGGGCAAGGAAATGTCCAGGCTTGAGGGACGCATCGGCACCAGGGGACCCGGTGAATCTAAGCTTGAGACGGACAGGCGCCACATTCACAGAAGAATGGACGCGCTCCGCCGTGAGCTTGCGGAAATTGAAAAAAACCGCACCACCATGCGCCACGCCCGTGAGCGAAACGGCATTCCAAAAGCGGCAATAGCAGGTTATACAAACGCAGGCAAATCCACGCTGACCAACGCTCTTTGCGATTCCGATATACTTGCAGAGGATAAGCTTTTTGCAACTCTTGATCCGACCACAAGGAGATTTACATTGCCCGACGGTTCCGAGATGCTCTTAACCGACACGGTTGGTTTTATAAGAAATCTTCCGCACCAGCTCATTTCTGCTTTCCGCTCAACGCTTGAGGAGGTGCAGTTTGCCGATTTCATCATTATCGTTATTGACGCTTCAGACCCCGAGGCACCTGCGCAGACAGCCGTTACCGAACAGCTGCTTGCAGAGCTGAAGGCCGACGATAAGCCCCGTATTTACGTTTTTAACAAGATCGACGCTTGCACCGAGATGCCGTTCGTTCCCAATTTTGACGAAAGCGAGGGAATATACGCTTGCGCCGTTTCCGCTCTTGACGGCAGAGGGCTTGACCGTCTTGCAGAGCTTTTAGAGTCCGTGGTGAACAACGGAAAGAGAAGATTGAAGCTGTTTTTCCCTTACGGAAGGGAAGGAGAGCTTAACAGGCTTTACGCACTAAGTGCAGTTGATGACGTTGAGTACGGAGACGAGGGAACCACGGTAACGCTGAATGCCGATAGAAAGATCGCCGGAATGTTTGAAGGCTTTGCGGTGACGGACGATGAATAATGCTTTAACTCTTCTTAAGCCTTCGGAGGCTGAGATCGTTGAGAAAAAATCCAGATTTATTGCTGAAGCGGCGCCTGTAACCGATGAAAGGGCGGCTCAGGAATTCATAGAGACTGTCAGAAAAAAGAACCGCGACGCCCGCCACGTTTGCTATGCTTATTATCTTGGAGGCGGTAGGACGGTAAGGTGCAGTGACGATGGGGAACCCTCTGGCACTGCGGGGCTGCCGATTCTGGATCTGATCAAGAAGCGCGGACTCAACGACGTGGTTATAACCGTTACCAGATATTTCGGAGGTATTCTTCTCGGCGCTCCCGGACTTGTAAGAGCATATTCAGCTTCCGCAAAGGCGGCTTTGGATGTCGGGGAGCTTGCAGAATATTGCGAAGTCAATAAATTCGTAGTATCCTGCGAATATAAAGATTTCGATAAGTTAAGGTATATGCTCGAGAGTTTCGGTGCTTATGGGATAGAGCCCGAATTTGCGGAGAAGGTCGACGTTACCTTCGTTTGTGATTCTTGTTTGGCAACTGATATCCAAAGAAAGCTTTTGGAGACCTTTTCGGGGCGTATCGAGCTTATTGACCTTGGTGTAAGCAACGAGCTTAGACCCATAAAATGACAAAAAAGTGCTCAAAAAAACTTTTTTCAAAATTTTAAAGTTTTTTTGAGCCTTTTTGCGTATATTAAGATAGTAAGTTAAAATTTTAGGAAAGCGAGAGTAAAAATGTCGGAAAAGATATGTGATATTTTTCTTGAGCGTGAAAAAGCAACGCTTTCTTCCCACGCTTTTCTTACGAGCAATACGGCGGGCAGGGAAAAAGATTATCTTCCCTGTATGATCCGCACGGAGTTCCAGAGAGACCGTGACAAGATCATTCATTCAGGCGCCTTCAGAAGGCTTATGCACAAGACCCAAGTTTTCCTTCTTCCCCAGGACGAGCATTACAGAACCCGAATGACTCATACCCTCGAGGTCTCTCAGATCGCGCGTATCATTGCACGCGCGCTGAGACTTAACGAGGATCTTACGGAGGCGATCGCCCTTGGTCACGATCTGGGTCACACGCCTTTCGGGCATGCGGGAGAGGCTGCGATGCGCAAGCTTTTTGCCCACGATTTTTCTCACTCCGCTCAAAGCGTTCGCGTGGTTGAAAGGATAGAGAAAGACGGACGGGGACTTAATTTGACGGCTGAGGTAAAGGACGGTATTCTTAATCACACGGGCTCCGATCTTGCCTCGACTCTTGAAGGTGTGGTCGTTAAATTTGCTGACCGTATTGCGTACATAAATCACGATATAGACGATGCGTGCAGAGCAGGCATTATGTCCGTTGACGATATTCCCGCGCATCTGCTCAAAACTCTCGGCAGAGGGCATAGCGAGCGAATAAATACCATGGTTTATTCCGTTATTAAGGCAAGTGCCGATTCCGATAAAATAGCTATGACTCCCGAGGAAGGCTCCGCCACCGATGAGCTCCGTGCTTTCCTTTTCCGTAACGTTTATACGAATCCTATTGCAAAGGGAGAGGAGGAGAAGGCAAAGGTCCTCCTTGAGGAGCTTTACGACCATTTCGTCCGCTATCCGGAAAAGCTGCCTTCCCCTTACAATAAAATAATGGAAGTTGAGGGTGTTCCGCGAGCCGTTTGTGATTATATTTCCAGCATGACGGACAGATTTGCCATAGATCTGTACACCGATCTCTTCGTCCCCGCCGTATGGAAGGGGTAAGAAATGATCGATCCTAAAATTGTTGAAGAGATCAAGGCGCGTAATCCCATAGAGGACGTAATGGCGCAGTACGCGGTGCTTAAGCGTGCGGGCTCCAATATGGTATGCAACTGTCCCTTCCATTCCGAGAAAACGCCGTCCTGCACGGTTTTTACAGCGCGGCAATCCTTTTACTGCTTCGGTTGCGGCGCGGGCGGCGACGTTATCAGTCTCGTGCGCAGAGCGGAGGGATTAGAGTACGTAGAAGCCCTTGAATATCTCGGTCGCAGGGCGGGAATAGAGGTGATCACCTCCGATTCCGATGCGCCGAGATTTGATAAGCGCCGCTTTTACGAGATGAACAAGGCTGCGGCAAGATACTTCAGGGATATTCTTTTTACAGATCCCATGGGTGCTCCCGGCAGGGAATACGCCGAAAAGCGCGGCCTTGATACAGAGACTATCAAGCACTTCGGTATCGGCTTTGCCCCCGACTCCTTCTCATCGTTATACCCCTACCTCAAGGATCTGGGATATACCGACGAAGAGATGAACGCCGCTTTCCTTGTAGGAAAAAGCACCAAGACGGGCAGGCCCTTTGATATGTTCCGTAAACGACTGATGTTCCCGATCATAGACGTTTCCGGTAACGTTATTGCTTTCGGCGGACGAATCGTTGACGATTCCGATCCACGCAAGTATCTCAACTCGTCCGATACTCCGGTGTTCAGAAAACGCAAGAATCTGTACGCGTTGCGTTATGCAAAGAACAGCTGTGCCGAAAAGATGATCCTTTGCGAGGGTTATATGGACGTTATCGCGCTACACGCGGCGGGGTTTGAAAACGCAGTAGCCACTCTTGGTACCGCTATCACCCCCGATCAGGCGCGGCTTATGGCAAAATATACTAAAAAAGTAGTTATCTGCTACGATAACGACACGGCAGGCCAGACCGCCGCAGAAAAGGCGATTCGGCTAATAAACGAAACGGGTACGGAAACCTCTGTGCTTAACATTAAAGGAGCTAAGGACCCCGACGAGTTTATAAAAAAATTCGGTGCACCTGCCTTTTCAAAGCTTATCGGAGAGTCGAAATCCAAATTCAGGTTTACTTTGGATTCAATTCTTTCCAAATACGATCTTAGCGAGACGGACGGCAAGGTAAGAGCTCTCGGAGCTATATGCAAGATGCTTGCGGGTGTTTATTCCTCGGCAGAGCGTGATATCTACACCCGCGAGATCGCGGAAGAGCTTGGCGTTAAGCCTGAGTCCATTGAAGCCGATACCAAAAAGATTATGCGCAGGATGGAAAGGGAAAGAAAAAACAACGAGCGAGAGGAAGCTCTCAGGCAGGCATCCGGCATCGGCGACAGGATAAATCCCGAGTTCGTTTCCAATATTGCCGGTGCAAATACGGAGGAGCAGATCATTGCGCTGCTGCTATTAAAGCAGGAGAACAGGGATCTTGCCAAAAAAGGCGCCGATATGATCAGTGCTGAGGATTTCGTTACCGAGTTCGGAAAAAAGCTGTTTACGGCAATTATGGAGCTTGAGAATAACTCATCCTCAGAATTCAACGAATCAGAGCTTGGAGCGGTTCTTACCGTTGACGAGATGGCACGGCTTGAAAAGATGAAGATGCGCCGCTACGATCTGACTGAGAACGGCGAAAAGGAATTTATTGATCTTTGTGCCGCCTTGCGTGCGGAAAGCCGCAAGAAGAAGACCTCCGAGTCCTCTCTTTCTGCCGACGAGCTTGCAAAATATTTTTCGGCACTCAATAAAAAATAAAACAAATGAAAATACGGAAGGTAAAAAATGGCTAACGAAAAAGGTTTTGACGTAAAGGCCCTTATTGAAAAGGGTAAACAAAAGGGTTCTCTTTCCAACGGAGACATTCTTGAAGCTCTTGAGGACGTGGATCTTGATATAGAGCAAATGGAAAAGCTCTATGAGACCATAGAGAGCAACGGAATTGAGATCACAGGTTTCCTTGATCCTGACGATTTCGACGATATAGACTCCAGCGTTGACAACGTTGACGGAGCCGAGCCCACCGAGCAGCCCTTGTCCCAGGAGGGGCTTGCTATCGACGATCCGGTGCGTATGTATCTCAAGGAGATAGGCAGAATACCTCTTCTTGATACGGATCGTGAGCTTGAGCTTGCCGAGCGCATCGCGAACGGCGACGAGGATGCAAAAACAGAGCTCGTTGAAGCCAACTTAAGACTCGTTGTTTCCATTGCAAAGCGTTACGTGGGCAAGGGAATGTTCTTCCTTGATCTTATCCAGGAGGGTAATCTTGGTCTTATGAAGGCGGTTGAAAAGTTTGATTATACCAAGGGTTACAAATTCTCCACTTATGCGACGTGGTGGATAAGACAGGCTATCACGAGAGCAATTGCCGATCAGGCAAGAACAATTCGAATCCCCGTGCATATGGTTGAGACCATTCACAAGGTCAGCCGTTATCAGCGTCAGCTTCTTCAGG
>SVSB01000043.1 GCA_015064505.1 Oscillospiraceae bacterium
CTTCCAAGGCATCTTCCTTCTCCTTTGGATCCTTTTAATGCCTTTATTTTACCATAAAACTGTATACTATGTCCTTGCACTACTTGTATACTATCTTACTACACTATACAGCTTGCTCCTCCCGAAAAAATGCGGGAGCACCGTCAAGCCCCGCCCTGCGATTGAAAAACACCTGCAATATTTTATAAAAAATTTACCAAACGCCTTGACTTTATGGAAAACCTCTGCTATAATAATACACTGCATTATAATCGCTTGTCCTATGGTCAGCAGTCGGTTCGTTCCTGCGGAATAAAAATCCGTAAGCTCGGACGGCGATCTCTAATTTATGAAATGGAGTGATTCTGAACATGCTCAAACCTCAAAAACTCGGCACAACAACAAGACAGAGCTTTTCCAAAATTGATGCGCCGATCCAGATGCCGAATCTGATAGAGGTTCAGAAGAAATCGTACGAATGGTTCCTTGAAGAGGGACTCCCCGAGGTGCTCAGGGACGTTTCTCCCATCGTGGATTATTCGGGCAATCTCTCTATCGACTTTATCGGATATTCCCTTGATTCCAAGCCTCAGTATCCGGTGGAGGAGTGCAAGGAGCGCGACGTTAACTATGCGGCTCCCCTTAAGGTGACCGTTCGCCTTACCAATAAGGTGACTGAAGAGGTCAAAGAGTCCGAGATCTATATGGGCGACTTCCCCCTGATGACGGAAAACGGAACCTTCGTTATCAACGGCGCGGAGCGCGTTATCGTTTCGCAGTTCGTCCGTTCTCCCGGCGTTTATTACGGCAGTGATATAGACAAGACGGGTAAGGCGATGTTCTCGTCGACCATTATCCCCTATCGCGGCGCTTGGCTGGAGTATGAGACCGACGCAAACGATGCTTTCTACGTAAAAATAGATAAGAATCGCAAGCTTCCCATCACAGTCCTCATCCGTGCTTTCGGTGTTGAAAGCGATGAGGATATTATCGCTATGTTCGGCGATGACCCCAAGATCACCGCAACCTTCGAGAAGGACGATGCTCGCCGCATAGCCCTTGAGAAGGGAACCTCCTTCCGCGATGAAGCGCTGAAGGAGATCTACAAAAAGCTCCGTCCCGGCGAGCCTCCCCTCGTTGAGAGCGCAGAGCTTCTTATGAATAATACCTTCTTTGATAACAAGCGCTACGATCTTTCCAACGTAGGCCGTTATAAGTATGACCGTAAGCTGGGCGTATCCCGCCGTATCGAGGGACACAAGACCACCCGTCCCATCGTAAGCCTTACGGGCGAGATCCTTTGCGATGCCGATGTCTTCGTTGACCGCGCAATGTCCCGCGATATTGAGCGCCGCGGCGCAAACGAGGCGTACATCCTTGCGGATGACGGCACCGAGCAGCACGTATTTGCAAACAACGCGATCTATCCCGAGGCTCTTCTCGGCTATCCTCTTAATATAAGAGGTCTCAGCGAGAAGGTTCGCTTCGACGTTCTTTCTCAGATAATCGCAGAAGCAGAGGGTGATAAGGAAAAGATCGAGAAGCTGTGCGCAGCACGCGTTACCGAGCTTTGCCCCAAGCACATCCTTATAGACGATATCTTCTCCTCCATCAACTACCTGCTCAACCTGAGCCACGGCGTTGGTCAGACGGACGATATCGACCACCTGGGCAACCGCCGTATGCGTTCCGTTGGCGAGCTGCTCCAGAACCAGCTCCGCATCGGTCTTTCCCGCCTTGACAAGATAGTTAAGGAAAGAATGACCATCCAGAGCATTGACGAGGCATCCCCCTCCGCGCTTATCAATATTCGCCCCGTCGTAACCGCTATCCGCGAGTTCTTCGGTTCTTCTCCTCTTTCCCAGTTCATGGATCAGAACAACCCCCTCGCAGAGCTTACGCACAAGCGCCGTCTTTCCGCCCTTGGACCCGGCGGTCTTTCCCGTGACCGAGCATCCTTCGACGTGCGCGACGTTCACTACACCCACTACGGCAGAATGTGCCCCATCGAGACGCCTGAAGGACCTAACATCGGTCTTATCTCCTATCTTGCCACCTATGCAAGAATAAGCGAGTACGGCTTTATCGAGGCGCCTTTCCGCGTTGTTGATAAGGCAACGGGCGTTGTTACAGACGAGGTAGTATACCTCACCGCAGACGCCGAGGACGATTACATCGTTGCACAGGCAAACGAGCCTCTTGACGAAGAAAAGCACTTCAAGAACAAGAGAGTCGTGGTTCGTGCAAAGGACGTTATCATCGAGGTTGACCCCTCTGAGGTCGATCTTATGGACGTATCTCCCAAGATGGTCGTTTCCGTTGCAACCGCAATGATCCCCTTCCTTGAGAACGACGATAACTCCCGTGCGCTCATGGGCTCCAACATGCAGAAGCAGGCAGTGCCGCTGATGATCACCGAGGCTCCCATGGTTGCAACGGGTATGGAGTATACCGCCGCCTACGACAGCGGTGTTACCGTTATCGCAAAGGAAAGCGGAATTGCAGAGCGCGTTACCGCAAGCGAGATCACTATCCGCCGTGACGACGGACAGAAGGACGTTTACCGCCTTCTTAAGTTCAAGCGCTCCAACCAGGGCACCTGCGTTAACCAGCGCCCCATCATAAGCGAGGGCGAGTATATCGAAAAGGGCAAGGTAATTGCCGACGGTCCCTCCACCGATAACGGTGAGATGGCTCTCGGTAAGAACGCTCTTATCGGCTTTATGACCTGGGAGGGTTACAACTACGAGGACGCGGTTCTTCTGAATGAGCGTCTGGTTCGTGATGACGTATACACTTCCATTCATATCGAGGAATATTCTCACGAGGCAAGAGATACCAAGCTCGGCCCGGAGGAAATTACCCGCGAGATACCCAACGTGGGCGAGGATGCTCTTAAGGATCTGACCGCAGAGGGTATCGTAAAGATAGGAACCGAGGTTCGCGCAGGCGACATCCTCGTCGGTAAGGTTACTCCCAAGGGAGAGACCGAGCTTACCGCAGAGGAAAGACTCCTTCGCGCCATCTTCGGCGAGAAGGCACGCGAGGTTCGCGATACCTCTCTCCGTCTGCCTCACGGCGAAAGCGGAATAGTCGTTGACGTAAGAGTATTCTCCCGCGAAAACGGCGACGAGCTTCCCGCAGGCGTAAACAAGGTTGCGCGCATTTATATCGCGCAGAAGAGAAAGATCTCCGTCGGAGATAAGATGGCAGGTCGCCACGGTAACAAGGGTGTCGTATCCCGCATCCTTCCTCCCGAGGATATGCCCTTCCTTCCCGACGGTACTCCCCTTGATATCGTGCTTAACCCTCTGGGCGTTCCTTCCCGTATGAACATCGGTCAGGTTCTTGAGGTGCATCTCGGTATGGCCGCAAGAAAGCTCGGACTTAAGTTTATGACCCCCGTATTCGACGGCGCAAACGAGATGGACATTCTCGAGCAGCTGAAGAAGGCAGGTCTGTGGCGCGAGATCAAGTATAACGAAAACGTTGACGGTAAGGACGTTATCGAGCTTCTTGACGAGCCCGATGCAGAGGGCAAGACATACAGAGATATCGTGCGTGCGGATGATCCCGAGCGCTACGACAGACTGTACGCAGAGGGCAAGCTGCGCGTCGTTGACGGCAAGACCGTGCTTTACGACGGCCGCACCGGTGAGCCCTTCGACAACCCCGTAACCGTCGGTGTTATGTATTATCTCAAGCTTCACCACCTGGTTGACGATAAGATCCACGCACGTTCCACCGGTCCTTACTCTCTGGTTACCCAGCAGCCTCTTGGCGGTAAGGCACAGTTCGGCGGACAGCGCTTCGGCGAGATGGAGGTTTGGGCACTTGAGGCATACGGTGCCGCTTACACCCTCCAGGAGATCCTCACCGTTAAGAGTGACGACGTTACCGGACGCGTTAAGACCTACGAGGCTATCGTTAAGGGTCAGAACATCCCCAGCCCCGGAATCCCCGAGTCCTTCAAGGTGCTTGTTAAGGAGCTTCAGTCTCTCTCTCTCGACATCCGCGTTCTGGATAGCGAGGGCAACGAGGTTGAGCTCGTTGAGTACGAGGACGAGTTGGAAACTCCCACCTACGTCAGCGACGAGGATCTGGGTGAGCTCGTTGAAACGGACGATCTGTTTGATTCCTTCTCCGAGAAGGGCGAGGACATCGTTGACGATCTGGATCACGACAACTTCGGAATCCGCCTTGGAGACGATGACAACAGCGACGATTACGACGATTACGGTGACGAGGAGTAAGTCAGCCGCATTTCCTAATTTTTGCGAGAGGAGCTTATCGCCCGAAGTGATAAGCAAGGTGAAAATAGATGGATAAGAATGTTTTCAGTTCCATAAAGATCGGTCTTGCCTCCCCCGACATGATCAGAAGCTGGTCTCACGGTGAGGTTAAAAAGCCCGAAACCATAAACTACAGAACTCTCAAAGCCGAAAAGGACGGTCTTTTCTGCGAAAAGATCTTTGGACCTTCCAAGGACTGGGAGTGCCAGTGCGGCAAGTATAAAAGACAGCGCCACAAGGGCAAGATATGCGACAAGTGCGGAGTTGAGGTAACCACCAAGAAGGTCCGCCGCGAGAGAATGGGTCACATCGAGCTGGCGGCCCCCGTCAGCCACATCTGGTACTTCCGTGCCATCCCCTCCCGTATCGGCGTGCTGCTTGATATCTCCCCCCGTCAGCTTGAGCGCGTACTGTATTTTGCAAGCTATATAGTTCTTGATCCCGGCAGCACCGCTTTGGAGAAGGGAACTCCCATCTCCGACGCCGAGTACCGTGAGCTCAAGGAAAAGTTCGAGAACGATTTCCGTGTTGGAATGGGTGCGGAGGCTATCAAGGAGCTGCTTTGCGAGCTTGATCTTGATGCGCTTTCCGCTCAGCTCAAGGAAGAGCTTCTCACCGCTAACGGTCAGAAGAAGCTGAAGCTCATCAAGCGTCTTGACGTTGTTGAGGCGTTCCGCAAGTCCGGCAACCGCCCCGAGTGGATGGTGCTTGACGTTGTGCCCGTGCTTCCCCCCGAGCTTCGTCCTCTGGTACAGCTGGACGGCGGACGCTTTGCGTGCTCCGACTTAAACGACCTGTACCGCCGCGTTATAAACAGAAACAACCGTCTGCGCAAGCTGATGGAGATGCGCGCTCCCGTTATTATTATCCGTAACGAGAAGCGTATGCTTCAGGAGGCTGTAGACGCCCTTATTGATAACGGCCGCCGCGGCAAGCCCGTAACCGGCCCCAGCAACCGTCCCCTTAAGTCCCTTTCCGAGATGCTCCGCGGTAAGCAGGGTCGCTTCCGTCAGAACCTTCTCGGTAAGCGCGTTGACTATTCCGGACGTTCCGTTATCGTCGTTGGACCCAGTCTTAAGATATTCCAGTGCGGTCTTCCCAAGGAGATGGCTCTGGAGCTCTTCAAGCCTTTCGTTATGAAGCGCCTTGTTGAGACGAATAAGGCGTCCAACATCAAGGAAGCAAAGAAGAAGGTCGACCGCGTGAATGCGGACGTTTGGGATGCACTGGAGTACGTTATCAAGGAGCACCCCGTGCTTCTTAACCGTGCACCTACTCTGCACCGTCTTTCCATTCAGGCATTTGAGCCCGTGCTTGTAGAGGGTAGAGCAATCAAGCTCCATCCCCTTGTATGTACCGCGTTCAACGCCGACTTCGACGGTGACCAGATGCCTGTTCACGTACCTCTTTCCGCAGAGGCACAGGCAGAGGCGCGCTTCCTTATGCTCTCCGCAAACAACCTGCTGAAGCCCGTTGACGGACGCGCCGTTGCGGTTCCTTCTCAGGATATGATCCTCGGCTCCTACTATCTTACCATGGACAGAGACGGTGAGATCGGCGAGGGTAAGTGCTTCAGAGACTTTGATGAAGCAATGATGGCTTACCAGAACCACGAGATCACCCTCCAGGCTAAGATCAAGGTTCGCGTAGCCAAGGAGTTTAACGGCGAGATCAGACACAAGGTTATTGACTGTACCCTTGGTAAGCTTATCTTCAACAACAACATTCCCCAGGATCTGGGCTTTGTTGACCGTTCCGACCCCGCAAACGACTTCCGTCTTGAGGTTGAGTTCGTTGCAAAGAAGAAGATGCTCACCGAGATCGTTGACCGTTGCATAAAGAAGCACGGTCTTACCAAGGCTGCCGAGGTTCTTGACGATATCAAGGCAACCGGATTCAAATATTCCACCATCAGCTCCCTGTCCATATCCGTATACGATATGACCATTCCTCCCGAAAAGAACGCACTCATTGCGGCTGCGGAGGAAAAGGTTGAGGAGATCACCGAGTACTTCAACGAAGGTGAGCTTGACGATCGCGAGCGCTACGACCGCGTTATCAGCACTTGGGAGTCCACCACCAAGGAGATCACCGACGCCCTCCAGAAGGGCTTCAACCCCTATAACCCCATTAAGATGATGATCGACTCCGGAGCCCGCGGTAACTCCAGCCAGCTCCGTCAGCTTGCCGGTCTGCGCGGACTTATGTTTGCTACGAACGGTCAGACAATGGAGATCCCGATCAAGTCTAACTTCCGTGAGGGTCTTAACATTCTGGATTACTTCATCGGTGCCCGCGGATCCCGTAAGTCCCTTTCCGATACCGCTCTTAAGACCGCAGACTCCGGATATCTTACCCGCCGTCTCGTTGACGTTTCTCAGGAGGTTATCGTTCGTGAAGAGGATTGCGGCACCAAGCACGGTCTGCTTGTTTCCGCTATCTACGAGGAGAACGACCGTCTCGGCTCCAGCGAGCACGAGCAGCAGGTCATCGAGTCTCTTGCCGACCGTCTCGGCGGCAGATTCGTTATCGGTGACGTTGTTCATCCCGAGACCGGTGAGGTCATCGTTCCCGATAACACTATGATCAGCCCCGAGCAGGTAAAGCAGATCGTAGACGCAGGTATCACCGAGGTTAACGTTCGCTCCATCCTCCGTTGCGAGGCTAAGCGCGGCGTTTGCGCACATTGCTACGGCTCCGACCTTGCCTCCGGCAAGAAGGTGAACGTGGGTGAGGCTGTCGGTATTATCGCCGCTCAGTCCATCGGTGAGCCCGGTACTCAGCTTACCATGCGTACCTTCCATACCGGTGGTATCGCAGGTGCTAACATTACCCAGGGTCTTCCCCGTATCGAGGAGCTCTTTGAGGCTCGCCGTCCCAAGAAGACCGCTGCTATCGCCGAGATCGACGGTACCATCACCATTCGTGAGGATAAGCGCATGCGCAATATCGTAATCACGGGTGAGGACGGCCGCGAGGTAGCGTATCCCATTCCCTTCGGTATGCATATCAAGGTTCAGGATGGCGATAAGGTCGTTATAGGTCAGGGTATGACCGAGGGTTACAAGGCTCCCGCAGATATTCTCCGCGTTCAGGGTCTGGACGCAGTGTTCGATTATATCGTACGCGAGGTTCAGAAGGTTTACCGTTCTCAGGAGATCATCATTAACGATAAGCACATTGAGGTTATTGCCCGTCAGATGTCCCGCAAGGTTCGCATCGAGGACGAGGGAGATACCGATCTGCTTCTCGGCGCAATGGTTGAGCTCACCGACTTCCGCGAGGCAAACGAGAAGATCCAGAGCCGCATAGACGCAGGCGAGACGGTTCGTCCCGCAATCGGATCCCCCGTGCTTCTCGGTATCACCAAGGCATCTCTCCAGACGGAGTCCTTCCTCTCTGCCGCATCCTTCCAGGAGACCACCAAGGTTCTTACAGAGGCTGCTATCAGAGGTAAGGTGGATAATCTTCTCGGACTTAAGGAGAACGTTATCATCGGTAAGCTCATTCCCGCAGGTACAGGTCTTGAGTGCTATAATGACATTCAGGTCCACAAGGTTGCAAGCGAGGAGTAAGCAATTATTAAATCAAAAAGCCGTTCCGCACCGCGGAACGGCTTTTTTGCTTTTCCGACGGTACTTGCAAAGGGCAGGCTTATATGGTAGAATAGGCACAGTAACGTTGGGAGGTTTGTTATGAGATTGCTTTTTAAGCAGAGAATGTTTTCCTGGTTCCACGCTTACGATATATACGACGATGCGGGTAATACGGTCTATACGGTCCAGGGCGAACCCTCCTGGGGGCATTGCCTAAAGATATACGATAGCAAAGACAGGGAGGTGGGCACCGTAAAGCAGAAGGTGCTGACCTTCACTCCTTGCTTTGAGCTGTACTTCGGGGAGGAGTATGCGGGATGCATCAGCAAGGAGTTTGCCTTCTTCCGCCATAGCTACGATATAGACTTTATGGGCTGGCATGTGGAGGGGGACGTCTTTGAATGGGATTATACCATAGAGAACAGCTCGGGAAGTACCGTGGCAGTGATATCAAAGGAGCTTTTCAACTGGACGGATACCTACGTTATCGACGTGCGCGACCCCAAGGATGCACTGTGCGCATTGATGCTGGTGCTTGCAATCGACGCGGAAAAATGCTCGCGTAATTAACATATGAAAGATCCCCTTAAAATCGGCTTGAAATCAAGCTCGCTTTAAGGGGATCGTTTTTTTGTTGCAATGAAAATGCGGATGACCAATCATAGCATACGTTGAGGCTGCTGTTCGTCCAAAGGGTGAGCGCGCGAAGCGCCATCGCCTTGGTGCTTTGGAGGTGCCGAGGAACGAGGCGGAGGGATTGTAATCGACGAAAAACAATCCCCCACCGCTTCGCGGAGCCCCCTTTGCACAAAGGGGCCTTAAGATAGTTTGACTTACAAGTACACCTCATCCACCGCTATCGCGGTCCCCCTTGTCTCCTTTTCAGGCACCGCAAGCGGCGCTTCTCACCCCTTCGGGGTTCGGTACTGCGGGTCGGTCCTTTCGCGGCTCTTGGCGCAACTTGCGTTGCGAAAAAAGGAAAAATCTATCGCTCGCCCTACGGGCGTGCTGTACCCCGAACATCAATTCACTCCCGCGAAACCCTCAAGGGGAAGGCTAATGGTTGCCCCTACCACCCTTTATTATCCTTTATAATTATCCCTTTTGAAGTTCTAAGGGGGTGCGGGGGATTTCTTTCAAGAAATCCCCCGCGTCATCCATCGTTCTCTAATCTTCTTCGTTATCCATCGTTCTCTAACCTTCTTCGTTATCCATCATTCTCTAACCTTCTTCGTTTTCTATCTCCCTATTCTTCGCTTTCCGCTTCTTCGTAGAGTGCCATAAGCTCCTCTTCAAGCTCCGAGATCTGCTTTTGAAGCTCTGCGGCGCGGACGTAATCAGTGTTCGGGTCGTACATTTCTTTTTCAAGGGCAGGGAGCAGCTCTTCCAGCTCTGCCGTGCGCTTTTCCCGCTGTTGCTTTCGTTTTTCTGCCTTCCTTTTGGCAGCAGCTTCTTCCTTGCGGCGCAGATAATCGTTCTTGCCCTCCGCTTCGGATTCATTCGTGCCTGTAACGGTTGCGGCGTGCTTTTCCGCATCGGCGTTGCGGAACTCGCGGAAGCTGTTGTAATCGTCGTCTGCGGTCATGGGGTAAGAGAGTATGCCGCCTCTGTCTGCGGGCAGCAGCTCGACTATCCTGGTTGCCAGCTTGTCGATAAAATATCTGTCGTGGCTTACGGCGATAACCGTGCCTTCAAATTCCTCAAGTGCCGCTTCAAGAGCTTCCTTGGAGTTTATGTCAAGGTGGTTTGTGGGCTCGTCCAGAATCAGAAGATTAGCCTCCGACCACATAAGCTTTGCAAGGGTAAGACGGCATCTTTCGCCGCCCGAAAGTGTGCTGACGGACTTAAACACGTCCTCGCCTCTGAACAGAAACTGCCCGAGGAGGGAGCGAAGCTCCACCTCTTTTTTTTGTGGGTAAGCATCTGCAAGCTCGGAGAACACGGTGTTGGAGTTGCTAAGACCGTGATTTTCCTGATCGTAGTAAGCTTGTTTTATGCCGACACCGTGGATGATGCTTCCGCTGTTTTGGGCAAGCTTGCCGCAGATAATGCGCATCAAGGTGGATTTGCCCACGCCGTTGGCGCCGACGATGAAGAGGCGCTCGCCGCGCTTGACGTCAAGATCAACGTTTGAGAACAGAGGCTTGCCCTCAAAGCCCATGGTGAGCTTTCTTATGGTCAAAACGTCGTTTCCGCCCGTTTCCGCAGTCTTGAATTCAAGGCGCATGCTTCTTTGCTCGGCGGCGGGGCGTGCGTAAAGCTCCATTCTGGCAAGCGCCTTCTCGCGGCTGGCGATGGTAACGAAGTTGCGCTCCCGCCCAAAGCGGCGCTGTTGCTCTATATGAGCTTTTATGCGCGCTATCTCCTTTTGCTGAAGCTTCCAGCGCTTTTCCTCAAAGGTGCGCTCCGCATCGCGCAGCTCCTCTGTCTTTGAATAGTTGCCGGGGTATAGCTTTGCGCGGAGATTTTCCACAACGAGAGTTTTGTTCGTGACTCTGTCAAGAAAATATCGGTCGTGGGAGATAACGATAAGGGTCTTTTTATACTGTGCAAGGAAGCCTTCAAGCCAGAAAAGCGTATCCGCATCAAGGTGGTTGGTGGGCTCGTCCAGCATCAGGATATCGGGCTCGGAGAAAAGAATACGGGCAAGGGCGAGGCGTGTGCGCTGACCGCCCGAAAGCGCGGATAGGGGATTCTTTCTGTCCGCTTCGTCAAATCCGGTTTTGGTGAGCAGACTGTCGCAGCGGCTTCTGTAATGTCTGCCGCCCATTGCGGTAAATTTCTCGTTCAGATCGTTTAAACGTGAAGCAAGAGAAGCACCGCCATCCTGCTCAAAAAGGCTCTCTGTGGCTTTAATTTCAGCCTCCAGGGAAATGATCTCGGGCACGCCGCGGTACATATATTCGGTTACCGTAAGATCGGGGTCCGCCTCCGCACAGGAGTTCTGCTCAAGGCAGGCGACGGACTTTCCTCTTGCGTAGGAGAAGCTACCCGTAGTGGGAATTTCCTCCCCCAGAAGAATACGGAAAAGGGAGGTCTTGCCCGCGCCGTTACGGCCTACAACACCAACCCTGTCCCCTTCGTTTACCGAAAAGCTTATATCCTCAAGTATTACGTCCGTGCCGAACACGAGCGACACGTTTGATACCGAAAGTATAGTCATTATCTTGCTCTTACTTATTGTTATTTATGGTTTCAAGCTCGTCAAGGAAGCTCTTTATATCGTCAAAATCGCGATATACGGATGCATAGCGAATGTAGGATACCGCGTCAAGCTTGCGGAGCTTTTGCAGTACGGTCTTGCCTATCTCGTCGGAGGTTACCTCGCCGCGCAGGGAATTGGTAAGCTCGCTCTCCACCTCCGTTGCCAGAGCTTCTGCGTCAACGGGGCGCTTGTGGCACGCCTTAAGAATACCGGAAGCGATCTTGCGGCGGTCAAAAAATTCCTTGGTGCCGTCCTTTTTCACTACGGTCAACTGTATGTTGTCTATGACTTCGTAGGTGGTAAAGCGCCTTTGGCAAACAAGGCATTCTCTGCGTCTGCGTATGCTTGCGTTGTCGTTTATGGGTCTGCTGTCCAGAACCTTACTTTCAATGTGTCCGCAGGAAGGGCATTTCATATAACTGTATCCTTTCGTGCAAAAAAAGTCTGTATATTGTGGGTACGACTAATAATTATACTATATATATCCCTCTGTGTCAATGATTGTTTTGTTTAGAGCAAAATAGTAAGCTATGCTTGGCAGTAGCCCCCGAAAGACTTTGAAACGGGTGCTTACAACTTGTTTCTTGTGTGAAAAACGTTTCACACAAAATATGTCGCGTATGTTTTTGGAGCTGTGGGGAATAATATCCGAAAAAGGATAATAATAAGAATGAAAACGGAGAAGAGCATGAACGAAAACAGCGTTTATAAAATGGCAGAGGAACCGCAGGAAGGCGGCAATGCAAAAGAGGAGAAGGGAAGCTGTGCGGAGGAAGTTAAGGAGCTTGGGGCGGTGCTTGATAAGCGCTTTGCCCTGATAACGGTGATAGGTCAGGTGGAGGGGCATTACGTGCTTGACAGCTCCCAGAAGGCAACCAAGTACGAGCACCTTATTCCCCTGCTTGTGTCAATAGAGCAGGACAGGGAGGTTGAAGGCGTGCTCGTGGTTCTGAACACCATGGGCGGCGACGTGGAGGCGGGACTTGCTATCGCGGAGATGATAGCTTCCCTCACCAAGCCCACGGTATCTCTCGTTCTTGGGGGAGGACACAGTATCGGTATTCCTCTTGCCGTCAGCGCAGACCGCTCCTTTATCGTGGAGAGCGCAACCATGACCATCCACCCCGTCCGTTCCAGCGGCACCGTTATCGGCGTTCCCCAAAGCTTTTATTATTTTGAGCGGATGCAGGAAAGGATACTTGATTTTCTTGACGGACACAGCGGAGCGGATAAGGCGGAGCTGAGGAGAATGATGATGAATACGGACGAGATGGCAAACGACGTGGGCAGTATAATAGACGGCAAGCTTGCCGTAAGCATCGGACTTATTGACGAGATCGGAGGAATAGGGGAGGCTCTTTCCGCTCTGCGGGAAATGGCTGATGCGGGAAAAAAACGCCGGAATCAGCCCAAAAACGCAGATAATTCAGATAATATTCGATAATTATATTAGACAAACTCAATTTATAAATACTATATATCAAAACAAATAATAGATAAAAATCAAAATAAGCATATGTAAACGGAGGAAAAATGGAGGGAAGTGCGCTGTGCGTAGATTACCGAAGCAATATAAAAATCCTTGACACAATGCTGAATGTCGGCAAAAGCTTTGATCTCATTAAAAAAACCGTGGTGATTGAGGACGGTGAGCTCACGCTTTATTATATAGACGGAATGATAAAGGACGAAACTATGCTGAGGCTCATTCAGCATTTTTACACGGTGAAAAAGCTGCCCGATGCGGACAGCTTCGTTGCCCGCCACGTGCCATACGTGGAGGCGGACAAAAGCGGAGATGCAGAGCTTTTGTGCCGAATGGTGCTGTCGGGAGCTACCGTAATGCTCGGCTCTTCCTTTAAGGACAGCGCCGTTATCGTGGACGCACGTACCTATCCCGCCCGTCCCACGGCAGAGCCCGAAACCGATAAGGTGCTTCAGGGCGCCCACGACGGCTTCGTTGAAACTCTTATTTTCAACACCGCTCTGGTGCGCCGCCGCATAAGGGACCCTTCCCTCGTTTTCTCCTACTCTGCCGTGGGTTCAAGCAGTGCAACGGACGTTTGCGTTGCTTATATGGAGGGCAGGGCAGACGGCGCGTTCGTGGAAAAAATAAAAAATATGCTTCGGGATGCGCAGTGCGAATCCCTCGTTATGGGGCAGCAGAGCCTTGCGGAGGTGCTGGTTAAAAGGCGGTGGTACAATCCCTTTCCAAAGGTCAGATATACGGAGCGCCCCGATACGGCGGCGGCTCAGCTGATGGAGGGGAACGTGCTGATTTTCTGCGATACCTCCCCCTCCGCAATGATACTTCCCACATCTGTATTTGATTTCATGCAGGAAACGGACGATTACGCTCTCCCACCCCTTACGGGATGCTATCTCCGCATAGTGCGGCATATTGCATTTTTGCTTACGGTATTTTTCACGCCGCTGTGGCTCCTTGGGGTAAGTAACCCCGAGTATCTGCCCGGGTGGCTTGCGTTTCTCGTTCCCGAGGAGGAAGCAAGACTGCCTCTTGTGGCACAGCTTCTGCTGGCGGATTTCATTATAGACGCACTCAAGCTTGCGTCTCTCAATACCCCTTCGCTTTTGGCAGGATCCCTTTCCGCCATTGCGGGACTGATACTGGGTGACTTTGCCGTGGACGTGGGGTGGATGATACCCGAGGTCATTCTTTATATGGCGTTCGTGTCCGTGGTCAGCTTTGCACAGCCCGGCGTGGAGCTTGGGTTTGCCTTTAAATTTTTGCGCATTATGCTGGTAATCCTTTCCGCCGTTTTTGGCATTTGGGGTTTTCTTTCGGGAGTCGGACTTATTATCCTGATGCTCTGCACCAATAAGACCGTGGCGGGTACGAGGTTCTATCTCTATCCCCTTATCCCCTTTGACGGGAAAAAGCTGAAGCGGCTGTTTTTTCGCACCGCAAAAAAGCTTTGATCAATGGCGATTTTCTCCCTTGCCGCTATAATGGTAGTATAGCGCAAGGGAGATTTTATATGGAGCTTGTAAGGATAAGCGCAAATAATTTAAAGGTCACGCTCACCGAAAAAGAACTTGAGGATTACGGCATAACCGTGCCCGAGGGGGACGGGGAGCATTACTGCGGCGCAAGGCACGCGGTCAAAAAAATACTTGAAGCAGTAAAAAAAGAAACGGGAGTTGACTATTGCGGAGAAAGAGTTTTCGTGAGGATATATAAGGGGAGTGACGGCGGCTGTGAGCTTTTCATCAGCAGGACTTCGCGCCCGGAGGAAAAAGTACGGGGATGCGCCGTGTTCAGGTTTGATTCCGTATCCTCCTTGATCGATGCGTGCAAAAGCCTGCCGCCGTACTGTGCAAGCGATGCGTATACGGAAGGTGAGGCGGTATTTCTTTTGCTGCCTTTGGCGGACGATGCAAGCCTTGCGGCGGCAAGGGAGCGGGGAAACAAGGTGGATTTTCTCTTGGCAGAGGAATACGTAAGAGAGCATTGCAAGCTTATATGCGGGGAAAACGCGGTAAAAAGACTTGGTATGCTATAACCGAAAAAGCCTTACCGTGTTGACAGCGGGCAAAGCTTGTAGTAAAATATAAAAGGAGTACTTTGCTTACGCGAGGTACGGTTTATTACAACATATCAACATGTGAGGAAAAGAAAATGCTCAAGAAGTTTTTGACTGTGATCTGCTTTGCTTTGGCACTCCTTATGCTCGGCTCCTGCGGCACGGAAACGCCCCCTGCGGCGGGTACCACCGACGGCGCCGTAACCACGGAGCCCGCCCCCGATACCACGGAGCCCGTTACCGAGGCACCCAAGCCTGTGGAAAAGGTAATTTTTATTGACGGCGTTAACGGAAACGACGATAACGACGGTCTGACTGAGGCAACTGCCGTTCTTACTTATAAGGCTGCCTTCGAGCTCCTTGCCGAGGACAGAGAGCGCATCGTTATAGTGAATAGCGTTAAGATGGGACTTAACGAGGAGCTTCCCAAGTATAACGGCACCGTAATATTCACCACCGTTCACAACGGAGTTAATTACGGCGAAAAGAACAGCGCCGTATTCCGCATGGGCTACGTTCTCTCCCTTAACTGCGATACGGTGTTTGAGAATATAAACATCCGTGCCACCGGTGCGGGCGCTAACCTCTGCTTCAACTTCCATAACTTCACCATCGGGGAAAACGTGGACGTTGTCAGCACCTCTTCAAGAAACATTAATCTGGTAGTCGGATATAACGTTGAGGATACCTCCCTTAAGGTGGATCCCAGATATACCGCAAGAACCGTAAGCCACACGGGCGATATTACCGTAAACGTTTATTCCGGTAAGTGGAACGCATTTATCGGCGGTAACTTCAGAGAGGGATATTTCTCTCCCGTGGGTACCTATAACGGAAATATGACCGTAAACATCGGCGGCACCGCGGAGTTCTTATCCACCGCAAGAGCGGACGATATCGAGGGTCTTGGCGTTTCCGCCGCAGGCCATAACTACTCCAAGGGCAGCGTTACTCTCAATATCTCCGGCGGCGTTATCAAATGCCCCGTATACGGTATAGGAAAGATCGGCAGATATTATAACTTCACGGGCGATACCGACAAGAAGGGTACCGACGGAACCCAGTTCGGCCGCGACGTGCGCTTTGAAGCAAACGTTACCCTGAACATCAGCGGCGGTGATTTTACCGCGGATAACGCCTCCGTTATAAACGCTCTTCAGGTTCCCGGCGATACCTCCGCATACGGAAGCTACACCGTTAACGTTACGGGCGGCAATTTCAACGGCGGTCTTACCTTTGGCGCATTCGGTATGCTTGGAAAGACTGCGATCACGGGCGTTGACGCCGCAAAAGCACAGCATTTTGACAGCGTAAACGGCACCGCAACCAATTACGAAAGACCTCTGCGTATCGCTTGCTGCGGTGATAGTATCACCTTCGGAACCTGCGCAACGGACGCAAACGAGAACGGTTACCTTTACGCAAAGGAAAACTTCTATTATCCCAACCAGATGCAGAAGATGTACGGCACCGATGCGGTGGTAGGTAACTTCGGTTATCCCGGATCCTACGTTGGTGCAAATTACAACAGATATCTCAACTCCTGCGTATATAACGCCCTTATCCAGTTTGATCCCGACGTTATCGTGCTTGCTCTCGGAACCAACAACGCGGCCCTTATGCCCGACGGCAAGAGCGGTTTTATTACTTATTACCGCACCATGCTCAATGATATGCACAAGCGATTCCCCGAAGCAAAGATAATTATGACCACCGCCCTTTACCGCTGGGATAACGCGGAGAGAACTCAGCAGGTGGATCAGTACATTATCCCCGTGCAGAAGCAGATGGCGGAGGAATTCAAGGACTTCGTGGTTCTCTACGATGCGAACACCGAGTATAAGCCTTACGGCAACACCACCTATTACAGGGATAAGCTCCATCCCAACAACGCAGGCTACGTTAAGCTTGCAGAGGTAATGAAGAAGGGAGTGGATCAGCTTATAGGCGGAGGAAAATAATGCAGAATTTCTTTTCCTACCGCGATCCCTCCGTCCGTCTTACGGGCAGATGGGACGTAAGGAGCGAGGCGTACTGCCTTACAACCAACCCGGGTGCGTATTTTGAGATAGCGTGGAAGGGAAGCATACTTGAGCTTGTGTTCGATCTTGAGCACAACGAGCATCCCTATCCTCATATTCTGATACAGACGGACGGGGGAGCGATCCAGGAGACCTCCCTTGACCGCCGCCTGCGCGTGTTTGCCCCCGAGGGTGAGCACACCTGCAGAGTAATATATAAATCAAGCACGGAGGCTTTAAGCCGCTGGAGAAATCCCGTGCATAACGCCCTTGCCCTTTGCGGCTACGCCGCGGAGGGAAGCGGCACTCTTAAGCCCGATAACAGAAAGACCGTTGAGTTCGTGGGCGATAGCATTACCGAGGGCGTGCTCGTGGATATTGATTACGCAAAGGCTCCCGCCTGCGATATAGACGAGCATAACCGTGCCTTTCAGGACGACGCCACAGCCACTTACGCGTGGCTTGCGGCGGAGATGCTGGATATGCGCCCCTATATCTGCGGCTTCGGTGCAGTGGGACTTACCCGCCCCGGCAAGGGCAGAGTTCCCGCCGCCCCCATATCCTATCCCTTTAATTACGAGGGTTCTCCCATTACCCACAGCTGTGACGTAATAGTGCTCAATCACGGCGCAAACGACCGCATACATACGGAGGACGAGTATATCGCCAAATACGGCGAGATGCTGAAGCTTCTGCGTAAGCATAATCCCAATGCGGTCATAATCTCCCTTTCCGCCTTCTGCGGCGCCTTCCACGAAAGGCTCGGCAGGTTCATTGCCGAATATAACGCCGAGAACGGAGAGAATATCCACTTTATCGATTCCACGGGATGGGTGCCCGAGGTACCCCTTCATCCTCTGCGTCCCGGCCACCGCATCATTGCGGAGCACCTTGCTGCGGAGATGAAAAAGATAATTGGCTGATACCAATAGAGAAAGAGCGCGATTGCGGAAAGCAATCGCGCTTTTGCTTTAAAATATATTATTATAATGTATTGCAATTGACTTTTTGCTGATGTAAAATGTAAGCGTATACTTATTTCATCCTGTGGATCAGGCGGTTTAACATACTATTTTTAGGAGAACATCATGAAAAAGAGAGCTTTCGCCCTTTTGGGCATTTTTCTGGCGGCGTTGCTTGCCTTCTCCCTTTTTGCCGTTACGGCATCGGCAGAGGATAGGGTTCCTACAGCAAGCGGAAAATGCGGCGCTACTGCTACCTGGGAGTATTATCCCGACGGTGAGCTTGTGATATCCGGCGAAGGTGTTATGTACGGATACTCTTCAAGCAGTTCGCCCTGGAAGAGCTACAGGGACAGCATCACCGCGATCACGATTGAAGAAGGTATTACCTCCATAGGTAATTACGCCTTTTACAATTGCACAAGTGCGGAGAAGGTCTCCATAGCTTCTACCGTTACTGCAATATATCAGTACGCCTTCGGTTATTGCTCCGCTTTGGAAAGCGTTGAAGTGCCCGCAAGCGTTACCCAGATAGGAAATTACGCCTTTAGTTATTGCTCTGCTCTCAGCAACGTAAATATCCCCTCGGGAAAAATGAGCATAGGCACTTACGTCTTCAGCAATTGCACCTCTATTAAGAGCCTTTCCCTCGGCGCAGAGCTTACAAGCGTCGGTACCGCGGCGTTCTATAATTGCTCTTCTCTGAAGTCCCTTGAGCTGAACATCGCAAGCGCAAACGTCCCCGCCTGCTTCGGCAGCTGCTCCGCTCTTGAGACCGTTGTATTAAATGGAAGCGCAACGGGCGTTATCACTAAGGCTTTTCAGAACGTTACCTCCGTTAAGAGCATCACGCTTCCCGATACGGTAACGAGCATAGGAACCTATGCCTTTGACGGCTGTGCCTCTCTTACGGATATTACCCTCCCAAAGAACCTCGCAACTATCGGAGATTATGCGTTCCAGAAGTGTACCTCTCTTGAGGGTATTGAGCTTCCCGCAACGGTAAAGACCGTCGGAAACTATGCGTTCAATCTTTGCTCGGGTCTGAAAAGCATAAAGCTCCCCGAGAGGATAACCGCTCTTTCCACCTCTCTCTTTGATAACTGCAGCTCTCTTGAGAGCGTCACGCTCCCCTCTGCTCTTTTGACCGTCGGTGCAAACGCCTTTGCTAATTGCCCCGCCCTCAACAGTATATCGATCCCCGAGACGGTAACGAGCATCGGCACCTACGCCTTCAACGGCTGCGCGTCTCTTAAGACCGTAAAGATTCCCTCAAAGATCACGGCTGTTGCTAACGGCGTTTTCAATAATTGTACCTCTCTTGAAAGCGTGGAGCTTCCAAGCGGCATCACCTCCATAGGTGACAGTGCCTTCAAGGGTTGCTCGGTGCTTTCCGATATCTCGGTACCCGAATCGGTCACTTCTTTGGGCTCCAACGCCTTTTCGGGTTGCGCATCCATTGAAAGCATCGCGATACCTAAGAGCATTACCCTGATACCTTCAAATCTTTTCACCAACTGCACCTCTCTGAAAAGCGTTGACTTGCCCGATACGGTCACGTCCATCGGTGCGTCTGCGTTTACAAACTGCTCCGCGCTCGTTGAAGTGGATATCCCCGCAGGGGTAACGAGCTTGGGTGCGTACGTTTTCAGCGGTTGCTCATCACTTACGAGCGCAAAGATCCCCGTTGGCGTAAAGTCCGTGGCAAGCCAGCTGTTCAAGGATTGCTCGTCTCTTGAAAAGGTTGAGCTTCACAATGAACTTACGGGTATAGGCAATTACGCCTTCCAGGGATGCTCCTCCCTTACCGATATAACCGTTCCGAGCTCCGTTACCTCCATCTCCGACTACGCCTTTGACGGTTGCTCCTCCCTTGAAAGCATTGATATCCCCGCAGGAGTCACGCGCATCCCCGGTTATGTGTTCCAAAACTGCACCTCTCTCAAGTCTGCAGACCTTCCCGACGCCATAACCTTCATCGGCGCAAATGCGTTCTATAACTGCACCTCTCTCACCTCCGTCCACATTCCCGCAAGCGTAACCAGCATAGTTGCGGGTGCCTTCGGCGGCTGTGAATCCCTTACCGCCATTACCGTTGCGGAGGGGAATACCAAGTACGTTGCAGAGGATGGAATTCTCTTTAACAACACCAAGACCTCCATATATCAGTATCCCGCGGGAAAGAAGGACACTTCGTACACCTTCCCCGCAGGAGTTACCTCTTGTCAGGGCTATGCGTTCAGCGGCGCAAAGGCACTTGAGGAGGTAAATATCCATTCCGCATTTGCCTCCGCGGGTAATTACGCCTTCTTCGGATGCACTTCCCTTAAGAGCATCAACGTGGACGATGCAAATACCCGATACAAGGACGTTGACGGCGTTCTTTACTACAGCTACGGAAGTACAAAATCTCTCATCCAATATCCTGCGGCAAAAACGGGAGAAAGCTACGTTATCCCCGATGAAATTACTACTGTCGGATACGGTGCCTTTGCCTTCTCCGATATCTCAAGCATAAAATTCGGCACAGCTACCTCCTCCGTTTCCAACAAGGCGTTCCAGGGCTGCACGGGTCTTACCTCCGTTGCGCTGTCGTCAACCGTAAGGTACGTTTACGCAAACTCCTTTGAGGGCTGCAAGAATCTCAGCTCCGTATACGTATACAACAGCTCCGCGTCCATCTATACCGATGCCTTTAAGGACTGCGCTGAGGATCTTGTGATCTACGGCTTCCTTAATTCCACCGCTCAGTCCTACGCAAGCAGCTACGGTCATACCTTCAAGGAGCTTGAGCTTTGCGGCGACTTCGGCGAAGGACTCAGCTGGGATATTACCAACGGCGTGCTCAATATAACCGGTAAGGGCGCTATGCCCGATTTTGCCTCTGCCAAGGACGTTCCGTGGTACGAGTTCGCTCTTAAGTTTTCTCAGATCCATATTGCAAAGGGCGTTACCACCGTCGGCGACTATGCCTTCAGCGGTTGCAGTTATGTAACCGCTGTCACAATTCCCGACGGCGTTACCAAAATAGGCGCTTACGCCTTCAGCGGATGCTCCTCCTTAAAAACCGTAAAAGTGCCCGCAAGCGTTGCTTCTTTGGGTAACAATGCATTTGCAAGCTGCTCTCAGCTTGCGGCGTTTATGTTCTTTAATCCCGATGCAACGATCGGCGAGAACGCTTTCGCATATTGCTATACCTCAACCCTCAGATTCTACGGAAGATCCGGCTCGGCGCTCAATACTTACGCAACGAACGGCGGATATAAGTTCATCAGCGCCATAGATATGGGTTATTGCGGAGTAAACGGAGCCGCACCCGATTGGAGACTTGCGGAGGACGGACATCTGTATATTGAGGGAAGCGGCGCCATTGCCGATTTCTCCGAAAGCAATCCTGCTCCCTGGGCAAGCTATTCCGACGTGCTGACGGCAGTCAGCGCAGGCCCGTACGTTACCCGCGTGGGCGATTACGCATTCTATAACTGCACCAAGCTTACATCCGTAATCCTTCCTTCCGCAGTTCTTTCATACGGAGAGTACGCCTTTGCGGGATGCACCGCGCTCGTTACTATGGACGTGCCTCCGTCCGTGAATTTTGAGCCCACGGTAATTGAAGCACACGCCTTTGAGGGCTGTACCGCACTCAAGCATCTGAGTCTGCCCTCCACCGTTGACAGCATCGGCTACAGAGCCTTTGCGGGCTGTGTTGCTCTTGAGGCGTTTACTCTGAACGCAGGAGGAAACGTTAACGGTAATACCAATAATAACTACCGTGCATATATCGACGACGAGGCATTTGCGGATTGCACCGCCCTCAAAAAGGTGACTGTATACACTGCAAACGCTCTTTACGGCAAGGACGTGTTCAAAAACGCCCACAAGGATTTCGTAATGCACGTTTACGTGGATTCCACGGCAGAGACCTATGCAAAGGATAACGGTCACGATTACGTTTCATTTATTGCGGTTGGTGGCTGCGGAAGCGATTTGAAGTGGGTGATCTACGCGGATAACGAGACTGTGATCAGCGGTAGCGAAGCAATGTACGATAAGACCGCTACCTCGCATCAGAGCTGGTATAATTACAGAGAGTATATGAAGACCGCCGTGATCGAGGATGGCGCCACCCATATCGGTGACTACGCGTTCCACGATTGCACTTTGCTTGAAAGCATCGTAATTCCCGCAAGCGTAACGAGCATCGGCGAGAATGCGTTCCTGAATACCCCGTTAAACCTCATTATCTACGGCTACGTAGGATCTTTTGCAGAGACCTATGCGGATGCAAACGGCATCAGATTCATACCCGTTGATATGCATTTCGCCGGCGCATCCCTTTCGTTGCAGCATAATCTGACCATCAACTTTGCAGTGGCAAAGTCCCTTATAGACAACGGAAGCTACGAGAACGTATACGCAACCTTTACGATGAACGGCGTGGAGACGG